>CAWKMR010000058.1:0-101029 GCA_963850705.1 uncultured Alphaproteobacteria bacterium | reverse complement strand
GCCCATCGCCGCCATGATCTCGCGCACCTCTTCGGCGACGAAGAAGAAGAAATTGATGACGTGCTCGGGCTTGCCGACGAAGCGCGCGCGCAGCACCGGATCCTGCGTCGCGACGCCGACCGGGCAGGTGTTGAGGTGGCACTTGCGCATCATGATGCAGCCGGCCGCGATCAGCGGCGCGGTCGAGAAGCCGAACTCGTCGGCGCCGAGCAGCGCGCCGACCACGACGTCGCGGCCGGTGCGGATGCCGCCGTCGACCTGCACCGAGATGCGGCTGCGCAGCCGGTTGACGACCAGCGTCTGGTGGGTTTCGGCGAGGCCGATCTCCCACGGCGAGCCGGCATGCTTGAGCGAGGTGAGGGGGCTCGCGCCGGTGCCGCCCTCGAAGCCGGAAATCGTGACGTGGTCGGCGCGCGCCTTCGACACGCCGGCGGCGACGGTGCCGACGCCGACCTCGGAGACGAGCTTCACCGACACCTGGCCGGCGGGATTGACGTTCTTCAGGTCGAAGATGAGCTGCGCCAGATCCTCGATCGAATAGATGTCGTGATGCGGCGGCGGCGAGATCAGGCCGACGCCGGGCGTCGAGTGGCGCACCTTGGCGATGGTCTTGTCGACCTTGTGGCCGGGCAACTGGCCGCCTTCGCCGGGCTTGGCGCCCTGCGCCATCTTGATCTGCATCATGTCCGAGTTGACGAGATACTCGGCGGTGACGCCGAAGCGGCCGGACGCCACCTGCTTGATCGCCGAGCGCATGGAGTCGCCGTTCGGCAGCGGCTTGAAGCGGTCGGATTCCTCGCCGCCCTCGCCGGTGTTCGACTTGCCGCCGATGCGGTTCATGGCGATCGCGAGCGTGGTGTGCGCCTCGCGCGAGATCGAGCCGAACGACATCGCGCCGGTGGCGAAGCGCTTCACGATCTCCTTCGCCGGCTCGACCTCGTCGATCGGCACCGGCTTGCGGCCGTCGTCCTCGGCGGACTTGATGCGGAACAGGCCGCGGATGGTGAGCAGCCGCTCGGTCTGCTCGTTCGAGACCTTGGCATAGGCGCGGTATTGCTCGGGCAGATTGGCGCGCACCGCATGCTGGAGCGCGGACACCGTGCCGGCGGTCCAGACATGGTCCTCGCCGCGCACGCGGAACTGATACTCGCCGCCGACGTCGAGCGCGTTGCGATAGATCGGCGCGTCGCCGAAGGCGTCGCGGTGCCGCCGCACGGTTTCCTCGGCGATCTGCGCGAGGCCGACGCCTTCGATGCGGGTGGCGGTGCCGGCGAAGAATTCGGCGACGAAATCCGACTTGAGGCCGACCGCGTCGAAAATCTGCGCGCCGCAGTACGACTGGTAGGTCGAGATGCCCATCTTGGACATCACCTTGAGGATGCCCTTGTCGACCGCCTTGATGTAGCGCTTGACGATCTCTTTCGGCTCGATCTTCTGCGGCAGCTTGTCCGCCATCGCGATCAGCGTCTCGAACGCGAGATAGGGATTGATCGCCTCCGCGCCGTAGCCGGCGAGGCAGCAGAAATGGTGCACCTCGCGCGGCTCGCCGGATTCGACGACCAGGCCGACCGACGTGCGCAGTCCCTGCCGGATCAGGTGATGATGCACGGCCGCGCAGGCGAG
Source organism: uncultured Alphaproteobacteria bacterium (assembly GCA_963850705.1). Lineage (GTDB taxonomy): Bacteria > Pseudomonadota > Alphaproteobacteria > Rhizobiales > Xanthobacteraceae > VAZQ01. The sequence goes on along the minus strand of CAWKMR010000058.1, from coordinate 99,406 downwards.
CAGCGACGGCATCGGAATCCGCTCGGCGCTGGCGCGGCGGTCGGTCAGGATGATGATGTTGATGCCTTCGCGCACCGCGGCTTCGGCGCGCGCGCACAGCCGGTCGATCTTGTCGCGCAGTCCGTCGGCGCCATGTTCGGCCGGCCAGGTGGTGTCGAGGAAGCGCGACTTGAAGTGCCCGTCGCCGACCTCGGAGATCGTGCGGATCTTTTCGAGGTCGTCGTTGGTGAGGATCGGCTGGCGCGTCTTCGAGGCGCTTGAGGTGCGACGAGCCTTCGAGGTCGAACAGGTTCGGCCGCGGCCCGATGATCGAGACCAGGCTCATCACCAGCTCTTCGCGGATCGGGTCGATCGGCGGGTTGGTGACCTGCGCGAAGTTCTGCTTGAAATAGGTGAACAGGAGCTTCGCCTTGTCCGACAGCGCCGAGATCGGCGTGTCGGTGCCCATCGAGCCGACGGCTTCCTCGCCCTGGATCGCCATCGGCGTCATCAGGAGCTTCAGGTCTTCCTGGGTGTAGCCGAAGGCCTGCTGCCGATCGAGCAGCGACAGGTTGGACAGGCCGGCCTTGCCGGCCGCCGGCGGCAGGTCTTCCAGAACGATCTGCGTCTTCTCAAGCCATTCCCGATAGGGATGGCTGTTGGCGAGCGTGGCCTTGAGCTCCTCGTCGGGGATGAGCCGGCCTTCGTCGAGATCGACCAGCAGCATCTTGCCGGGCTGCAGCCGCCACTTGGTGACGATGTCCTTCTCGGCGATGGGCAGCACGCCCATCTCCGAGGCCATGATGATGCGATCGTCGCGGGTGACGAAATAGCGCGCGGGGCGCAAGCCGTTGCGGTCGAGCGTGGCGCCGATCTGCCGGCCGTTGGTGAAGGCGATGGCGGCCGGGCCGTCCCACGGCTCCATCAGCGCGGCGTTGTATTCGTAGAAGGAGCGCCGCTCCTCGTCCATGAGCGGATTGCCCGCCCAGGCCTCGGGGATCATCATCATCATCGCATGCGCGAGCGGGTAGCCGCCCTGCACCAGGAATTCGAGCGCGTTGTCGAAGCAGGCGGTGTCCGACTGGCCTTCGTAGGAAATCGGCCAGAGCTTGTTGATGTCGTCGCCGAACAGCGGCGACGACACCGACGCCTGCCGCGCCGCCATCCAGTTGTTGTTGCCGCGCAGCGTGTTGATCTCGCCGTTGTGGGCGATCATCCGGTAGGGATGCGCGAGCGACCAGGCCGGGAACGTGTTGGTGGAGAAGCGCTGGTGCACCAGCGCGAGCGCGCTCGTCGAAATCCTTGTCGTGCAGGTCCGGATAATAGGTGCCGAGCTGGTCGGCGAGGAACATGCCCTTGTAGACGACGGTGCGGCAGGAGATCGACACCGGATAATAGTTCGACAGCCGGCGTTCGCGCCGCGCATAGATCGCGCTCGAGATCGACTTGCGCAGGATGTAGAGCCGGCGCTCGAACTCGTCCTCGCTCTTGATCTTCTTGCCGCGGCCGATGAACACCTGCTGGTGCACCGGCTCGGTCGGCTTCACGCTTTCGCCGAGCGTCGAATTGTCGGTCGGCACGTCGCGCCAGCCGAGCAGTTGCAAGCCCTCGCGCTTGATCGTCTGGGCATAGATGTCGCGGATGATCTGCCGCCAGTCCGGATCGGTCGGCATGAACAACTGGCCGATCGCGTATTCGCCGGGGGGCGGCAGCTGGAAGCCGATCTTCGCGGCCTCCTTGTCGAAGAACGCGTGCGGGATCTGCACGAGAATGCCGGCGCCGTCGCCGGCGCGCGGATCGGCGCCGACCGCGCCGCGGTGCTCGAGATTGCAGAGGATGGCGAGCGCGTCTTCGACCAGCTTGTGCGACTTGCGGCCCTTGATGTCGGCGATGAAGCCGACGCCGCAGGAGTCCTTGTCGAGCGCGCGGATCGTAGAGGCCTTGCGCCGCCGGCAGTCCGGGATCGGCGGTGTCGCCGAGCGGCAGGACCGATGGACGAAAACGCGTCGCGCACGGCGGGCTTCATGCCGCGCCGCCGGCTCGTCTCGCGCTTTCGTGTCGCCCTCGTACGCATCCTCGTGTCTTCCGTCGGTCAGGGCCGATGACCATCGGCTCGTGCCAGACCGGTAGCGTGAGGTCCGCAGCGCCATCGTGCGCTGCGGCCGAAGGCGCCGCCGTTCTGGGTCGCGTTGACGGCCTTCTCGCCGCCGCGGTCGGTCAGCGCCTGGCCGTTCCTGTTTGGCGTTTACCCGAAGCCCAGCCGATCCCTGTTCAGCCGATGCATAAGGCGTGCCGCCAAGTGGGACAGCAATGCTGTCCTAACTCACCATGACAAATTTTAGCCACGGATACAAGGGTTCGCCTAATTCTAAATTCCAGAATTCGCGCGGTTGGTTCGGTTCGGCCGCCGTCGGCGGCCGAAATTCTCGCTTCGGCCGCCGGCCCGGGCGAAAAAATCACGCTGCCGCCGCCCGTGCGCCATTCCCGCCTATAATCCGGCGGATCTGGGGGAGAACCAGATGGCGATTTCAAGCTCCGACGTCCCGCGCGGAGCCGGAGTCTCGCTCGTCGTCGCTCATCGCGACCGCGATCGACAAGCTCGTCGCGCTCTGCGGCGTGGTGCCCTACGCGCTGGTCGCGCTCGGGCTCCGCTTCATCATCGCGCGCGTGTTCTTCCTGTCGGGACAGGCGAAAGATCGCCGGCCCGGCGATCCCGGTCGCCCTGTTCAACCGCGACGGCGATTTCTCGATCGTCCTTCCGGCCGAGATCAAGCCGTCGACCTTCGAGCTGTTTCAGACGCAATACGCCGCGCTGCCGATGCCGCCGACAGTTGCCGCCTATCTTTTCACCTATGCCGAGTTCGTGCTGCCGGTCTGCCTCGTGCTCGGCTTTGCGACCCGGCTGTCGGCGCTGGCGCTTCTGGTCATGACCGTGCTGATCCAGGTCTATGTCATGCCGGAGGCGCTGTGGACGACGCACGTCTATCTGTTCGCGATCCTGATGGTGCTGATGTCGGTCGGCCCGGGCGCGATCTCGCTCGATGCGCTGATCCGCACCGTCTACCGGAAATAGCCGGAAGGCCCGGAAAACGGGCCTTTGTGGCGGCGCTGTGACGAGCTTGCCCGAATTTCGGCATCTGCCCCGCCTAGGCTCGTCCCATAACAAGACAAGGGAGAGTGTCTTGAATCACAGGATCGCACTCTGTGCGGGGTTGAGTGCGCTTGCCGTTGCCGCGGCGACGTCGGCGCAGGCGCAGGTCTATGTCGAGCCGCCCCGCGGCTACGTCGAGCCACCGCCGCAAATGGTCCATGGCGGGTTGCCGCCAAACGAAGTGCTGATGGCCGTGCGCGCATCGGGGCTGCGGCCGTTGACGCAGCCGGCGCGCCGCGGGTCGCAATATGTGCTGCTCGCGTCCGACAATATGGGCGGTCAGTTGCGCGTCGTGGTGAGCGCGCACAACGGACGGATTGTGCACGCCGAGCCCGCCTACGATCCGCGCTTTGCGTATGCGCCGGCGCGCCCGCGCGGGCTCGTGCCGATCGGGCCGCCGCAGCACGCCGCGGTGCCGCCGCCGCAATACGCAGCGCCGCCCGCTGATCTGAGGACTCCGTCGGCTCCGCCGCCGCGCACAGCGCGCGCCGCACCGGCGCAGCAGGCGCCGGGCCGCGGGTCCGTCGCAGAACCATGGTCTCGCAAGCGCTCCGGATGCGCGCGAGCGCGGCGCCGACGCGTCCGGTCCCGCACGCCGCTGCCGCGCCCGCGGCCCGCCGTTGCGTCGAACGAGACGGCAGCACCTGCGCGGCCCGGAGCAGCGCCGCAGGCGGCCCGCGGCGACGCCCGCCGCCGCAGGCGCAGCCCGCGAGCTCCGCCGCCGGCAGCCGAGCGCGGCGCCCGCGACAGCCCGCCAGCGGAAACGCAGATGGTCCCGGTCGCGCCGCTCGACTAGCGAGCGCACGTCGACCAAGCCGAAAAATGAAAGCGCCCCGGCATTGCCGGGGCGCTTCCTTTTATTCGGTGCCGATCGACCGCTTACGCAGCCTTCTGCTCGACCACCTTGGGCTGGCCGTTGGCGTTGCCAATCTTGATCTGGCGCGGCTTCTTGGCCTCGGGGACTTCGCGGACGAGGTCGACGTGCAGGAGACCGTTCTCCAGCGTCGCGCCCTTCACCTGGACGAAGTCGGCAAGCTGGAAGACCCGCTCAAACGCACGCGCGGCGATGCCCTGATAGAGCGTCTCGCCTTTGTGCTCGTCGGTCTGGGCCTGCTTCTCGCCGCGGATCGTCAGCGTGTTCTCTTTCGCCTCGATCGAGAGGTCGGCCTCCGAGAAGCCGGCCACGGCTACCGAGACGCGGTAGTCGTTCTCGCCGGTCCGCTCGATATTGTAGGGCGGATAACCCGGCGCGCCGTCATGTCCGGCGTTGATCGAAGAGATTGAACAGCCGGTCGAAGCCGACGGTCGAACGATAGAGGGGAGCAAGATCAAAAGTTCGCATGGCATATCCTTCTAAAGCGACATGCAGAGGGTCCGCCCCGCAGGGCCAGACCGGGTTAATGTGCATCCACAATGGGCCTGCACCCCCTCCATATGGGAGCGCTTCCGCAGCCTGCAAGTGTCCTTAAGCTGATTGAAATTAATCGAGAATTTAATCGAGCCTTGCAGTTTCATTGAGCCGAGCGCTGCTATAACGAAGGTTCCTGCATTCCGCAGTGTGATGGATTTCGACGTTTCATTGACGCCGCAAAGTCCTGCGAGGAACGTCAAATCTATAACCGCTGCAATGTTGCGTGCCTTCCGCGCGTATCGGTTGTGCCGCGAGGCATACGAACTCGGAATCGGGACCTAGCCCATGAACCTCATCTCGATTCCCGCCAATCCGGTGCCCGAGGATGTCGTTACCGGCATGCTGAAAACGCCGGACGGCGTGTCGTTGCGCTTCGCGCGCTGGGCGCCGCCGCCGGGCCGCAAGGGTACCGTGTGCCTGTTTCCCGGCCGCGCCGAATTCATCGAGAAGTATTTCGAGACCGTCCGCGATCTGCGCACGCGCGGCTTTGCGGTCGCGGCGCTCGATTGGCGCGGGCAGGGCGGTTCGCAGCGCCAGTTGCGCAATCCGCGCAAAGGCTATGTGCGCCGCTTTGCCGACTACGACATCGATCTCGCGACTTTCATGCATGAGGTCGTGCTGCCGGATTGCCCGCCGCCGGTGTTCGGGCTTGCGCATTCGATGGGCGCCACGGTGCTGATCCGCGCCGCGCACCAGGGGCATCGCTGGTTCGATCGCATGGTGCTGCTGGCACCGCTGATCGGCCTGCCCGGCTTGCGCCGTTCGATGGCGACACGCATCGCGGTGCGGGCGATGCGCATGATCGGCCTTGGCGGTGCGTATGTGCCCGGCGGCGACGCTTCGGTGATGCAGCAGCGCCCGTTCATCGGCAATCTCTTGACGTCGGATCCCGTGCGCTATGCGCGCAACGTGGCGGTGCTGGAGTCGGAGCCTTCGCTGGCGATCGGCTGGCCTACGGTGGCGTGGGCGGATTCCGCGTTCAAGATGATCAGCACGCTCGCCGAGCCCGGATATCCGACCAAGATCCGGCAGCCGATGCTGGTGATCGCCGCGGGCCAAGATCAGATCGTATCGACGGAAGCGATCGACGAATTCGCCGCGCGGCTGCGCGCGGGCTCGCATCTCATCGTGCCGGGCGCGCGCCACGAACTGCTGATGGAGCAGGATCGCTTTCGCGGCCAGGTGCTGGCGGCGTTCGACGCGTTCGTGCCGGGCACGCCGATCTTCGGCTAGAGCTCAACGAAATAGCTAGCCCTTGAGCAATTCCAGCGCGGCGGCGTGCACACGCTTGTCGCTGGCGGCGACGATGCGGCCGCCGCTCACCGGCGAACCGTTCTCCCAGGTGGTGACCACGCCGCCGGCGCCGGTGATGATCGGCACCAGCGGGACGATGTCGTAGGGCTTCAGCCCGGTCTCGATCACGAGATCGACGTGGCCCGCGGCCAGCATGCAGTAGGCGTAGCAATCGCCGCCGTAGCGCGAGAGCCGCACGGCCGCCTCGACTTTCTGGAAGGCGCTGCGATCGGCGTCGTTCATCAACAGCGGGCTGGTCGTGAACAGCACCGCGTCGGCGAGGGTCTCGCAGGCGCGCACGCGCAGTTCGCGATTGCCCGCCGGACCCTTGTAGCTTGCCGCGAGGCCGTCGCCGCTGAAGCGCTCGCCGATGAAGGGCTGGTTCATCATGCCGAACACCGGCTCGCCGAACCGCGTCAGCGCGATCAGGGTGCCCCAGGCCGGCATTCCGGCCATGAAGGACTTGGTGCCGTCGATCGGGTCGAGCACCCAGACATATTCGGCGTCCGGGCGGTCCGCCCCGAATTCCTCGCCAATGACCCCGTGCTCGGGAAAGGTCCGGCGAATCAGCGCCCGCATGGCATTTTCCGCGGCGTGGTCGGCGGCGGTGACGGGGTCGAACTGGCCCTGGCCCTTGTCGGTGACGCTGAGCGCCGTGCGAAAGAATGGCAGAATCGTTTCGCCGGATACCGACGCCAGCTCGTTAACAAAGGCGGAGAAGTCGATCGCCGTCATGGTGCCTCGTTACTGCGACCGTTCGCCGCCAGTGTGGATACGCGCCGGATACGTAGCAAATCGCTCCAGCGCCCGGCGACAGTAACAGCTTGTTTTCAAAGCAAAAATTTCATCCCGTTCATTAGTTGCATATGCAACGGACCTGTTGCCGGGGAAGCACAGGGATGCATTATCGCATGGGAAATTAGGTCAGCATCACTTGCTTTTCTGGATCAGAAAGGCCAATCTATTGCGGTGCGGTAGCGCTTCGGCGTTACCGCTGCCCTCCTTGGGCGTTTCCTCCCTAGACTTGGGCCGCTTGCTAACGCAGGCGGCCCTTTTTCTTATTGTCCACAAGGACTTCCGAGCAGAGTCACCCGGACGTCAAATCCGCTCTTGCAATTTGTGCATCGCGGTGTATCTTTTTGCGGTGCGGTAGCGCCTGCGCTACCGCTGCCCTCCTTGGGCGTTTCCTCCCTAGACTTGGGCCGCGGGCAACCGCGGCCCTTTTTCTTTTTCAGCTCCAGCGCCCACGTCGCTGCCTCGCCAATGGGCGAGCTTCTTGTTTGAGCATATGTCGTTGGGCATGATCTTTTCCGAAAACCGGTACCCACTTTCGCCTTCGCGCGCGGCGCTTCGGCGGACACGAACCCGCCGTAGCTCGCACCGAGCGGAGGCGGTCGGGATCATGCCCTCTCACTCGGCCGCCGCCCGATACGGCCGCAGCTCCTGCACCGGGATGTCGGCCAGCCGCACCGCCAGGGTTTCCAGATCCGCCGCCAGGGTTGCGAAGGACGCGGTGCGCTCATAGCGCCGCTCGTCCATGTAGAGCGCCCGGTTGAACTCAAGCTGGATGGCATGCAGCCCGACGGTCGGGTTGCCGTAGTGCTCCGTAATGAAGCCGCCGGCATAGGGCTTGTTACGGCTGACCACGTAGCCGAGCTCCCGGAACGTCGCTTCGATCGTCTCGGCCACCGCCGGGACGCAGCTCGTGCCATAGCGGTCGCCCAGCACCACGTCGGCGCGCGGGCGCTCGTCCTTGGCGCCGGCGGTCGATGGCATGGAATGGCAGTCGACCAGGACTGCGGCGCCGAAATCGCGATGGACGCGCGTGAACAACCGGCGCAGCGCGCGGTGATATGGTTTGTAAAGACTTTCGATCCGGCGGATCGCGTCGTCGATCGGAATACGCTGGTTGTAGATTTCCTGCGCGTCGCCGACCACGCGGGCGATGGTGCCCAGCCCGCCCGCGACCCGCATCGAGCGGGTATTGGCAAAGGACGGCAGCCGGCCGTCGAACATCCGCGGGTCGAGCTCGTAGGGCTCCCGGTTGACGTCGACATAGCAGCGCGGGAAGTGCGCCCGCATCACCGGGTGGCCGCGCTGGAGCACGCCGAAGATCAACTCGTCGACGAAGGAATCCTCCGACCGGCGCAGCGTCGCCACGTCGAGCCGCGATGACGCCAGGAATTCCCGCGGATAGATGCTGCCGCTGTGCGGGGAGTTGAATACCACCGGGCCGCGCCACTCAGCCGGTTCGAGAATCTCGAAAGGGGGGTCCAGTTCGTCTTTGGTCGCGCGCATGGAACGTTATGTGCCTCGATGCGGCGGAAGGCCCCCGTGCCAACCTTCCGAACGTCCCCACTATGCCTCGAAACCGGCACTTGTCCATGGCCGGGCGGCTGTGAGCGATATATAGTCGGGTTCACTCGATATTTACCCGGTATCCGGCTTATGGGTCTTGGGACAGTCACGGGGAAGCCGGCCTTCAATGAGTAGAGAAATGTCGAAGATTCTCCTCGCGGAAGACGATACCGACATGCGCCGATTCCTGGTCAAGGCGCTGCAGAACGCCGGCTATGAGGTGATCTCGTACGACAACGGGCTCTCGGCCTATCAGCGGCTGCGCGAGGAGCCGTTCGAGCTGCTGCTCACCGACATTGTGATGCCGGAAATGGACGGCATCGAGCTGGCGCGCCGCGCCTCCGAGCTCGATCCGGACATCAAGATCATGTTCATCACCGGCTTCGCGGCGGTCGCGCTGAACTCGGATTCGCAGGCGCCCAAGAATGCCAAGGTGCTGTCGAAGCCGGTCCACCTGCGCGACCTGGTCAACGAAGTCCAGAAGATGCTGGCGGCTTAGAGCATGATCCCGAAAAGTGGGAACCGGTTTTCGGACAAAGATCATGCTCCACTAAAGACCAGCCAAAATGCCGACCGGCCGGCGGCTTGCCTCGCCCGGGGGGAGCCGATAAGAGGTTGCCGATCAAAGGGCGCGTAGCTCAGCGGAAGAGCACTACCTTGACATGGTAGGGGTCACAGGTTCGATCCCTGTCGCGCCCACCATCACCCCTCGGATTCCAAAAGCAAGATCTCAACGGCGATTCACAAGTCGTCGTTCAATGGCGTTCGACCGCGCGCTTGCGAGCATTCACGTCCCACGCCATCGCTGAAATCGTCACGCATGGCGCGGTCAGAAAGCAAAGAACCCCGGACGATGCCGGGGTTCCTCTCAATCGATATTATTCACTGTCGTCGTCGTCGCCGCCGTTGGAAGTCGCAGCCGGCGGCGGGCAGGTGTAGCTCGGGGCCGCAGCCGGGAGAGCGGCCGGGTAGACGGGATACGGGCGATACGCAGCGTACGCGTATCCCGGATAGTAGTGGGGACGCCAGTGAACGTGGTGGTGATGACCATGGTGGCCGCGGGGACCGCCGTGGTGGCCCATGCCACCATGATGGCCCATGCCACCGTGGCCGCCGCCATGACCGCCGCCGTGACCACCACCGTGGCCGCCGCGAGCTTCGGCATTGCCGGTCGTGAGGGTTGCAACGGCGACAACGACCGCTGCCGCGGTAGCAAGTAGTGCAGTGCGCTTGAACATCTGAGGTTCCTTAAGGCTTGCGTTAAGCCGTCCGAAGATTTGTCGGGCTGCCACGGCACCGGGTTCACCTCACGATCTCCGCCGGTTGGTCTCGTGCGAAACCCTGGTTGCAATCCGGCAGAACGCTCTCGACGACCGTGCCGGACGCACGACGAAAACAAGCGCAAGCGTACAAACGCGGCCGTCGTTGCTGCGTTCGCATCGTCTGTTGTTTTGTTTGGAGTTGACGTTGCGCCGGCGATGAAGCGGCTACGAGAGGTATGGCGCTACGTCGATCTGATGGGTCACCCCGCCAGCGCGACGATCAGTAACGCTCCTGTGATCGCGACGGCGTCTTCCATAAGCGCTGCCGGAAGGTCCCGACCGAAGATGTTCGACAGTCGCATGGGTAACGCGAAGCCGCCCATGGTGCCGATGATGGTACCTACGATCCCGAGCGCACTTCCCGCGACCGTACCCAGTCCGCCGACGCCGAGCGCCGCGCCACACAATGCGCCGCTCGATATCCACCCAAAAAATCCTATCAATCAGTCCTTATTCGGCGCGATCGACGAGCATTCGGATGGTGCCATCCTGTCTCGACGTGATGAGCAGTTCGCCGTCGCGGGTCTGGCTGATGAAGAGATCGGCGCGGGCGATCTTGCAGTCCATTTTCCGATCGATGAGCTCCTGCAGCGACACATTCACCCGGTTGCCGCCGGCGTCTCGCACGTAGAGCTGCACTTCCTCGATGGGGGCCATGGTGAGGGGGATACCATCGTCGGCCTTCTTCAGCGCGGCGAGGTCGGCCGCAAAGATGCGGCCTCGCTGAATGTCGCCAAAGATAAACTTGCCGCGTAGCGCAGCAATCTTGCCGTGATACGCGAAGCCGCCGGTTATCGCCGTCCTTCTTCGTGGTCGTACATCGCGACTGGATACCTGAAGCCGTCCTTCTGGCGTCCGTCCAGGATTTCCGCGGGTAGCGGGTAGAGTTCGGCCAGCGCGCCGAGTTCGCCCTGCGCGCCACCACGCCAGCGGCCATTTTCCCAGTACCCTTCAAGCCTCATCCAGCCATAGTTCCCGCCGTTGTGGACGATGTTGATCTCTTCGACCTGGTTCATCCCGATGTCACTGGCGAACATGGTTCCGTCGATGTCCCAAGACAGCCGGTGGGCGTTGCGGAAGCCATAGGCGTAGATCTCGCCCAGCGCGGGCGGGCCCGCCGCGGCAAACTTGTTCGCCATCGGAATCGTGTAATCGCCCAATCCCTTCCGCCCACCCGTGACCGACGGACTGCGCGGATCGATGCGCATGATGGCGGTGATGATCGAATCGAGACGCTGCGTCTGAGCGGGATTGCTCGAGTTCGGCCCGCCGCCATTGCTGAATCCATGATCGCTGCCGCTGATATAGAGCAGGCCGTAGTCCTCGCTCCCGGGCTTTGCTGTCGGGTTGAACTCGACCGCGCTCAGGGGATGCGTCAGGTTGGCGACTATGTGGGCCGTACGCAGGAGCTCACGCCGGGTGCCCGCAAACACGTTCGCGGCCGGATCCGTCGCGCGCCATTCCGTGACGATGTTGTGGTAGGTCACATCCTTCAATCCGTACCCGGGCGGGATGAAGTCGGGCTTCGTCGGATTGCCCGGTCCACGCTCCGCATGCACGGTATAGAACAGGCCGTTTTTCGCGAACTCCGGATGAAACACAAACGCGATGAGTCCGCTCGAGAGCCGATTGTAGACGGTCAGCGGAAACGTCTCCGCCACATTCGCGTACACGTGCGGCTGGTTGCTCGAATCGATCCGATACAGGAACCCGCGCGAGTCGTTGGCAAAACGACGGCCATCGGGAAGGTCCCGCACGTAGTTGATCCGCGCCCAGCCGGCCGGCTTCACGTCCTGATCGGCGGGGCGAATTCCGCGGGTGTCAGGCAGGCGCGCCACCTCCACGACCTCGACCGCGAGGCCGCGTTTCTCGATTCGGGTCGGAACCGGTTTGCTGGTGATCTGCGCCGCTACCGGGCCTGCGGCCACGATTGCAAGCAGCGACACGATGATTTGCAGCTTTTGTCTGCGCATGAAACCTCCCTGATCCCCGGATGCGAAATCGCTTCTGCGACGATCCATTGACGTCCGGGGTCGGCGTCATCCTACATGAATTTTCGAGTGAGGAAGTGCCTCCGACGGCGGGGAGCCGATGAGAGGTTCTCGATCAAAAGGGGCGCATAGCGCCACGCACCCGAGCGGCGGGGACGCCGCTTCAGATGCGTGACTCGTCGATAACCCGGCGAACAATGCCAGGCCGGGGAATACAATCAGCGCTGCGCAACCGCATCGGGGACGAGCATTCGGATGGTGCCGTCCTGTCTTGACGTGATGAGCAGCTCGCCGTCGCGAGTCTGGCTGATGAAGAGATCGGCGCGCGCGATCTTGGCGCCCATTTTCTGATCGATGAGTTCCTGCATCGACACATTCACCCGGTTGCCGCTGGCGTCTCGCACGTAGAGCTGCACTTCCTCGATCGGCGCCACGGTGAGGGGAATACCATCGTCGGCCTTCTTCAGCGCGGCGAGGTCGGCTGCAAAGATGCGACCGCGCTGAATGTCGCCAAAGATATATTTGCCGCGCAGCGCGGCGATCTTGCCGTGATACGCGAACCCGGCGGTTATCGCCTGGCCTTCGTCGTGGTCGTAGATCGCGACCGGATACCTGAAGCCGTCCTTGACGCGCCCGTCCAGGATTTCCGCGGGCAGCGGGTAGAGTTCGGCCAGCGCGCCGAGGTCGCCCAGCGCGCCACCGCGCCAGCGGCCGTTTTCCCAGTACCCTTCACGCCTCATCCAGCCATAGTTTCCACCGTTGTGGACGATATTGATCTCTTCGATATGGTTCATGCCGATGTCGTTGGCGAACATGGTGCCGTCGGTGTCCCATGACAGCCGGTGGGCGTTGCGGAATCCGTAGGCGTAGATCTCGCCCAGCGCGGGCGGGCCTACCGCGGCAAGCTTGTTCGCCGTCGGGATCGTATAATCGCCCAACCCCTTCCGACCGTTCGTTACCGATGGACTGCGCGGATCGATGCGCAGGATTGCCGTTACGATCGAATCCAGACGCTGCGTCTGGGCCGGATTGCTCGCGTTCCGGCCGTAGCCATTGCTGAAGCCGAAATCGCTGCCGCTGGTGTAGAGCAGGCCATAGTCCTCGCTGCCGGGCTTTGCCGTCGGGTTGAATTCGAGCGCTCCCAGGGGATGAACCAGGCGTTCCACCACGTGGGCGGTGCGCAGGACCTCACGTCGGGTGCCCGCAAACACGTTGGCCGCCGGATCCGTTGCGCGCCACTCGGTGAGGACGTTGTGGTAGGTCACGTCCTTCAAGCCGTACCCGGGCGGGATGAAGTTGAGCGTGCCCGGATTGCCGGCCGCATGCTCGTTATGCGTGGTGTAGAACAGGCCGTTCTTCGCGAACTCCGGATGAAACACAAACGATACGAATCCGGCGCTCAGCCGGTTGTAGACGCCAAGCGGAAACGTGTCCGCCAGACTCGCGTAGATCTGCGGCTGACCCTTGGCGTCGAAGAGATACAGCAAGCCGCGCGAGTCGTTCGACAAAACGGCGGCCGTCGGGAAGGTCCCGCACGTAATTGATCCGAGCCCAGCCGGCCGGCTTCGTGTCCTGATCGGCGGGGCGTATCCCGCGGCTGTCAGGCAGGCGCGCCAGTTCCACGACCTCGACCGCCAAGCCACGTTTCTCGATTGGGGCCGGAATCGGATTGCTGGTGATCTGCGCCACTACCGGGCCTGCGGCCACGATTGCGAGCAGCGATACGATGATTTGCGGCGTTCGTTTACGCATGGAAACCCTCCCTGATCCTCGGATGGGTGACCGCATCTGCGACGGTCATTGACGTCCGGGATTGGCGTCATCCTACATTAATTTTCGAGTTAGGAAGTGCCCCCACCGGCGGGGGGAGCCGATAAGCGGTTGCCGGTCAAAGGACGCGTCGCTCAGCGGAAGAGCACTACCTTGACATGGTAGGGGTCACAGGTTCGATCTCTGTCGCGCCCACCATCAACCCTCGGATTTAGCAGCGTCGCGGGGCGTTGGCTGACCGTGGTGACACAACGACGGAGATTCAACATGAAGCTGACATTGATGGCGATGGCGTCGGTCGCATCGCTCTGTTGGACGCAGAGCGCGCAGGCGCAAAATTGCTCGGGCACCCCCGAGCAGGTTGTCAGTTGCCTCAATGCCGAGGTCGCGAAGTTGAGAGCGGAGCTGGATGCCCTCAAGAAATCAGTGATCACCGCAGACGCGGTCGTCCGGCTTAAAAGTCTGCCGTCGGGCGGGCTGTCTCGCTCGCATCGGAGACCGGTTGTTTGTCCACGCCTTCTGCAACAAAGAGGGCGCGGACCTGACGCGATGGACCTTCGAACGCGCCAACTAGCGGGCGCAATCGCCGCGCATCGTTCTCCAGCGCAGATCGCTTCGCCACGATTGACCTGACGGTGTCGGCGCGGACCAACACAGCCTCAATCGTGGTCTGACATCGATCTTTCAATTTCCGCAGCAGGGGGGTCGTGCTCATGGCTTCCCGGCCCGCTGCCGGCCGTGTGAGGTCTGTTGGGCGCTCCGTCCGAATGAGCCGAGAGCACCGCGCGTAAGATCGGGAATTCTCCGAGCGTCCGTCGATCGGTGCTCCTTCGCTCAAGCCATTCCTGGTCTTTGGCGAGGCTCGTCCACGCCTCCGCCTCCGCGAGCAGAAAGCCTTTCAGCTTGGCCGAGGGCGCTTCCCCGGCGAGCTGCAAACATCGCGCGGCCTGTTGGTAGGATTCCTCGGCGCTCACTCACACTCTCCTGGACGTCGCACGCCCTGCGCTTTCCTGCCGAGCGCGATTTCTCGGAAACAACATGATCGCGCTCGAGCGGATGCGCCAGTTCGTGTTGTTGACCCGCTCAAGCTATCCACAAAGGCGGGAGGTATGGCAGTGCTGTGGCTCGCTCAGCGTTCGAGTTCCAGCGGCTGTTGGCTGGCGAGTTTCCCAAGGTGACCGCGACGTCCGTCGCGGTCACCTTGGTTTGACCTGCGAGCGCCTAGCGGCCTTCGCGCAGCGCGGCGAGCGCCGCCTGGCAGGGCGGTGACAGGTTGGCCGCGTTGTAGTGCAGGCACGAGGCGACGCGGCCCGCGCCGAAACGAAGGCCCCGGCAGAACTGCACGTAGTCGCTGCGACACGACGTCCGCAGGATGAACATTTCCTCGCGCGGCGAGACCAGGAGCGGCGGCGGCTCGGCGGGCGCAGCCGCGGCACTGGTGCAGCGGCAGGCACTGGTGCAGCCGCGGGTGCCGCGGCCGATTTTGACTTGGCGGCGGCGACGCCGCTGAGCGCGTGCTGGCACGCCGGCGACAACGTCGCTGCGTTGCGTTTCAGACAGTCGGCCGCCGCACCACTGCCGGGCCGAATGCCGTGGCAATGCGTGCGGTAATCGGCGCCGCATGCCCGGCGCACGGCCGCAAGCTGCGCCTTCTTCGACTGCGCCGTGGCCGGCTTCGCGGTGGTGGCAGGCGCCGCCGGTGCGGCCGTTTCCGCGGGAGCGGCAGCCGGCTGAGACTTGGCGGGAGGAGCCTTGGCCTTCGCGGCGGCCGGCGTCGGCCCCTTGATCGCGCTCACCGCCTGCTGGCAGGGCGCTGAAAGGCTCGACGCGTGTTGCTGCAAGCAGCCGAGCGCCGCCGCGCCGCCGGCCGGCACACTCGAGCAATGCGCCATATAATCGTTGCGGCACGATTGGCGGATAGCATTGACCTGGGCCTGGCTCGGTTGCTGAGCAAGCGCTTCGCTTGCCGCGCCGACCGTCGCAACGATCAGCAACATGGTCCGTGCCGTTTGCAGGAATGGGATGCGGGAAATCATGACGAGTGAGCTCCTCTCGCTACGCCGAGCGGTTGCATGTTTAGACAACGAAGTTGGCTTGGTATCCCGGCGCGTCTTCAATTGGACGCGGCCGGGCAGGAAGGGAGTGAAATAACGCGCGCGGGCGGTAGATCGTTAGCGCCGCCGCGATATTCTGTCGAGCGCTAAGTCAAATGTTCGACCATCATTCCTTTCGGGAAAATATCGTCGACTTTGGCATGGCGGTGCGCGATGCCCTGCTCGTGGGTGTAGCGCATGAACTGCTCCAGCGTCGGCCGGTTCTCGTCGATGCCGTAGGGGAACGGATCGCCGTCGAACTTGTCGCGCATCGTCCGCGCATAGGTCGTGAGCCACGGCAGCGGATAGCGTGACACGGTCACGTCGGCGAGCCGGCCGATGCTGCGCTCCTTGGATTCCACGAACGCGTTGTAGAGGCTGCCCGCGACCCACGGATCGCGATCGAGGATCGATTTCTTGATCGCGATCACATGCATGATCGGCCACACTTTCGTGCGCGCGTAATACTGCTCCTCCATCTCGAGATAGTTCGGAAACAGCCGCTCGACGTCGGGATGACCTTTCATGAAGCAGTCGGGCGGCCGCGCCACCAGCGCGCAGTCGATCTCGCCCTTCGCCAGCATGTCGGAGAGCGACTTGTCCTCGACGCGGGTGAGCTTCACGCCCTTCGGGATCGAGAGCTCGACCTTCTCGGCGCGGCCGGGCTGGTTCAAGCCCGCCTGATACCAGTGCACGTCCTTGAGCTTCACGCCGCATTCGTCGCCGAGCCAGCCGCGCATATAGACCGCGGCGGTGTGCGCCCATTCCGGCGATCCGATCTTCTTGCCCTTCAGATCCTTCGCGCTCTTGATCTTGCTCTTCTTGTTCACGAAGAACGCCGAGAACCGGAAGTGCCGCGAGCAGACCACCGGCAGCGCGAGGATGTCGGGATTCTTGCGCGTCACCTGCGCGGCGAACTTCGCGAATGACAATTCGCTCACGTCCCATTCGCGGTTGGCGGTGAAGCGCGCGAAAATCTCGTGCAGCTCCGGCATCAGCCAGGTGTGCTCGATGCCTTCGGCGCGGACCTCGCCGGTGCGGAAATCGCGGAAGTGGTCGTAGTCCTGGGTAGCGATGGTCAGATGGAGTTTTTTCATTGCGTCTTCATTTCTTGCGCTCGGTGGTGTCTCTCGGCTCCATCGCGGCCTTCGCCTTGACGACGATGTTCGCGGGCGTGTTCATGAAGTCGGTGACGATGGTCTGGATCGCCGTGCCGGCGACCGGCGAGATGTCGATGCCGGCTTTCTTGGCGTCGTCCCGGAACGCGGGATCCTTCAACATGCGATCGAACGCCTGACGCAGCATCGCGACGCGCTCCGCCGGAACGCCGGGTGAGGTGACGAACGGGCGGCCGATCACCACGTCGGTCGAGAAGAAGCGCAGGATCGCCCGATCCTCGTCGGTCTTGGCGTATTCGGTGATCAGCGGCACGTTGGCGAAATCCGGATCGCGCTCAAGTCCCACTTGTGCAAGGAGATTGATCTTGCCGGCCTTGAGCCATTCGCCGTGTTCCGACGTCAGGCTGTTGAAATTGTTGCCGGCGCGCCCCTGCACCTCGCCGCGCTCCATCGCAATCGCGATCTCGGTGGTGCTCGGATAGCCGGTGACGAGCTTGAATTTCGTGCCGACCACGCTGTTGAGCACCGTCGGGTAGATGATGTTGTAGGAGCCGACGCCGGTGCCGCCCATCAGCACCTGCTTCTGCATCGCGTCATCCAGCGTTCTCACGCCGGTGGTGTGCCAGACATAGACCGTCGAATTGCTGGACGAGGTCGACACCAGCCACTGGAAGTTCGCGGGATTGAACTGGATGCCTTTGCTGCGCTCCAGCACCTGCGCCATCACGAAGATCGGGATGAAGGTGCCGATCGTGGTGCCGTCCTTGGGCGCCTGGCTGTACACATAGTTCGCCGCGCGGATGTGGCCGGCGCCCGGCATGTTCTTGGCGACCACGGTGGGGTTGCCCGGGATGTGATTGCCGAGATGGCGCGCGACAATTCGTCCATTGGTGTCGAGGCCGCCGCCGACGCCGGTCGAGATGATGACCTCGACGGTCTTGCCCTTGTAGAAGTCCCCCTGCGCGGCCGCCGGCATCGCCACGGCCATGGCCGCAAGCCCGAGCAAGGCAGGCGCGACAAGAATGCCGGAGCCGAAGGGCGTGCATGCGTCTTGCTCCCTGGAAGCGCGGGCGACGTTGCCAACCGCGCTTGCGAGCGTCAAGTAAGGCTGGCATTCCAGCCCATCCGCGGGGCTTGTCTTGATCGCGCGTCCGGCCGACTATCCGCCAAACTGCGGCACATTGCGGCTGCGACAGGACCCCAGGAGCGCCGACATGCTCACCTCCGTGAAACCGGCTGCATCGTCCATTCCGTTCGACACCACGCGGCTCGACCGCCTCATGGAAGAGGCCGGCATCGACGTGTTGCTCGCCAGCTCGAAGCACAACGTGCAATACCTGCTCGGCGGCCATCGCGCGTTCTTCTTCGACTACATGGATGCAATGGGATTGAGCCGCTATCTGCCGATTGTGGTGTATGCGAAAGGCGCGCCTGAGAAGGCGGCGTTCTTCGGCCACCGGCTCGAAAACTTCCAGCGCGAGGTGAAGCCGTTCTGGACGCCGGAAGCGAATTGCACGTCGTCCGGCTCGGTCGATGTGATCAAGAAGGCGGTCGAGCACGTCAAGAAAATCGGCAATGTCCGCCGTGTCGGCGTCGAGATGGCGTTCCTGCCGATGGACTCCGCCGCGGCGCTCAAGAGCAACCTTCCGGACACGGAGTTCGTCGACGCGCTGTTCGTGCTGGAGCGGCTGCGCGCGCGCAAATCGGCGGCCGAGCTCGAAATGGTGAAGATCGCCTCCGAGCGCGTCATCGATTCCATGCAGGCGGTGATCGCCGAAGCACGGCGCGGGCACGACCAAGCAGGAATTGGCGGATGCGCTCAAGGTCGAGGAGACCAATCGCGGGCTGACGTTCGAATACTGTCTGATCGCGGCTGGTGCGAGCCACAACCGCGCGCCGTCCGGGCAGCGCTGGGAGGAGGGCGACGTGCTCTCCGTCGACTCCGGCGGAAACTTCCACGGCTATATCGGCGACCTCGCCCGCATGGCGATCCTGGGTGAGCCCGACGCAGAGCTCGTCGACCTGCTGGCGGAGATCGAGGACATCCAGCGCGCCTCGATGAAGCCGGTGAAGGCCGGTGTCATGGGCGGCGAGATCTACGCGGCGGCCGATGCGCTGGTCGCCAAGTCGAAGCACCACAACCACATGCACTTCCTGGGGCACGGCATGGGCCTCGTCAGCCACGAAGCGCCGCGGCTGACCGCGACCGGTCCGGTGCCCTACGATGCCTATGACGCGACGCGGCCGCTGGAGACCGGCATGGTGGTCTCGGTGGAGACGACGCTGATGCATCCCAAGCGTGGCTTCATCAAGCTTGAGGACACCATCGCCGTGACCGACACGGGTTACGAGATCTACGGCGAGGGCGCGCGCGGCTGGAACCGCGGCGGCGCTGGGACGGTGACGGCATCGCGATGTTGAAAGTATCTTTGACCTGCAAATTTGCCGTCGTCGCGCTCGCCGCCATCGCATTCACGCAGCACGCGCGTGGCGAAAGCGCTGAGGACTTCTTCAAGGGCAAGCAGATGTCGCTGATCGTCGGGTACAATCCCGGCGGCAGCTATGACGTCTATTCCCGCCTCGCGGCTTCGATCCTGCCGAAATACCTTCCAGGCAGTCCGATCATCGCGGTCAAGAACATGCCCGGCGTCGCGAGCGTCAAGGCCGCCAATTATCTGTTTGCACAGGCACCCAAGGACGGGCTCACCATCGGGATGGTCGGCCAGCAGCTTGCGCTCACGCAGGCGCTGCGCGATCCGGCGGTGTCCTACGAGATGCGCAAGTTCGGCTGGCTCGGGCGCTTCACGCCGATCATCGAGGTCTCGCTGACCTGGCACACCTCGCCAACCAAGACGATCAACGACGCCATGCAGCGCGAGACCGTGATGGCGGCCACCAGCGCCGGCGCCACCACGGAAATCATGCCCAGTATGATGAACAAGCTCGCCGGTACGCGGTTCAAGATCGTCAAAGGCTACCCCGGCACCACCGGTACAATCCTGGCGATGGAGCGCGGCGAGACCGAGGGCGCGCACGCGACGCTCGAGAACCTGTTGTTCGGCAAGCCCGATTGGCTGCGTGAAAAGACCGTCAATGTCCTGGTGCAATATGCACAGCGGCGGCATCCGCTATTCGCGAACGTGCCGGCGATGGTGGAGTTCGGCAAGACCGATGAGGACAAACAGGTGCTCAACCTGTTCGGCAGCACCGCCGAGGTCGGCCGCGCGCTGATGACTCCGCCGGATGTTCCGGCCGACCGGCTTGCGATCCTGCGCCGTGCGGTCACCGCCATGCTCGCCGACCCGGCATTCAAGGCCGAGATGGACAAGCGCAATCTTGAATTCGGTCCGATGTCGGGCGACGAGCTGCAAAAGCTGATCGGCCAGACGCTCGATGTCTCGCCCGACGTCGTGACGCGATCGATCGCATTGGCGAGGCCCTGACCATGTTCGCAAACATCAATCACATGGCGATGATCAGCCCGATCTATCCGATGCTGGCCAATTTCTATGAGGCCTATTTCGGGCTCAAGCGATCGGGCAAGACCAGCCGGCCGCTGAACGCGGTCACGGTCGGCGACGGCTATGTCGGGCTCAACATCAATCCGCTACGCGACGGCTATGTCGGCGGACTCGATCATTTCGGGCTGGTCGTGGACGACATCGAGACAGTGCTTGCCCGTGCGCGCGAAAAATTTCCGCAGGCCAACATCGTCAAGCGGCCTTCGACCCGGCCGTTCGCGAACTACAGCGCGCACGATCCCGACGGCAACGTCTTCGACCTCGCTCAGAAGGACGAGGGCGACAAGCTCGTCGGCGTCTATGCGGAGCAGGCGGCGGCCGGCTGGAACCAGGACCGCTATCTCGCCAAGTTCGCGATCCGCACCATGAATCCGGAGAAGTGCGCGGACTTCTATCAATACGTGTTCGAGCTCAAGCCGGTGAACCGCAAGGGCGGCGCCTCCGGGCATCACCTGACCGATGGGCGCGTGACGCTGTCAATTCTGCCGTGGTCGATCTCGATCTTCGAGAACATGTCGATCAAGCGTCCCGGTCCGGATCACATCGGCTTCAAGGTCGAGAACATCGAGGCGTTCAAGCAGCACGTCGAGACGACCTCGGGCATGAACCCCTATGTCGCGCCGATGCGGCTTGGCGGCAGCAAGGAGGCCGACGCCCGCAAGGCGTTCTTCGCCAAGGAAGCCGGCGGCAAATTCCAGATGGCCGATCCCGGCGGCGTGTGGATCGATGTGACCGACGAATGATGCACTTCGGCGTTTTCGACCACCTCGACCGCAACGATCTGTCGCTCGCCGACTACTACGAGGCGCGGCTGAAGATCATCGAGTCCTACGACCGCTTCGGCTTCTACGCCTATCACGTCGCCGAGCACCACTCGACGCCGATCGGGCTGGCGCCGAGCCCGAGCGTGTTCCTGTCGGCGGTCGCGCAACGCACGCAGCGGCTGCGCTTCGGGCCGATGGTCTATGCGCTGCCGCTCTATCATCCGATCCGCATGATCGAGGAAATCTGCATGCTCGATCAGATGAGCCACGGCCGGCTCGAAATGGGTTTCGGGCGCGGATCGGTGGGCATCGAGCTTGCGTATTACGGCGAGGACCCGAAGAACGCGCAGGAGGTCTACGCCGAGGCGCTCGAGCTCGTGCTGAAGGGCCTGACCGAGCCCGCGCTCACTTTCCACGGCAAGTTCTTCAACTTCGACAACGTGCCGATGGAGCTGGTGCCGCTGCAGAAGCCGTATCCGCCGGTGTGGTACGGGCTGCACGCGCCCGAAAGCGCCAAGCGCGCCGCGCGCAAGGGCCTGCGCGTGATCAGCCTCGACTCTGTTCCCGCGACGCGTGTCGCGTTCGATGTATTCCGCGACGCATGGCGTGAGGCGTGGAACGACACGCCGCTGCCGCTGATGGGGCTCGGCCGTTTCATCGTCGTGGCCGAAACCGATGCGCAGGCGCTCGCACTCGCGCGGCGCGCCTATCCGCGCTGGCACGACAGCTTCACCTACCTGCACCGGCTGCACAAATATTCGGCCATGCATCCGCGGCCGCCTGAGTTCGACGGCATCGCGGAGGTGGGACAGGGTGTCGCGGGCTCGCCGCGCACGGTGGCGGCGTTCCTGCGCGATCAGCTTGCCGCGACCGGCGCAATTATTGCGTCGGGCAATTCGCGTTTGGCGATCTGTCACTTGCGGAAACGCAGCGTTCGATCGCACTGTTTGCGCGCGAGGTCATGCCGGAATTGCAATCGGTCGCGCCGGTGCCGGCGGTTTGATCTCGGCCGGATCGTCCCTATAATCGCGCAAAATTCGGGGAACGCCACGCGCCCGCCGCCCGGCAGCACGCCCATCCTGAGAGGCATTTTTATGCTCACGATTCCCAATCAAAGGTCGGTTGCCGCGGTCCTGCTGGCGGCCGCGTTGTGTGCGAGCGGCTCTGCGCTGGCGCAGGACAAGCTCCGCATCGGCAAGTCGGTTCCCAATTCCTGGGCTTTCTCCGCGACCGACGTCGGCGTGCAGACCGGTATCTTCAAGCAGGAAGGCATCGAGCTCGCGATTTCGAGCTTCAAGGGCGACGCGCAGATGCAGACCGGGCTCACCGCCGGCGCGGTTGACGTCGCGCTCGGCTCCGGTCCGGGGCTCGGCTTCCGCGCCAAGGGCGTGCCGGCGATCGGGGTGGCGGCCATGTACGGCGCGCCGTCGAACCTCGCGATCGTGGTGCTCAACAAGTCGCCGATCAAAACGATCGCCGACCTCAAGGGCAAGCGCATCGGCGTGACCACCGCCGGGTCGCTGACCGACTGGCTCAGCCGCGAACTCGCGCGCCAGCAGGGCTGGGGCCCCGACGGCATGCAGGTCCTGCCGCTCGGCTCGGTGCAGGCACGGCTCGCCGCCATGGAGCGCGGCGATCTCGATGCGCTGGTGATCGAGTCCGCAACCGGCTTCGAGCTCGAGGAGCTGAACAAGGGCCGCATCGTGCTCGACTTCGGCGACATCGAGAAGAATTTCTACACCCACGTCATCTACGCGACCGACGCCATGGTCGCGAAGCGCACCGATGCGCTGCGGCGGTTCCTGCGCGGCTGGTTCAAGACCATCGCGTTCATCCACGCCAACAAGGACGCGACGGTGAAGATCACCGCCAAGGCGATCGACGTGCGAGAAAGCGTGGTGTCGAAAATCTACGATGCGCAGGTCAACGGCTTTTCACGTGATGGCTCGTGGGACCCGGTGGCCATCGAAGTGATCCGCAAGTCGCTCAAGGACCTCGGCATCCTCGACTCTGTTGCCGGACGCAAGGACGATCTACAACGACCAGTTCGTGCCGGTAAAGTTCTGACGTGACGGCCGGGGGCAACGCAGGCGGGGGGACGACCGCATCGGCACGCGCATCCGGGGTGCAAGCCCCGGTGATCGCCGTCGACCACGTATCGATGGCGTTTCCCGGCCGTGATCCGAGCCAGCGCGTGCTCGCGCTCGACGACGTCTCGCTCGATATCCGCAAAGGAGAATTCGTCTGTCTGCTGGGGCCGTCCGGTTGCGGCAAGAGCACGCTGCTCAACTGCATCGGCGGCATGCTGCAACAGACCTCGGGTATCGTGACCGTCAACGGGACGCCGGTGACGAGCCCGCGCCCGAACGAGATCGCCTATGTGTTCCAGGAGAGCACGCTCTTCCCGTGGTTCACGGTGCTCGAGAATTTTCGTCTGGCGCTGAAATTCCGCGGCACCGAGGAGGCGAATTGGCGCGACCGCGCCATGCAATCGCTCTCCGCGGTCGGCATGGAGCAGTTTGCCAACCACTATCCCAAGCAGCTCTCCGTCGGCATGAAGCAGCGCATCAATCTCGCGCGCGGCCTCTGCGTCGGATCGGAGGTGCTGCTGCTCGACGAGCCGTTCGCCGCGCTCGACGAGCAGACCCGCATGGTGCTGGGCGAGGACCTCTCGATTCTCCTGGCACGTCGGGGCAAAACAATTGTCTTCGTCACGCATTCGCTGGCGGAAGCCGTGTTCCTCGCCGACCGCATCGTGGTGATGACGGCGCGTCCCGGCAAGGTGAAGGCAAGCATCCAGGTGCCGGAGCCGCACCCGCGCTCGCCCGACTTCATGCTGACCGACGCGTTCCAGGACATCCGCAAGGAGCTCTACGGCCTGCTGCGCGATGAGATCCGGCAGACCGTGGCCGCGATGCGTGTCGCGCGCGACGCGCAGGCGTGACGGCAATGATTGCGCAATCCACTTATTTCGGAATCGCGCGCGGAAACAGGTGCGCATTGCTGCGCCCTCTCCCCCTTGTGGGGAGAGGGCAAGTCGATATCTCCGCGACTTGCGTTTGGGTGAGGGGTGTTTGTACAGCATTCGAGAGCCTTTCCCCTCACCCATTCTTTATGCGGATCCTCCGAGTAGCCCTCTCCCCACAAGGGGGAGAGGGCGCAGCAACAGCCACCACGCTGGCGGCATCTTCGGTGCGGCGATGATCGCGCACGACAAGCTCGTCATCCGCACCATCCAGATCGGCATGCTCGTCGCGCTGTTCGGCGCCTGGTACATCGCGACGCGGTCGGGCGGCACACTCCGGCTGTTCCTGCCAGCGCCGGAGCTGGTCTGGCGCGAAATGGGCGTGCTGGTGCGCACCGGGCAATTGTGGTCGTCGCTCCATGTGACGCTCAGCTCCATTGCCAAAGCCTATGTGATCGCGGCCGTCGTCGGGATCGCGGTCGGCTTTGCGGTGGCGCGGTCGCGGACGCTGGTGCAGATGTTCGAGCCGGTGCTGTCCGGCATGTTCGCGGTGCCGCTGACGATGTTCTTTCCGCTGTTCGTCCTGTTCTTCGGGATCGGCCCGGACTCCAAGATCGCGTATGGCGCGACTTATGCCTTCTTCCCGATCGCGCTCAACACCATCGCGGCGTTCTCCAATGTCGACGAGCTTTATCTCAAGGCCTCGCGCGCCATGGGCGCGTCGACTTGGCAGCAATTCCGCTACGTCTATATGCCGGGGGCGCTGCCGGTCACGCTGACCGGGCTCCGCATCGGCTTCTTCATCTGCATCGCCTCGGTGCTGGGCGGCGAGACGCTCGCCGCCACCGCCGGCGTCGGCCGCGCCACCGCGCTCGCCGCTGAACTGATGGAGACCGCCAAGCTCTATGCCTGGATTTCCTTCGTGGTCTGCATGTCGGTGATGCTCAACCTCTTGGCGCTCGCCGTCGAGACGCGCAGCGAGCGGGAGTGAGCGCCATGTCACCGAACATGATCCGCCTGGTCCGGCTGCTGTTGATCCTCGCCGTCGTTGTGCTGTGGGAAATTTACGCTCGGGCGTTTGCGACCTCGTCGCTGGCGGCCGCGCCGAGCGAGGTGCTGGCGCAGCTCTGGCCGAAGGTTCTAGGCGAGCCGCGGGTGCTCGCCGCCATCGGCGTCACGCTGATCGAACTCATCGTGGCGTTCGGGATGTCGGTCGTGTTCGGTATGCTGATCGGCGTGCTGGTCGGCATGACCGACATCGGCCGCCGCAGCTTCTATCCGATCGTGCTGCTGCTCTATGGCATCCCGCAGGCGATTCTGCTGCCGCTGTTCGTGCTGATGTTCGGCCTCGGTCCCGCCAGCAAGATCGCCTTCGGCTTCAGCCACGGCGTCTTCCCGGTTATCGTCAACACCATCGCCGGCATGCGCAACGTCAACCCGCTGCTGCTGCGCGGCGCTGCCGCCATGGGCGCGACACCGTTTGAGCAGTTGCGCTACGTGATGTTCCCGCACATGGTGACGGCGGTGTTCACCGGCTTACGGCTGGCGATGACCCTGACGCTGCTCGGCGTGCTGCTTGGCGGAACTGTTCGTCTCGCAAGGCGGCATCGGCTTCTTCACGCTGATGTATGCCGAGACCTTTAACCCGGCGGCGCTGATCGCCTTGATCCTGACGCTCGCGCTGCTCGCGATCGTTCTCAACGAGCTGGTGCGGATGGTCGAGGCGCGCTTCTCGCGCTGGAAGGAATGACGGAGACCCAAATGAGGGGGCCCAGGTGACGGTGTTCACAGACCGCAGGGCGCGGCTCTTGCAGGAGATGGCGGGCGAGGGGATCGACGTCCTCCTGCTCTACGGCAACGCCTGGCAGAACGACTATCTGCGCTACGCCACCGATTTCGGCATCCTCGAGGGCCAGGCGCTTGCGGTGGTGCGCGAGGACGGCGTGACGCTCTATCTCGACAGCGCCATCGAGGCCGACCGCGCGGCGCTGGAATGCTCCGGCGTCGAGGTCGTGCATGCGCCGGACCTGTTGGGGGAGGTCGACAGGTCGCTCGGCCGGCTCAACAACCGCCGCATCGGCACCGCGCCGGCGCGGCTGATCCCGCGCAAAATCGCGGCGCGCGCCAAGGACCTCAACCTCGGCGATCGCACCGCGTTCCTCGACCGCCTGCTGATGGGGAAGTTGGCTTCAGAGGTCGACGCCATCCGCCGCGCCTGCAAGGTCGCCGACGAAGGCTATGCCGTGTTCCGCGATGCCGCGCGGCCCGGCCGCGCCGACTACGAGCTGATCGCGGAAACGGAGGCGTTCTTCCGTTCGAAGGGGGTCGACGACAACTTCCAGATCATCGGCGTGGGTGGACCGGAGGTGCGCGGCATGGCGCCGCCGAGCGGCAAGAAGCTCAAGGCCGGCGACATGGTCACGACCGAGTTGACGCCCTGCGTCGAGGGTTACTACGCGCAGATTTGCCGCACGCTCGTCGTCGGCGAGCCCAACCCCGAGCAGAAGAAGGCGTTCGCGCTCTATCGCGAAGCGATGGAGGCGGGCATCGCGGCGGTGCGCGACGGCGTCACCGCCGCCGACATCGCGCGCGCCGAGAACGAGATCTTCCGCCGCGAAGGCCTCGGCGACTACGTCACCGATCAATATACGCGCGTGCGCGGTCACGGCGTCGGGCTGTTCGCCGACACCAAGCCGCACATCCTGGAAGACGTGACCACGCGCATCGACGCCGGCATGACGCTGATCGTGCATCCCAACACCTACCATCCGGTGGTCGGCTATCTGGTGCTCGGCGACGTGGTCGCGGTCACCAAAGAAGGCTGTGAGGTCTTCACCGGGACGCCGCGCGAATTGTTCGGCGTGGGGGCCTGAGCCATGCGCCGCGGCTTGATGGGATGGAATGCGGAGGAACTGCCGAAGGCTGCGCTGGAAGCGCGCATCGCGCGCCTGCGCGCCGCGATGCAGCAAAGCGGCTTCGACGCGGCGCTGTTCTATACCAACCTCGTGCAGCCGAGCGCGGTGACCTGGCTCACCGGCTTCACGCCGTACTGGTCCGACGGCATGCTGCTGCTGCCGGGGCAGGGGGCGCCGGCGTTCGCGACCGCGCTGTCGAAACGCGTCGCCAACTGGATCCGAACCACCGACACGCTGAGCGAGATCGTCAACACGCCGAAGCCGGGCGCCGCCGTCGGCAAGCGCATCGCGGACGCGGGTTGCAAACGCGTCGGCGTGCTGGAATATGACAGCCTGCCGGCCGGCCTTTACGACGAGATCGCAGGCGCCGCCCCCGGTGTCGAGCTTGCCGACCTGGGCAGCGTGTTTGCCGATGCGCGGCGGAGCATTGATGACGCCGAACGCGGGCTCATCGGCCGCGCCGACACGCTCGCCCGCACTGCGCTGGACCTGATCAATGCCGCCAAGTCCGCCGACGCGGGCGAAGTCGCGGGGCTTGTTGAGAAGCAGGCACGCCTTGGCGGCGCGGAGGAGGCCTATATCGCCGTTGCGCTCGATCTCGATCACGACCGGCGCATGATCCGCGTTGCCGGGACGCTGCCGCTCGCCAGTCGTTTTGCAGTGCGTGCGTCGGTTGCCTACAAGGGCTCATGGGTACGACGCATCCGGAGCTTTGCGCGCGACGAGGCCGCGCGAACCGCTTACGCCGCCGCCGATGCGTGGCTGGCGCGCGTCGCGTCGTCGATCGAGCCCGGCAAGCCTCTGGATGCGCAGATTGCTGCTCACCTGAAGGCGCTTCCCGGCGCAACTCTCCGCCAGTCGATGGCGGAAAGCTGCACCGGCAGCTATCCGCTCGCGGCCATCACGGGGGCTCCGGCCGCGGGAAGCTTCCTCGTGCTCACCGTCGAGCTCTCGCTCGGCGGCATCCCGTGGCTCGGCGCCACGCCGGCCTTCGTCGGCAGCGCAAAATCCTGATGTGAGCGGCACGCAAGGAGCGTTCGCAACTATCATTTTCTTGATGCGCTCGTTTTGGTAGCCTTGACCAAACCTCCACGTGAGTGCGAGCTGCCAAATGGCACACCACCGTAAAGCGATTGCCGGGGCGGTTGCGCTAAACAGTGCAATATTTGTGGTAGAGGCTGTCGCAGGGCTTCAGGCCAACAGCCTGAGCCTGATCATGGACAGCATCCATAATTTGTCCGACGAACTGGCATTGGTTTTTATCTACCTTGCCTTCGTGCTGTCGCAAGGAGTCTCGCGGTACCTTTTGCGCTCTGCAAATCTCTTCAATTCGGTTGGGCTTGTCCTGGTGAGCGGTCTGTTGCTGTGGCAAGCCGTTGAGCGTTTGATGCAACCCAGACCGGTCGCGGGCGTCGTCATTGTTTTCGTTGGTCTTGCCGCCGCGGCCGCAAACTGGGGCGTGGCGCGTCTGCTGCTGGAGCCCGGCCGGAACAATGCCGCGATCCGCCTTGCCTACATCCACAACTTGGGCGACGTGTGGGTGTCCCTGGCTCCGGTGTTGGCTGGAATCCTGGTAGCAGCGACCGGCTACTCGCTTTTCGACCCGGCCATCGCCGGAATCGTCGCGGTATGGTTCATTGGGTCGACGGTGCGCGAAGTCGTCGCATCGCATGACGAATTGATCTGGCCCGAGAAGATCGTTTGTGGGCATCCGAGCCATACCGAAACCCATTGACTGGTTGCCGCACTTACCCCCCGTTCCGCGCTGTCAGCGCAAACTGAATCTCACGGGTACCGTGAAATTGCGAGCGTGGCGGTCCGGCGGCCGTGGAAACGGTGAAGCGCGGCGTACCATGGCCACAACCTCCTGGTCGAAAGCGCTCGTACCGGACGTCTGCGCGAGTTCGACCGACGTGACGCGGCCGAACTCATCGACTGTGAAGGAAACCGTGGCGACACCCTGAGATCGGTTCATGCGCGCCGCGGCCGGATACTGCTTGTAGCGCTGGAGATGGGCTGCAACCAATCCATTGTAGTTGGAGGAAACGTCCGAACGGCCGCGGCCGACACCGCTGGCGGAGTCGCTTGGCACGGCTGCGACTTGTTTCTTTTGGACAGCCTTCTTCTCTGTGGGTGCATCAATGCGCCTGTGCTCGGGGGCTTGCTGCACCTTCTGTTCGGGCATCTCGGCGATCGGCGCCTGCTGCTCGCGCGTGGTCTCAACCTCTTGCGGCGTTTCCTGCGGTATCGCGTCTGGCGCCGCCTCCTGCGCCGCCACTGGAACCTCCTGCGGCATGACGGTCGCGACGCGAGGTGTCTCGGTCGCGAGTTCTGGCGTGTGTTCTTCGGTCGTCGTTACGGGTTCCACCTCCTGTTCGCCCGGCTGTGGCGCGACGCCTGCTGCATTGGTGGCACCGAGTGTAATCTCGACCCTCATCAATTCGACACCGATGCTCGCCAGCGGAGCCGGTTCCTGCCAGAACATCGCCAGCAAGAGACCGTGCAGCATGAGCGAGGCGGCGAGCAGCGCGATACGCCGGCTCAGGCCGAAATCCCGCTGAGACGATGCCGGACGGTCTGCGGTGGCAACGGGCGCCAACGGAAATTCCGGCTCGACGACGCGCCGGCGCGCGAACGGCACCACATTGCTGAGGTCGGTCGCCGCGGACTGCAAAGGCTCGCCACGGCGTGCCACCAGCACGACGTCATGCCGACCCTGATCGCTGCTCAGCTTCTGCTTTCGACTAACGTCAACATTGGCGTACGAATAATTCATCGGCGGCCAATACCTAGTTCTTGAGCGTCGCGAAGAAGCGCACGCTGCGGCCCGGCATCAGCACTTCGTCCTTCTTGAACGAAACGCTGTTGCGAATGTCGTCGTTGAGCAGGTTGTTGCCGGCGATACCGACGGTGAGGAAGCGGGCGCCGAAGTCGTTTGGTCGAAGCGGCGTGGTGTAGACGATCTCGGCCTTGAGCAGGTTGTAGCCGTCGGTCGTCGTCTCGGCCACCGGCGCAATATCGTTCTGGCTGAACGCGTGCAGGAGGTTGACGCGCGCCAGCCAATTCGCATCGCGCCAGAACACGCCACCGCCGACACGCACCGGCGGGATACGAGGAACATTGGTGCCGTCCGCGAAGGTGGCGCGCACGACGTCGAACTGGTTCTCGATCCCGAAAATGCCGCTCCAGAGCGGCGCGACATCGAGCTGGCTCTGGAATTCGCCGCCGCGGAAGGTCGCGTCGCGTTGCGAATAGATCGCCTGGTTGAGGTCGCCGCCGGCGCCGAAGAACGGCGCGCCGGTGCAGGTGTCGACCGTGGCGTCGCAGCTCTCGCCGGTCAAATTCCGGAAGATGAAACCGGAAAAGCGCGTGTAGTAGGCGGTCGCCTCGAAACGGAACTGCCCGCGCGGACGCCGGATGCCGATCTCGACGGTTTTCGCGGCCTCGATCTTGAGGTTCGGGTTGCCGATGTCGAAGGTCTCGGTGGCCTCGTGCACGCCGCGCGAGAGCAATTCCGGCGCGCGCGGCGCGCGTTCCACATATTGCGCGGTGACGCTCCCGACGAGGTCCCACGGCAGGTCCTGGAGGAAGCCGATGGCGGCGCTCTTCGGCGTGAAGCGGCGGTCGCGCTCGATATTGGTGAACGGATCGACCAGCAGGTCGGGCACCGAGCCGCGTCACGTGCGCCTCCTCGATGCGGCCCGAGACCTGCGCTCGCAAGCGTCTCGGTGAAGCGGAACTCGTTGAACAGGAATCCGGCGACGATGGTGGTGCGGTTGGGATCGAACAGGCCGCCTTCGGCGCCCGGCGCGGTCAGCCGCTGGTGCATGCCCTGCACGCCGAGCGCCGACGTCAGCGTGGCGAAGCGCAGATCGAACGGCATGAGCTGGACTTCGATGCGGCCCTCCTGCTCCTTGTTGGTGAAGGTCTGCTGGACGCCGTCGAAGCCGCCTTCGTTGGCAAGCTCGTTGTGTTTGTAGTCGGTGTGTCCGAGCCAGAACCGGATCGCCTCGATGCCGCCGGACTGCACGCGGTATTCGCCGCGGCTCGCGACCTTGGTCTGGTTCATGTCGATGCGGGTGTTGGTCTCGGTCGATTCGAGCCCCGGCACGCGATAGAGGCTCGCGAAGCGCGTCACCGCGACGCCGACAAATCCCTGGTCGAAGATGTAGGAGCCGCCGACCGATTGTCCGTCGGAGCGCATCGACGAATTCGGCTGCCTGCCGTCGAACGGCAGCGTCTGGTCGCGCGGCGGCAAATACGGGTAACGCGGAATGCGGTAGTCGTCGGCGCGCCGTCCGGAGGCGTCGGCGTGGAAGGCGAAGTTGCCCGCGCCGGCGTCGAGGATGACCGCGCCGTCGAGGCCGTTGTCGACTGTGGCGCCGGCGCCGCGCATCTCGTATTTCAGGCACGGTGCCGGCGCCACGCCGGGGGCAACGGTCTTGGTCGGAAATCCGTACGTCTGCGGCTGCGGCAGGCAGGGCAGGGCATCCGGGATTCGGTTGTTGCTGGCGTTGACCACGCCGCCGATCGCCTGCGAACCCCAGCGCAGCGTCGCCGGTCCTCGCACCACTTCAATTCTCTCGGCCGACAGCGGGTCCAACGGCACGGCATGGTCCTCGCCGAGCTCCGACACGCCGCTGGTAGTCGATGCCGTTCTCCTGGATGCGCACGCGATAGTTATCGAGCCCGCGGACGATCGGGCGGCTGGCGGCGCCGGGCGCGAAGCTCGAGCCGGTGATGCCGGGCTTGGCGAACAGGACGTCGCCGAGCGTGCCGCCGGGCGAGCGTTGAAGTTCCTCGCGGGTGACGACGGTCACCGTGGCGAACTGGTCGGCGACGATCGGGAGCCAGCCGGGCGGCAACTCGGCTGGAGCGGCGGGTGCTTCCGGCGCGGCGGGCGCAGGAGCCGTCACCACGCGCGGGGCAGCAGGGCGGGGCCGCGCCCGCACGATCGGGCTTGGGGCATTGACGACGATCTCCGGTAGCTGCGGTCGCGTCTGCGCCGGTGCAGGCGGCCCGCCGATCCCAAGAACCATCGAAGCTGCAACTCCGCTGAGAACGACACCCCGACCCCATCGGTCCATCATGACCCCCGAAACTGCTGATGTTATAATGTTACATTTCATTATAACATTGCGCAGGCGGTAGGGGGCTGTCAATTGGGTTCTGGTTGCAACGGCGCTCGCGGTCGCGCGGAAGCTGCGAGGACTGCGGAACAGCCGGCGCAAACGCGCTCGGCGGCCTGCAAGCACCGGGATCCGCGAATTGACGCCGCCGCACGGCCCTCTTAAGTAACGCCCACATCAAACAACCCGAGCCCCCGCCGCGCGGGGTCAACCGGAGCGAGTCATGAAAGTCCGTAATTCCCTGAAGTCGTTGCGCGGCCGTCACCGCAACAACCAGCTCGTGCGCCGGAAGGGCCGGGTCTACGTCATCAACAAGACCAACAAGCGCTTCAAGGCCCGGCAGGGCTGACCTGCGCGACGCCTGTTGGCGGGGCATTTTTGCCGTCACGGTGCCTTGATCCGAGGCTTTGCTGTGACCTGGCTAAACGCTAGACTCCGTCATATGGACCATCGATTCCGCGCGCTTCCCGTTCTGGCGTTCATGGCCTTGGCTGTGACCTTGGCCGTGGCGCTCGCTGCGCCGTCGCAGGCGCAGACGCCCGAGATCGCGCCACCCGGGCCCGGCGCCGAACCACCACAACCGATCGAGCCGCCGCACGACACGCCGCGGGTGCAACGCGGCGACCCTGCGAAAAACCTCGACCGTCTGTTTGCCGCTCTGCGGATCGCGCCGACGGACGAGAGCGCGAAATTCGTCGAGGGCAACATCTGGGCGGTCTGGGCGGCCCAAGGCGGCGATACCGCCGCGCTGCTGATGACGCGGGTACGGACCGCGACCGAAGCCAAGGACTATGATCTCGCGATCAAACTCCTCACCGCCATCATCGACATCAAACCGGACTATGTCGAAGCATGGAACCGGCGCGCGACGCTCTATTTTCACAAGCGCGAATACACGCCGGCGATGGCCGATCTGCGGGAGGTGCTGGTTCGTGAGCCACGGCACTTCGGAGCCTGGGCCGGCCTCGGCATGATCCTCAATGACGTCGGCGACGACCGCCGTGCCCTCGCCGCATTCCGCCGCGCGGTCGAGTTGTATCCGCGCATGGAGCGGATCCCCGATCTGATCAAGCGTCTGACCGAAACCGTCGACGGTCGCGATATCTGAAACTCCGTCACCCCACTCAGGGTGGTGAGTTTCGTCATGCCCGCGCTTGTCCCGGCCATCCACGTCTTAAGCGATAAATTGGATGACAGACGTGGATGGCCGGGACATCAGGGCGTTCACGTCTGTCTTTCGACGGGCTATGCCCGGCCATGACGCGGAGAGTGTCGACTCGAACTACAGCGCGCGACCCGCTTCAGCGCCGACGAACGCAATCCGCAGCATGTTGGTGGCGCCGGGGGTGCCCAGCGGCACGCCGGCAACGACGATCACGCGTTGCCCCGCGCGCGCGAAGCCGTCCTTGAACGCCAGCCGGCATGCGCGCTCCACCATGTCGTCCTGGTCGTGGGCGTCTTCCGCCACGATGCAATGCACGCCCCAGATCAGCGACAGCCGGCGCGCCGTTGCGACATTCGGTGAGATTGCGACGATCGGCGGGTTCGGCCGCTCGCGTGCGACGCGCAAGGCGGTCGAGCCGGAAGACGTCCAGCAGGTGATGGCGGAGAGTTCGAGCGTCTCGGCGATCTGGCGCGCTGCGGCGGCGATCGCATCGGCACCGGTCGGCTCCGGATCGGCGCGTTGCGCCTGCATGATGGACTGGTGGAGTTGGATCCTTCTCCACCTCCTCGGCGATGCGGTTCATGGTCGACACCGCCTCGACCGGATATTTGCCGGCCGCCGATTCAGCCGACAGCATGACGGCGTCGGCGCCCTCGAAGATGGCGGTGGCCACGTCCGACACTTCGGCGCGCGTCGGCACCGGGCTGTTGATCATCGACTCCAGCATCTGGGTCGCGACCACGACCGGCTTGCCCGCGCGCCGCGCCGAGCGCGTCATGAATTTCTGAATGCCCGGCACGCGTTCGAGCGGCATCTCGACGCCGAGATCGCCACGCGCCACCATCAGCGCGTCCGTAATCTCCAGGATTTCGTCCAGGCGGGTCACCGCCTGCGGCTTTTCGATCTTGGCCATCACGTGGGCGCGGCCGCGCGTGATCTTCTTGGCCTCCGCGATGTCTTCCGGCCGCTGGATGAAGGACAGCGCCACCCAGTCGATGCCGGTGTCGAGCGCGGCTTCGAGATCGGAGCGGTCCTTCGGCGCCAGCGCCGAGAACGGGATCGTCGTGTCCGGAAGGCTCACGCCCTTGCGGTCGGAAAGGTTGCCGCCGACCTCGACGCGGGTGACGATCCTGCCCTCGGCAACCTCGGTCGCAGTCAATCGCACCTTGCCGTCGTCGAGCAGGAGCGTATGGCCCGGCGCGATCGCGGCGAAGATTTCGGGATGCGGCAGGTGCACGCGCGCTAGGCTGCCCGGCGTCTTGTCGGCGTCGAGAACGAACGTCGCGCCCTTGGCCAGCGTCACCGGACCGGCTTCGAATTGTCCGACCCGCAGCTTCGGTCCCTGGAGATCGACCAGGATGCCGATCGGCCGCTCGAATTCGGCCTCGATCGAACGGATGGTCGAAACCAGCTCGCGCATGCGGTCATGCGATGTGTGGCTCATATTGATGCGGAAAACGTCGGCGCCGGCGCGGAACAACGCCGCGATGACGGAACGCTCGGAAGATGATGGGCCGAGGGTCGCGACGATCTTGGTGCGTCGTAAACGTCGCATCAGTTCTTGCGCTGCGGGAATTGCGGGGCGTTCTTGCCGCCGCCAGTAGTCGAAGGGAGCGGCGCAAACGGCACGCGCGTTTGCAAGGGTTGTTGCGGCGCCTGATCAGCGGAGTCGGTAAACTGTACGGTCCATGACGGCTGCTCGCCGGTGTCGACTTCGAAGAAACCGGTGCGGTCGTAGCCGCGCGCGAGGCAATCCTCGGTACCGCGGATCGTGAATTCCTTTTCACGGGTGCACATGAACGCCCTGCCGCCCCATTCGCCGCCGCGATCATAGTCGACGGCGTAGACGTAATAATAACGGGCGGCGAGGGTTCCCCGCATGAGTGTCTCGCAGGTCCGTGCCGACAGGTTCCACCAACCCTCGGTGGCCCACTGCTCGCTGTCCTTGTAGCCGAGCGCGACGCCGACCCGGCTACCGGTATTGTTGCAAATGCGGAAGTCCGCGGCTGCGATGTCAGCCTGCATCATCGCCGCGCCGGCGACCAGGACGCCGAGAATGCCGGAGCGGACGCCAAGCATGCGTCGTCGCGGCCGGTCATGGCTCGTGCACGCAACGGTTGGTCTCTCGGTCATTACACCCGTAACTCCCCGCTAGTGGGATATCGCGTGAAGATTCAGGGGCTGTCAACGAGGATAGACCGGAAGTCGCTCACGTTCGTGCATGTCGGGCCCGGTATCAGCAGATCGCCAAGCTTTTCAAAGAATTCCGTCGAATTATTGGCATCAAGAAAGGCGGCGGGATCGAGGCCAAGCGCCCGCGCCCGGGCCAGCGTCGTCGAATCAATAAAGGCGCCAGCGGGATCCTCCGCCCGTCCGCCGCCGCCGTCGATGCCGTCGGTGTCGCCGGCCAGGGCGGCAATCCCGGCGGTACCGTCGAGCGCCATCGCCAGGGCCAGCATGTATTCCTGATTCGGCCCGCCGCGGCCCTGGCCGCGCACCATGACGGTCAGTTCACCGCCCGACAGGAAAACGACGCGGCGCCCTTTCGCCTTTGCATCGCGGGCGAGCCGGGCGTGCTCGATCGCGACCGTGCGCGCCTCGCCTTCGAGCGCGGTCCCGAGTTGGACGCAGTCGTAGCCGGCGGCGCGTGCCGCCGCTTCGGCCTTTGCAAATACTTCGGATGGTCGCGCGGCCAGCGCGAACGAAGAATTGGCGAACAGCGCCGCTCCTGGCTTCGGCGTTTCGTTGGCGGGATCCGCGAGCGCCTTTGTCACTGCCGGCGACACGTCGAGGCGATAGCGCGCGATTGTCGCGCGCGCGTCCGCGAGCGTCGTGGGATCGCCCACCGTCGGTCCCGACCCGATCACGGCCGGATCGTCGCCGGGGACATCGGAGATGGCGACGGTGACCACGCGTGCCGGACTGATCCGCTCCGCGAGGCGGCCGCCTTTGATGCGAGAGAGATGCTTGCGCACCGTGTTGATTTCGGAAATCGAGGCGCCCGATGCCAGCAAGGCGCGCGTCAGCGCCTGCTTCTCGGCAAGCGAGAGGCCGGCAGCCGGCGCGATCCAGTTGGCGGACGCGCCGCCGGACATCAGCACAACGACGAGATCATCCGGGCCGGCGGAATCGGCGAGCGACAAGGTTTCGAAAGTGGCGGCCAGTCCCGCCGCGTCGGGGACCGGATGTCCGGCTTCGATCACCTTCACGTGCCGCGTTGGGCGGGCATAGCCGTGGCGCGTGACCGCAAGCCCGCTGATCCGTCTCGCAGGTAATCTGCGGTCATCGAGATAGTGGCGTTCCGCGATCTCGGCCATCGCGCCGGCGGCCTTACCGGCGGCAAGGATGACGAGCCGTCCGGACCGGGGCGGCTCCGGCAGATGTGGCGGGAGGCAATTGCTTGGATGCGCGGAGGCCACCGCTGCGTTGAACAAGCCTTCCAGAAATGCGCGGCTTGACTCTGCCACTCTGTACACGCCCCACGGTTCCGACTGCGGAACAATCTCCACACACTGAGCAATGTTGCCAAGTGTTTTTGGAACTCTTGCAAGCCCTTCGTGCGGAGCCGATGTGGATTGTCGTGAAATGCAATCAGGAGGCGGTCCGATCGGGCCGCTGCGCGCGCATTGTTCAGGCTCGAAATGTAAAATTATCTGTCGGCCTGAGCGTCGCCGCATCGGCGATTGCCGCCACCGTGCCGGGGCTTCCGCGCGCGCTTGCGCGCCGCGGAGGGATGTGTGCACGCTTGCCGCACGGTTGACGGCCTGGAGCAACGGAATGACGCGGCGCCTACTGATCGCGAAGATTGCACTCACGTGTCTCGGCGTTCTCATTCTGGCGGGCGCCACGCAAGTCCCGGCGCAGGACTATCCCAACCGGCCGGTGCGCTGGCTGATCGGCTTTGCGCCGGGCGGCCCGAACGACATTCTGGCGCGCATCCTGGGCCAGCACCTGTCGGAGAAGCTCGGCCAGCCGTTCGTGATCGAGACTCGGCCGGGTGCCGGCGGCAATCTTGCGACGGCGGCGGTGGCGAGCGCGGCCCCGGACGGCCACACGCTGCTCGGCATCGGCCACTTCAACGCCATCAACGCGACGCTCTATCAGAAGCTGCCGTTCGACTTCGTCCGCGACATCGTGCCGGTCGCCGCGGTGGCGCAGGCGCCCAACATCCTCATGATTCACCCGTCGGTGCCGGTGAAGACGGTCGCGGAGTTCGTTGCGTATCTCAAACGCAACCCGGACAAGCTGAGCTACGCCTCGTCGGGTAACGGCACGTCGTCGCATCTGGCCGCCGAGCTGTTCAAGGCGATGACAGGCACGTCCATGCAGCACGTGCCATATCGTGGGACGGGCGCGGTCTGGCCCGATCTGCTTACAGGGCAGGTGCAGGTGTATTTCACGTCGCCGGTGGGATCGCTGCAATACGTGCAGGACGGAAAGTTGCGGGCGCTCGCAGTGACGACCGCTGCCCCCTCCGATGTGCTGCCGAACGTTCCCACGGTCGCCGAGACCGTACCGGGCTACGAGGTCACCACCTGGTTCGGCATCGGCGCTCCGAAGGGGACGCCTGCCGCGATCGTCGAACGTCTCAATCGCGAGAACAATGCAGGACTCAACGATCCCAAAATCAAGGCGCGGCTTGCCGACCTCGGTGGTGCGCCGTTCATCGCGACGCCATCCCAGATGGCCGCGTATCTCGCGGCCGAGGTCGATCGATGGGGCCAGGCGGTGAAATTCTCCGGCGCCAAGGTGGACTGACGCCTCCTGCGCAGCCCTTCAATCCGGCCGCCGCAATGTCTATCTTCGTGACGATAACATCCGCGAGGAATTGGCCATGGACGACAAGACCCGCACCGAACTCGAAGCCGCCGCGTTCCGGCGCCTGCTCGATCATCTGCGCACGCGCGCCGACGTGCAGAACATCGACATGATGAATCTCGCCGGCTTCTGCCGCAATTGCCTCTCCAACTGGATGAAAGAGGCGGCGGACGCGAAGGGCGTGCCGATGAGCAAGGACCAGAGCCGCGAGGCGATCTACGGCATGCCGTTCGAGGAATGGAAGGCGAAGTATCAGAAGGAAGCCTCGGCCGAGCAAAAGGCCGCGTTTGAAAAGGCAAGCCACAAGCACTGATTTTCCAGAGCTATTGTCCCGCGTTGTGGATGACCGGGTGGATGAATCCGTCCGGTCTTGACCCGAGCGCCCGACTCCCCGTCCTTACCATTTGTCGCGCATGTTGCGTGGAGGAGGAGAGTTATCGATGGCGACTGCTGCCGCTGAGCAAGAACAGGATCAGCCCGCAACCCGGTTCGCGAAGGACCATCTCAAGGCCTTCGTGGAACGGATCGAGCGGCTGGAAGAGGAAAAGAAGGCGCTAGCGGACGACATCAAGGATGTCTATGGCGAGGCCAAAGCGACCGGCTTCGACGTCAAGGCGCTGCGCACGATCATAAAGATGCGCAAAGAGGACACCGACGAGCGCAAAGAACACGAGGCGATCCTCGAGACCTATATGCTCGCGCTCGGTATGCTGAATTGACGTTGTAATTTCGGCTGCGGAATGGATGTGCCCGCGCCCAAGCGCGGGCATGTCCGTTTCTGTGGCACCAGAAATAAAAAGACCGGGCGCAAACCCGGACTTGCGATCCTGTTTATCGAAGGAACGATCAGCGCAGCGCCGCGGTACGCTGCCGGAACGTCACGGTCGCGACGAACACCACCGCGTTGCCGCGGAACTGATCGGACGACATTCCGAGATACGGATCGTCGGAGAAGGTCATCATCACGGTGGCGGTTGGCTTCTGCAGGTGCGGCTTGAGCGCGGCCGTGTCAGGCGCGCCGTAGAGCGACGTGCTCATGAAATCCAGCGCGCTCGGCGACACGATCATCGCCCGCATCCACGGATTGTTGAATCGCTCGCCGACCTTGACGCTTGCGACCGCCGGCCGGGCCGCCTGCTTGGGAGCGGCGCCATCATGCGGCGGTGTGGTGAGCTTGGAGACCACGCGGGCCTTCGCAGCCGCCGACGGGCGGCCGTCGACCGCCGCATTGGCCGGAGCGTAGGCCATGGTGTCGCGTGCGTGCATGCGGTCAGGCAACGGCCACGGCGCCAGGTTGCCGCGCGCGACGCTGCCGGTGATCGGTGCTTCCGGTGCGGCCGCGGTGGGAGCCTGCGGAATGTTGGCCGGCGGCACCGGCCGCTCGGGCTGATCGGTCAAGCCCTGCCAGTAGCCGCGCTCGTTGATGATGTCGTTCGCCGAAATCGTGTCCTGCGGGACGACGCTCGCGGCCGGGACGAGGCTCGCGGCCTGCGTCGGGCGCGGCGCGGCGGGCACGATCCGCGAATTCACCGAGGCGAGGTCGAACCCGGACGGCGCAGCCTTAGGCTCCTGCGTCCGCACCGGCTGTGAAGAGGCGGAGGCGAGATCGAAACCGGACGGTGCGGGTTCCGGCGCTACGCCGGGTCGCGACTTCGGCATCGGGACGGCCGCCACGATCGCCGCCGCTGTCTCCTGCGGGGCTACCGATGCGGTCACGCGGGCGCGCGACGCGGCCCTCGTGACGACCTCGGCATCCTCCTCCTCGTCGCGAACATTGCGCGAGGCGACGACCGTCGGCCTGGATTTCTGCTGCTTCTGCGCCG
Source organism: uncultured Alphaproteobacteria bacterium (assembly GCA_963850705.1). Classification (GTDB taxonomy): domain Bacteria; phylum Pseudomonadota; class Alphaproteobacteria; order Rhizobiales; family Xanthobacteraceae; genus VAZQ01. The sequence continues at coordinate 59,820 of CAWKMR010000058.1, read as the reverse complement.
CCGGCGCATTGTTGGACGCCACGCGGGTCAGCGGACCCTTGGACATGATGCGCGCGAGCTGCGCTTCCGGCACCCGCGGCCAGTGGCGCACGCTACCGACATCCATGTGGATGAAGGGGGCGCCGGACGAGGGGTAGAAGCCGACGCCGCCGCGCTGGAGGCGCAGGCCGGCATCGCGGATCGATTCAAGCTCTACGTCCGGGATGTAGAAGTCGACCGCCTTGCCAAGCATGTGCTGGCTGAACTTGGCGACGCCGCTCGAACGGCGGCGGAGCATGGCGTTGGTGGCCGGCGAACGGTAGCCGCCGATGACGTGGATCGGCTCCTTGGCGCCCGTCTCGCGATAGACCTCCCAGAGGGCGTCGATCAGGTGCGGGTCCATATTGGTGGGCTGGCCGGTGCGCCAGTCCCGGAGCGCGTAATTGACCTTCTGAAGGGCGGCTTCGTCGTACTTGCCATTCACCTTGAAAGTGATGGTCGTGTCTTCCTTCAGGTGGATATGGTGGAAGGTGATGGTGCGGGTATCGCCATTGGCGGTCGCGTTCTGCACTGATTCGACGCCGAGCAGGACGATCAGCGCGGCCACGCCGCCGCAGAGTCCGACCCGGACGGCCTTCAAAAGCGTAGAATCTGTGCGCGCGCGGCTGACCGGCACTAGCATCTCGCCATAAAGTTGCACACATCGCTACTCGCCACGGCTGATTGCCGCGACGAATATGGTGAACGCAGACTTAATGGGGATGGGTTAATGCACAGTAACTGTGGTGCGGACCCCCGTCCCCCCCGATGGGCATATTGCTATAGGGGGACTGTGGCGAAAAGTGGCCAGGGCAATCCCAATGGCTTTCCGCAGTTAACAGATCCTAGTGCGGCGGTTCGGAAGTCCGCATCGATCTCTGCCGCGAGTCCGAATTGCGGACTTCCGAACCAAAGCCGCACTAGATTCAAAGCGTTGCTAGCGTCCTTCGGTTCCGAAGTTCGCAAAATGAGCCCGCCGCAGGGTGAAACGAACTTCGGAATCGGGACACCAGCCCCTGTGGAAAACGGCGGCCGGTAGGGCCGCCGTTTGCGTCGTCAACGGACCCGTGCAGTCGGCCGTGGCGGGGGCGCGGCGTTGCCGCCACCGCCGAACAGGGATTCGAAGAACCCGACCGTGCGCGACTGTCCGTCCTTCGGACGTGCGCGCTTGACCTGGGTCGTGCTCGCGACCGCCGGGCCCCGTTCCTGCGCCGGCTCGACGACCCCGCGCTCGCTGCGGATCAGGTTCCGCGTCTTGGCGTCGATATTGTAGATGTCCGGACGCACCTGCAGCTCGCCGGCGTCGTCGACGAAGGCGGTCTGGTAGGTGATGTGCACCGGGATCGGGGTCGGGAAGTTGATGTTGTGCTCGGCCGGGCCGTAGAGCTGGCGGATGCGCTGCTGGGTGTAGCCGCCGTTCGGAAGGGCGATCGAGAGCAGCACCTCGGCGTATTTCACCGGATCCTGCACCCGCATGCAGCCGTGGCTGTAGGCGCGCTTGTCATGCGCGAACAGGTGCTTGTCCGGCGTGTCGTGCTGGTAGACCAGGAAGCGGTTCGGGAAGTTGAAGCGGATGCGCCCGAGCGCGTTGGCGTCTCCCGGCGGCTGGTAGATATGCACGCTGCCGTCGCGATTGTTGACGACCTTGAGGCCCATGCGCGCGAGCACGCCCGGATCCTGCGCCAGCGCCGGCAGGTATTCGTTGTTCACGATCGACGGCGGCACGTTCCAGGTCGGGTTGATGGTGATGAACTTCATCGTCTCGGAGAGCATCGGCGTCGCGGTGTTCGGCTTGCCGACGACGACGCGGGTCGTCCAGGCTTCCTTGCCGTTGTTCATCACCCGCAACGTGTAGTTCGGGATGTTCAGCATCACGTGGGCGGTGCCGAGCTCGCGCGGAATCCAGCGCCAGCGCTCCATATTGGTGACGATCGTGTCGATCACGTCGGTGCGGCGCGGGGCTGCGACGGCATTGAGGCTGCGCACGGTGGTCGCCCCGATCATGCCGTCCGGGTTCATCCGGTTGGACTTCTGGTACGCCTTGACCGCGGTGGCGAGGGCTTCGTCGTAGCGCAGGTTGGTCTCATCGCCCGCCACGTTGAGCCGCTGGCGGAGCAGCGGAACGCGGGCGTCTTCCGCGCCGGGCCGCAGCGTCGGTCCTTCCGGAATGCGCACGACCTTGGTCTCTTCGGCGGTAGACCCGCGCAGCTCGGCAAGCTTCGCCTTGAGCGCCCGATAGCCCGGTTGCTGCGGGCTGAACGTGTCGATCGCGGCGGCGACGTTCGGTTGCTTCGGCGATCGTGTTGAGCGACGCCGTCACGTCCGGCGGCTCCTGCGGATACATGATCTCGCCGCCCATGCGGGCATACGGGAAGCGGCCGGCCTGCAAGTGGCGCGTGAAGGTGATCAGCGTTGCGGTGAGCCGCAGCTCCGCTTCCGCCTGAGCGTCCGGCGAGGCCGCCGTCATTTCCGGAATCTTGTACTCGGCCGGGATCAGGCCGTCGGCTGTCGATGCATGAATGCGGGCGATCGCGGCGTTGGTGCGCGCGCTGAGCGCGCCGCGTTCGAACCAGACCGGCGCGTAGTTGCGCTTCTGGTAGAACGCCTCGACCGCGAGCGCGCTCCTTGCGGCTGGAGTAGGTGCGGTCGGCCTTCGGCAGCATGTCGCGGATTCGCTCGGCGATCGGGCGATCGGCCGGATCGAGCGATGCGATCGGATCGGGCGGTGGTGCTGCTTCGGCCGGCGTGACGGTCGCCGTCGTTTCGGCCGGCGTGGTGGCGGCCGGTTGGGCCGGCGTCGTGGCAGCCGGTTCGGCGGGTGTCGTGGCGGTGGTTTCGGCCGGGGCGGTCGCGGGCGTGGTCTCCGTGGAACTCCCGATTCCCTCCGTCACGGACGGGGTCACGGCATCGGACGCGGTCGGCGGCGCGAGCGTCGCGGTCTCCGGCATCGGGACCGCGGATTCGATCGCCGCCGGGGTTTGGGTGGTGGCTTGAGCGTTGGAGGAGGGCTTGCCAGCACAACCGTGAGTGGCATAGCCAAGGCAGCGCCACCCATCAAGCGGTCAAAGCGAAAGCCGCGCATTGCAGAAGTCTCCCGAATGTCTCCCGGAATTGCCGATCAAACGGCCTCCCGCTTGTCAAAATCCACCCATGCGATCAGTACCGAACAGACTCGATTTTTCCTGATCATGCAACACGAGGCGGCATGACATCACGCGGAATTGGGTCGATTTTTTTACGCGTGTTACCCGGCAACCACGGGGTCCGTATCGTTTTCGGTCAGGCGCTGTTGCTCAAGCCCAAGCGCGTCGAGCTTGCGGTAGAGCGTCGAACGGCCGATCTGCAGCCGCCGGGCGACCTCCGACATCTGCCCGCGGTAGTGCGCTATCGCGAACCGAATGACCTCGGCTTCGAGTTCCTCGAGCGGCCGGACCTCGCCTTGAGCATCGAGCAGCGGCGAGCGCCGAGGCCCGACTCGGTTTGCTGCGGTGCAATGCTACCCACCGGCGTCGTCGACGTCCTGCACCAGCATCGGGGAAGCGACCGACTCCAAGGCTTCGATCGGAAGCGGCGCGATGGCCGGCGCCACCATGGTGGGCGATGCGGTGGGCTGGCGCTGCGCGAGCGCGGCGATCTGCGGGAAATCGGCGACACCGACCTCGTCGCCCTCGGCAAGCACCACGGCGCGGAACACCGCGTTCTCAAGCTGCCGCACATTGCCGGGCCAACGGTAGCCGCGACAGCAAGGCGAGCGCGTCGCCATCGATCCTGCGGATGCGCTTGCCTTCTTCGGCGGCGAAGCGCGCGAGGAAATGGCGCGCGAGTTCGGGGATGTCCTCGGGCCGATCGGCCAGCGACGGCACGCCGATCGGAAAGACGTGCAGGCGGTAGAACAGGTCTTCGCGGAAGCGGCCGTCCCGCACGTCGGCAATGAGATCGCGGTTGGTGGCGGAGATCAGCCGCACGTCGACCTTCACCGGCTTGCGCGCGCCGACCGGCTCCACCTCGCCCTCCTGGATCGCGCGCAAAAGCTTGACCTGCGCGGCCGGCGGAAGCTCGCCGACTTCGTCGAGGAACAGCGTGCCGCCATGCGCCTCGACGAACTTGCCGGTATGGCGGTCGGTCGCGCCGGTGAAGGCGCCCTTCTCGTGCCCGAACAGAATCGATTCCACGAGATTGTCGGGGATGGCGCCGCAATTGACGGCGACGAACGGCTTCGCCCGCCGTTCGCCGGTGCCGTGGATGGCGCGCGCGATCAGCTCCTTGCCGACGCCGGAGCGGCCTTCGATCAGCACCGGGATCGCGGAGCCGGCCGCCTTCTCGGCCTGGCGCAGCACCGCATGCATGCGCTGGCTGCGGGTGACGATGTCCTTGAAGGTCAGCGTGCCGGCGTGGCTGCGCTTGATCCGTTGATTTCGCTTTCCAGCGCCTTGGTGGCGAGCGCGTTGCGCAGGCTCACCTCCAGGCGTTCGGCGCCGACCGGCTTGACCACGAAGTCGGTCGCGCCCGCGCGCATGGCCGACACGACATTGTCGATGCCGCCATGCGCGGTCTGCACGATCACCGGAGTCGTCAGGCCGGCGTCGCGGATGCGCGCCAGCACGCCGAGGCCGTCGAGATCGGGCATCACGAGATCGAGCACCACGGCGTCGATCTCCGCGCCATCGGCGCCGGTCAGCATCGCGGCCGCCGCGTCGCCGCCTTCGGCGATAACGACGTCGTAGCCGCTGCGCGCGATCATGCTTTGGAGGAGACGACGCTGCACCGGATCGTCGTCGACGATGAGAACCCGCTCAACCATGTACGCACCCACCCACGCTATGTACCGATTTGGGGCACTGTGCCGCAGCAGGCTTAAGGGCGTGTTAAGGCTGCTTCGCGTTTTCGAGATAACGCGTGAGACGCCAGCCGCGGAACGTCCAGGCGCGCCAGTTTGTCGTGGCCATCGCGTGTCTCGCCGCCAGCGCGTCGCGCTGTTCGCGGAAATAGGCCGGGTTCATCCGCGGATTGGCGGCGAGGTAGCGGTCGATGGCGGGAATGGCCTGCGGGCCAAGCGAGATCACGTAGGTGAGGTCGATCGGGTGGCCGGCGGTCGCTGAGGCGCGAGCGTGGTCGACATTGTAGCTCGCGACGAGGTTGGCGAAATTGACGAAGCAGCAGACATAGATCGTCAGCGCCAGCACGAGGGCATTGGCCGAGATCAGCCACGCATTGGAACGGTAGGTCACGATCCGCACCACGATCAGGACCAGGCCCAGCGGCGACGATCAGCATCCAGATGAAGGCCGCGACCCGCCAATAGGTCAGCAGATAGATCGCGACATAGAGATCGAGGCGCAGCATCGCGGACACGACCAGCAGCACGTTCTGGCCGACCCACAGAAAGACCAGCGCGCGCATCAGCGGCGAGCGCTCGGCGTTGCTGCCCGGCCGCATCGCGACGATGACGAAGGCTGCTGCGAGCAGCGCGGTGACGATCAGCGGATAGGCGCCGCGGTGCGCATAGCTCGCGTAGGTCATGCCGTCGGGCAGCGCCGCGCCGGCCCACAGATAGTTGATGTCCATAAGCGGTCTGCACGGCGAACAGCAGATTGAACAGGACGAGCGAGCGCATGATCGCGGCGTCGTTGAAGATCAGGCCTGAAGAATTGACCTCGGGAATGTCGTCTGCGGCTTACGAGCGCGGATCGGGAAGCGCGAACCGGCCGCAGACGCGCACGAACGCCCAGACCGACGATCATCGCGACAAGCCAGAACATAGCCGCTGGATGTCGAGCCAGCTTGAGCGAAGCTCCGACGCTCCATTGCGCGAACCAGTCGGCGATCAGCGGATTGGCGGCCGCGAACAGCGCCACGAACACCGCGCCGAATCCCAGCGGGACGATCCAGCCTTGCGCGGCAGTCAGGCTCGCCGGCGCGCCGTGCTGGCTGCGCCCATTGCTGAAGCAGCGGAAGATCCCGGAAGAACTGGAACGGCGCGCTGACCAGAAACCATTCGACGGCGACGAACCTTTCGACCATGCCGCCCTTCAGCGCGCCGACCACGCCGAGTGCGAAGCCGCCAATTCCAAGCGCGGCCATCAGCGCGGACATGACGTTGAAATCTTCGAGGCTGGGCAGAAGGGCGGCGACAAGAATGCCGCCACAGAGCAGCAGCTGCGCGGCGGCTGGCGTCGATCCGGTTCGCCAGCAGCACGCCGGCGGCGACCGCGAGGACGAACAGCGGGAGCGACAGCCCGATCGTCTGGCGGAAGAACAGCCAGTCGGCCAGCGCCGTCAGGATCGCGACAATGGCAATCCGCAACGGCCAGCTTGCGCGCGACCGGAAGAATGGAGTCTGGTGGCAACGACGTTGCTGCTGTCGGTCATGGAATCGTCTCCGTGAAAAATTGCTGGAATGGTCAGCGCGCCGCGGCGGCGACGGGCGAAGCGGCAGGCGCAAGTCCGCCGAAGCGGCGCTCGCGGCGGCGGAATTCGCCGACAGCGTCCTTCAGGTCGTCGACGCTGAATTCGGGCCACATCCGGTCGGTGAACCAGAGTTCGGCATAGGCGCTTTCCCACAGGAGAAAGTCCGACAGCCGCTTTTCCCCGCCGGTGCGGATCAGCAGGTCGACCTCCGGCGCGCTGTCGTCGTCCTCGCTCGACTGGGCGACGAAACGGCCGAAGGTGCTGGGTGACGATGCGGCGGCGCCGAGCACGCTCGCCGCGTGGATGATGGCCTGGCGTGCGGAGTAGTCGAGCGCGATCCGAAGTCGGAGCCCTTGTCCCGCCACGGTGGCGGCTTCGGCGGCGGCGATGTTTTCGACGAGTTGCGGCGGCAGCCGATCGCGACGTCCGATGACGGTGAGGCGGATGTCGCTCTCGACCAACCGCTCGATCTCGGCCTCAAGATAGCTCTGCAGCAACGCCATCAGCGCGCCGACTTCGTCGCGCGGGCGGCGCCAGTTGTCGGAGGAAAACGCAAACAGCGTCATCTTGGTGATGCCGAGACCGGGCGCGGCCTCGGCCATGCGGCGCACTGTTTCGACGCCGGCGCGATGGCCGGCGATGCGCGGCAAGCCGCGGCGCGTGGCCCAGCGGCCGTTGCCGTCCATGATCATGGCGACATGGAAGTCGGCTCTGGGTTTTGCTTTCCAGTCACGAGTACTTTGCATTGTAAAGTCTCCGGGTAAAAATTTTTCAGGGGCAGGGCGTGCATTTTCATGCGTCACGCCGGGGCGAGCTTCTGCAGGTTGGGGGCCGCTTCCGACTCCACCGCGCCGGCGGCATCGCGCACGACCTGTTCGAGCACCGCGAGATATTCGAGATAGCGGGCGCGGCCTTGCTTGGTGAGGCGGCAGACCGTCTGCGGCCGGTTGCGATCGAAGCCTTTCGAGATTTCGACCAGGCGCGCGTCCTGCAGCACCTGGAGATGGCGGCTGAGATTGCCGTCGGTCAGGCCGCAAAGCTGCTTTGAGATCGCCGAACACCAGGCCCTTCGGATGCGCGACCAGCGACGTCAACACGCTGAGCCGCGCCTTCTCGTGGATCACGCGGTCGAGCCCGTCATAGGCGAACCGCCCGGCGGATTTGGCGCTAGCCTTCGCCATCGCCGCCTCCAAAACTTTGCTTCAGCACGAACGCGGCGAGCACCTGTCCGACCAGGAACGGCACGCCCATCGCCCATGGCGACAGCGCATGCGCGCCGCTTGCAAACGCGAGACAGGCGAGGCCGGCGGCGAGATACCAGACCGCGACGGCGATCATGGGGCGGGGCAGGGAACGGCACGACGCGAACACGCCAAGGCTGAACATGATCTGCCAAAGACCGGGCAGCATCCACAATGGCGCGTCGGCAGTTCGCACGAGCACGAGCGTCAGCAGCACGCCGGCGATCGCCGCCGGCAGAAACTGCTCGGCCGCCGCGCGCAGCATGTCGTCGGCGAGACCGTCGTGTTCGCGCCGGGAGCGGCGGATCGCTTCGCTGCCGACGATCAGGATGGCGAGCGCGGCGGTCGCGATCCACAAGGCGAGATAGGCGCCGATGTCGCGCGCCGGATCGTCGATCCATTGCGACTGGACGACGGCGGCGAGCAGCGCCAGCACCCCGGTGGCGGCGAGCGCGGCAGGTCCATAGCCGCGAAATACGGTGCCCCGGGCCATCTGGCCCCGGATCGCCGATATGTCGGCCAATGCCCGATGCAGATCCTGCATGCCATCCCCGTACTTTGCAATGTAAAGTATACTGGACTGCAAAGGCAATGCAAGGCCGATTTGACGGCTTCCGAACGGCAGGGCTAAGCGGTGGACGCGAAGGCTGTTAGTCTGTCGAGGTCGTCCAACGAAACGAGCGCCCGCGGTTTGCGAGGAACGCTCGACACCGCAATCGGGGAAACGCATGCATCGATCTCTGACACGTATTTGTTTTGCTGCGATGGCGGCCGTTACGCTGTTGATGCCGCTCTGTGCCTTTGCGCCATCCGCCTCAGCACAATCATCGGCGCAATCCTGGCCGCAGCGGCCGGTCCGCTTCATCCTGCCGTTCGGCGCCGGCACCGCGACCGACGTCGCCGCGCGGCTGATGTCGGAGAAACTCTCGACGCAATGGGGCCGACCGATCGTGATCGAGAATCGCCCCGGCGCCGACGGCCTGCTCGCCATAAACGCCTTCATCTCCGCCAACGACGACCACGTGCTGCTCTATGCATCGACGGCGTCGTTCATGGCGCACCCCTACACGCTCGATAAGATGACCTACAATCTCGAGCGCGATCTCGCGCCGATCGCGCGTGTGACCGACACCATCCTGTCGGCTGGCGTGAATTCGTCGGTGAAGGCGACCACGCTCAAGGAATTCGTTGCGCTCGCCAAGGCGCAGCCGGGTAAGCTCAATGCCGCCGGCGCCGCCGGTGTGCCGGACTTCACGCTCGGCTATTTCCTCAAGGTCGAGAATCTCGACGTGACGCGCGTGCCGTACAAGGACGTCGTGCAGGCAGCGACCGATCTCAGCTCCGGCCAGATCCAGTTCCTGCTGTCGTCCTATGCGGTGGTGCGCGCGGCGCAGGAGTTGGGGCGGATCAGGATCCTCGCCATCACCGCACGCGAGCGCGCGTCCTTCGCACCCGACATCCCGACCATCCATGAGGCCGGTTTCCCGTCCCTCAGCGTCGAGACCACCGCCGGCTTCTACGGTCCGCGCGGCATGGCGAGCGAGCTGCGCGCGCGCATCGCCAAGGACGTGATCGCTGTCGTGAACGATCCTGAGATCACCAAGCGCCTGGTCGCGACCGGGCAGGCGGTGCGCACCGGTGGCCCTGACGAATTGACGCAGACGCTCAAGGAGCAGGCCGGTCAGGCGGCGACGGTGGCGAAGACGCTTGGACTCAAGGGCGCGCAGTAAGGGCCGGCTGCTCGCTGTGGATCACTGTGCGTAAGGTTGATCTGGCGCGCCGCTGACACGATATGGTGATGTTGCCCGTCGACAGTCGGCGGGCGCCCGGCCTTGGCTTCGCCACAGGCGCGGGCTGTTGTGCGCATTCCCCCATTGCCGAAGCGATTGACCCCCAATGCCAGCACGATCGAACCGCAGCGCCGTCCGAAAAGCCGCCAAACCCGCCGCAACGGGTCTCGGCCGACTTCCCGAGTGGAACCTCGCCGATCTCTATGCCGGGATCGACGATCCCGGCGTGAAGCGCGATCTCGATCGCGCCGAGCGCTACAGCATCGCTTTTGAGGAAGACTTCAAGGGCAAGCTTGGCGCGCTGGCGGATGCTCCCGATGCCGGCAAGAAGCTCACCGAGGCGGTGAAGCGTTTCGAGCAGCTCGACGACCTGCTCGGAAGGCTTGCCTCCTATGCCGGCTTGGTCCACGCACAGAACACGGTCGATCCCGCCCGCGCCAAGTTCTACGGCGACGTGCAGGAGCGCCTTACCGCCGCGTCGACGCACCTTCTGTTCTTTGTGCTGGAACTGAACCGTCTCGACGACGCCAAACTCGACGCGGCGATGGCGGATCCTGAGCTCGGCTATTATCGCCCGTGGCTCGAGGACATCCGCAAGGACAAGCCCTATCAGCTCGAGGATCGCGTCGAGCAGCTCTTCCACGAGAAATCGGTGACCGCCTATTCGGCCTGGAATCGGCTGTTCGACGAGACCATCGCGCGGCTGCGCTTCAAGATCGGCACGAAGTCGCTCGCGATCGAGCCCACGCTCAATCTGCTGCAGGATTCGCGCGAGGAGAAGCGCAAGGCGGCGGCGCAGGCGATGGCGGTGACATTCAAGGACAACATTCGCCAGTTCACGCACATCACCAACACGCTCGCCAAGGACAAGGAGATTTCCGATCGCTGGCGCGGCTTTGCCGACGTCGCGGACTTGCGCCACCTGTCGAATCGTGTCGAGCCCGAAGTGGTCGATGCATTGGTGACGGCGGTACGCGCCGCCTATCCGCGGCTCTCGCATCGCTACTACGCGCTCAAGGCGAGCTGGTTCGGCAAGAAGCGGCTGGCGCATTGGGACCGCAACGCGCCGCTGCCGAAGGTCGCGAGCCGCACCATCACATGGACCGAGGCGCAATCGACGGTGCTCACCGCCTACGGTGCATTTTCCACCGACATGGCGGCGATCGCGGAGAAATTCTTCAAGAACGACTGGATCGATGCGCCGGTGCGGCCCGGCAAGGCGCCCGGCGCCTTTGCGCATCCGACCGTGCCGTCGGCGCACCCCTACGTGCTGCTCAACTACCAGGGCAAGCCGCGCGACGTGATGACGCTTGCGCATGAACTCGGTCACGGCGTGCATCAGGTGCTGGCGGCGCCGAACGGTCCGCTGATGGCGCCGACGCCGCTGACCCTGGCGGAAACCGCGAGCGTGTTCGGCGAGATGCTGACCTTCCGCAAGCTCCTCGCCGGCATCACCGACCGCAAGCAGCGCAAGGCGATGCTTGCCGCCAAGGTCGAGGACATGATCAACACCGTGGTGCGGCAGATCGCGTTCTACACCTTCGAGCACAAGCTCCACACCGAGCGCCGCAAGGGCGAGCTGACCTCCGAGCACATCAACGAGCTCTGGATGTCGGTGCAGCACGAGAGCCTTGGCCCCGCGATCGACCTCCGCCCCGGCTACGAGACGTTCTGGGCCTACATCCCGCACTTCGTGCATTCGCCGTTCTATGTCTACGCTTACGCGTTCGGCGACTGCCTCGTGAACTCGCTCTATTCGGTCTATGAGCGCTCCAACCAGGGCTTCGCCGAGCGCTACCTCCAGATGCTCGCGGCCGGCGGCACCAAGCATTATTCGGAGTTGCTCGCTCCCTTTGGTCTCGATGCCCGCGACCCGGCCTTCTGGCAGGGCGGGTTGAGCGTGATCGAGGGGATGATTACGGAGCTGGAGGGGCTGGATTCAAAGAGGTAGTCGACATCGCCGCGTGTTGCTGCCGTTATTTCGCGAGCGCGAGATCCACAATCACCGGACGATGGTCGGATCCAAGCGCCGGGCCTATGAGTAGGCGCGTGGCGACAACGTTGCCCGTCGTCAGCACGTTGTCGATCGTAAGCAGCGGCGGCAACCAGCCTGCCGCCCATATCGGCGCCCACGTTGTGCGGTAGCTCACATGGTGGCCGAGGCCCGCGTTGTTGAGCCGTGCGAAACTCCAAGAAAACGGCGTTAGATTGAAATCCCCGGCGACGATCTGAGGTCCGGTGAGACCGGAGACATGATTGATCAGCCGTGTGGCCTGGCTTGCTTGATCATTCGGTGCGATTGGCGGAATGAGATGTGCCGTCGTGACGGCGAGCGGAGTGCCACCCCAGTCGAGCCTCGCCCACACAAACAACGGGCGCTGCCGCGGAGCAACGACGAACTGCCCGCTCATTGTCAGGGGGCGCTTTGTCAGCAGCGCGATGCCGAAGCAGTTGTCAGCCGAAACGAAAGCATGCGGATAATGCAGTTTGAGCTTGGGAATGAGCTGCTCCGCCGCGGCACAATTCACTTCCTGAAGTGCAACAACATCGGCCCCGGAAGATAGCACATAGTCGGCGATCTCGTCGAAGCGATTGTTGCCGACATGTAAATTGAAGGTCAGGAACCGCAGCGTGGGTGATCGTCCGGAGTCGTGTTCCCCGGCGCGTGCGAGCGGCAACAGCAGGAAGCCGGCTTGCACGAGGACAAGCGCCGCGGTTGGCCGTACAAGCCGCCGGTCGCGAGCGGTGAAGGCGGTCGCCAACAACAGCAGGCTGAAAGTTGCGAGCCCAACTCGGAGATTGTTGATCAGGTCGAAAGCGGGAATCCGCGGCGCTAAGAGCCCCAGCGCCGTGGCGGCGACCGCGACAATCCATGCGGTCCAAATCCCAATCGCAAGCCGAGATCGGACGGCAATCGGTCGCTCGCGACTTGATGTTGCCGTCGGCTCGATCATCAATCGTCAATCGCTGCGGAGTGCTTGCGCCTCACGGCTTCGAAACGATCCGCCATTTCATGTTGATCGTGGCGCGGAACGGAATCGTGGCGGGTGGCGAGAGCTGAACATTGGGTGTCGCCGCGCGCAGCGCGGCTTCGGAGCCGAGGTTCTGCGCCACGCCGTCGAAGATTTCCAGAATCTCGCCGAGCTTGACGCCGGCCGCGTCGGCATAGACCTCGGCCTGCCGGCGCGCGCTCTTCACCGCAGCGCGGCGCGCGTCGTCGATGGCGCGCTCCTCGTCCTTGATGCCGTATCGGATGGTTCTCACCTCGAACAGGTTGGCGCCGGCGATGGACGAGACCGCGTCGTTGAGCGTGTCGAGCTTGTTGACCTTGACCGCAAAGCTCGTGATGGCGCGATATTCGGACGGCGTTTGCTTTTGTCCGGCCGGCCGCTGCGTCGCAGGGCGACCTTCCAGCCGAAACGACGAGCGCTCAACGCTAACGCCGAGCTTTGCCATGGCGCGCAGTGCCGCGACCGCCTTGGCCGCACGCTCGGTATGCTGGCGCGTTGCGGCTTCGAGGGTTTCGGCGCGGGTGACGACGTCGGCGAAGAATTCCGCAAATTCCGGAGGAGCGTTGACGTGGCCTTCGCCGGAGACGGTGATGAAGGCTTCGCGCGGCGCGGTTTGGGCATTCGCGACCGCAGCCATCAGCGCGATCATCAGGGCAGCCGCAATCCGCATGGCCATTCTCCTGTCGAACGCCGGATCATCGTGTCGCGGCGCGGCGGTTCTGTGACGGTATATCTAGCCTCGCTTTGGCCGCGCCGCCGCACTATCTCTGAAGCATGACCGACACCGAACGCAACCGGCTTTCCGCCCGCGCTGCCCGCTATGCGCGGGTCGGCGCCAATGTCGGCGGCGTTGCCGCGCGCATGGCCGGGGCGCGCTTCTTCGGCCTCTCGCTTGATCGCGGCCGCAACGCGATGGAGCTTGCGGCGGCGCTCGGCGGCCTCAAGGGGCCGATCATGAAGGTGGCGCAGCTCATGGCCACCGTGCCCGGACGCGCTGCCGCCGGAATATGTCGCCGAGCTCAGCAAACTGCAGAGCGAAGCGCCGCCGATGGGCTGGGCGTTCGTGAAGCGGCGGATGATCGCCGAGCTTGGACCGGACTGGCAGCAGAAGTTTGCCGATTTCGAGCATCATCCGGCCGCGGCGGCATCGCTCGGCCAGGTGCACCGCGCACGGGCGCATGACGGCGCCGCGCTGGCCTGCAAGCTGCAGTATCCCGACATGCAGTCGGCGGTCGAAGCCGATCTCAAGCAGCTCAACCTGATCTTCGCCATCCACCGCCGCATGGATCCGGTGATCGACACCACCGAGATCGCCAAGGAGATCGGCGCGCGCATCCGCGAGGAACTCGACTACCAGCGCGAGGCGAAGAACGTTGCGCTCTATCGCGCAATGCTCGCGGACGTTGGCCTCATCCGCGTGCCGCGGCCATGGCCGGAGCTGTCGACCGGGAGGCTGCTCACCCTCGACTGGCTCGAGGGCGACCGGATGCTCGCGCATAAGGACGATGCGCTCGAGATCCGCAACCGGCTTGCCCAGGCCATGTTCACCGCCTGGTGGTTTCCATTCAGCCGCGTCGGCGTGATCCACGGCGATCCGCATCTCGGCAACTATTCGGTATTCGAACGCGACGGCGAGCCCGGCGGCATCAATCTGCTCGATTACGGCTGCATCCGCATCTTCCCGCCGTCATTCGTCGGCGCGGTGGTCGACCTTTATAACGGTCTGATGACAGGCGACGACGCGCGGATCGTCCACGCCTACGAAACCTGGGGATTCAAGCGGCTCAGCCGCGATCTGATCGAAACGCTCAATATCTGGGCACGTTTCATCTATGGACCGCTGATGGACGACCGGGTGCGCAGCGTGGCCGACGGGGTCAAGCCGTCCGAATACGGCCGCCGCCAAGCCTATCAGGTCCACATGGCGCTCAGGGAGAAGGGGCCGGTCACGGTGCCACGGGAGTTCGTGCTGATGGACCGTGCGGCGATCGGGCTCGGGTCGGTGTTCTTGCATCTGCGTGCGGAGCTCAATTTCCACCGGCTGTTCAACGAGGCGATCGAGGACTTTTCGGTCGAGCGGGTGGCCGCGCAGCAGGCGAGGGCGCTCACGGCCGCAGGGCTCGACCTGGCGCCCGCATAAAAGGCCTGCAATCTCGTGTGAAATCCGCCACTGGCCGTTGCCCTTGCGCCCTATTTGCGCTAATTCCCGCGCGCCGGACCCACAATCGGAGGACGCGATGGCTGACCACGGCCAGGTCGAATACGCGATTGCGACGGGCAACGACCTGCCCGCGCATGAGTCGACCTACAAGAATTTCATTCTGCTGGCCTATGTCGGCTCCTGCCACGTCGCGAGCATCGTGATCGGGCTTGCGATCGTCGGCACCACGTCCCATTGGCTCATCGCTGTCGGGCTGATGATCATGGCGAGCATCGTGGCCATCCACGGCCTCGCCACCGGGGCCAAGGCGCCGAGCGCCGTCATGGTTCTGATCTCGCTGCTCGGCCTCGCTTTCACCACCGCAGGTTAGCAAAGTCTGTCGTTGCGTTCGCCGTCAAACTAAAGGAGGCGGGCAGTATGCGCATCGCAGTCGCGCGCGAAGCCGATCCAGCCGAGGATCGGGTCGCCGCAACGCCTGACACCGTCAAGAAATTGAAGAGCCTGGGCGCCGAGGTATCGGTCGAGCCCGGCGCCGGCACCAAGTCCGGCGTTCCCGACAGCGAATTCATCAGCCGCCGGCGCGACCATCGTGGCCGATGCCGTGAAGGACGCCGACGTCGTGCTCAAGGTGCGCCGCCCGAACGCGATCGAGCTCGCGCAATACAAGCCCGGCACGATCGTCATCGCCATCATGGACCCCTACGGCAACGATACCGCGCTGAAGGCGATGGCCGACGCCGGGGTCACCGCCTTCGCCATGGAGCTGATGCCGCGCATCACCCGCGCGCAGTCGATGGACGTGCTGTCGAGCCAGGCCAACCTCGCCGGCTATCGCGCCGTCATCGACGCCTCCGCCGAATATGGCCGCGCGTTGCCGATGATGATGACGGCGGCCGGCACCGTGCCCGCCGCCAAGGTGTTCGTGATGGGCGTCGGCGTCGCCGGCCTGCAGGCGATCGCGACCGCGCGCCGGCTTGGCGCCGTCGTCACCGCGACCGACGTGCGTCCGGCGGTGAAGGAACAGGTGCAGAGCCTCGGCGCCAAGTTCATCGCCGTCGAGGACGACGAATTCAAGCAGGCCGAGACCGCCGGCGGCTACGCCAAGGAGATGTCGAAGGAGTATCAGGCGAAGCAGGCCGCGCTGGTCGCCGATCACATCAAGAAGCAGGACATCGTCATCACCACCGCGCTGATCCCGGGCCGTCCGGCGCCGCGCCTGGTGACCAAGGACATGGTGGCGTCGATGCGGCCGGGTTCGGTCATCATCGATCTCGCGGTC
The DNA here is from genome assembly GCA_963850705.1 of uncultured Alphaproteobacteria bacterium. Lineage (GTDB taxonomy): Bacteria > Pseudomonadota > Alphaproteobacteria > Rhizobiales > Xanthobacteraceae > VAZQ01. Next base: position 43,912 of record CAWKMR010000058.1, on the reverse strand, counting down.
GAGCGCGGCGGCAATGTCGAGGGCGCGAAGCCCGGCGAGGTCGCCGCCGTCGACGGCGTCAAGATCGTCGGCCACCTGAACGTGGCGGGACGTCTCGCGGCCACCGCGTCCGCGCTCTACGCCAAGAACCTCCTGACGTTCCTCGATCTGATGATCGACAAGTCCACGAAGTCGCTCGCGGTGCCGTGGGACGACGAGATCGTCAAGGCGACCGTGCTCACGCGCGACGGCGCCATCGTCCATCCGAATTTTGCGCCCAAAAGCGCGGCCTGAGGAGCTCCACGATGCCGATGATCGCACCCGCCGGCCTCGCAAAAGCGGCAGCCGGCGATGCCGTATTTGCGCAGCTCGATATCATCAAGATCGCAACCGGCGGCGCCATGCAGGCGGTTCCGGAAGCAAGCGCCATCGACCCGTTCGTGTTCCAGTTCTCGATCTTCGTGATGGCGGTGTTCGTCGGCTACTACGTCGTGTGGTCGGTGACGCCCGCGCTGCATACGCCGCTGATGTCGGTCACCAACGCGATCTCCTCGGTGATCGTGGTCGGCGCGCTGCTCGCCGTCGGCGTGACGCTCACGGTCAATGAGGGCTATCCGATCTTCGCGCGGATCCTCGGTTTCCTGGCGCTGATCATGGCGTCGATCAACATCTTCGGCGGGTTCCTGGTGACGCAGCGCATGCTCGCCATGTACCAGAAGAAGAAATAGGGACGCGCCGATGACCGCCAATATCTCTGCGCTGCTCTATCTCGTCGCCGGTGTCCTGTTCATCCTGGCGCTGCGCGGGCTGTCGAGCCCGGCGACCAGCCGCCAGGGCAACCTGTTCGGCATGATCGGCATGGCGATCGCGATCGGCACCACGCTCGCGGCGCATCCGCCGGTCGGCACCGGCGCCTGGATCCTGGTGGCGCTCGGCATCGGCATCGGCGGCGGCATCGGCGCGGTGATCGCGCGGCGCGTGCCGATGACGTCGATGCCGGAGCTGGTCGCGGCGTTCCATTCGCTGGTCGGCATGGCGGCGGTGCTGGTCGCGGCCGGCGCGCTCTATGCGCCCGCCGCCTTCGGCATCGGAGAGGTCGGCCACATCCACACCGGCAGTCTGGTCGAGATGTCGCTCGGCACGGCCATCGGCGCCATCACCTTCACCGGCTCGGTGATCGCGTTCCTGAAGCTCTCCGGCCGCATGAGCGGCGCGCCGATCATCCTGCCGTTCCGCCACCTCATCAACATCGGTCTCGCGGTCGCGATCGTGCTGCTGGTCTGGTGGTTCGCGCGCACCGAGAGCTATTTCGCATTCTGGCTGCTGGCGCTCGCGTCGTTCGCGTTCGGCGTCCTGATCATCGTCCCGATCGGCGGCGCCGACATGCCGGTCGTGATCTCGATGCTGAACTCGTATTCGGGATGGGCGGCGGCCGGCATCGGCTTCACGCTCGGCAACTCCGCGCTGATCATCACCGGCGCGCTGGTCGGCTCCTCGGGCGCGATCCTGTCCTACATCATGTGCAAGGGCATGAACCGGAGCTTCATCTCGGTCATCCTCGGCGGCTTCGGCGGCGAGGTGGCGGCGGCCGCCGGCGGCGCCGAGCAGCGCCCGGTCAAGATCGGCTCGGCGGAAGACGCCGCCTACATCATGAAGAATGCGTCGAAGGTGATCGTCGTGCCCGGCTACGGCATGGCGGTGGCGCAGGCGCAGCATGCGCTGCGTGAAATGGCCGACCATCTCAAGAAGGAAGGCGTCGAGGTCAAATACGCGATCCATCCGGTGGCGGGCCGCATGCCCGGCCACATGAACGTGCTGCTGGCCGAGGCCAACGTGCCCTACGACGAGGTGTTCGAGCTCGAGGACATCAATTCCGAATTTGCGCAGGCCGACATCGCGTTCGTCATCGGCGCCAACGACGTCACCAATCCCGCCGCCGAAGACGACAAGTCCTCGCCGATCTACGGCATGCCGGTGCTGCAGGTGTGGAAGGCGGGCACCGTGATGTTCATCAAGCGCTCGCTGGCGTCCGGCTATGCCGGCATCGACAATCCGCTGTTCTATCGCGACAACACCATGATGCTGCTCGGCGACGCCAAGAAGATGTCGGAGAGCATCGTCAAGGCGATGTAGCTGCTGCGGCTCGCGGGTATCCGTTACGCCCGGGTTCAACACGGGCGAACGTAGGGGAGTGTGCTCAATGATACATCGGTCCGTTCGTATCCCTGTTCTTGTCGTGCTCGCCGCGCTCGCCACGCCCGCGCACGCGCAAACCTATCCAACCCGCCCCGTCACGATCATCACGCCGTTCGCGGCCGGCAGCGTCACCGACGCGACGGCGCGGGCGATCGCGGCGCATCTCCAGGAGACGCTCGGCCAGACCGTTCATCGTGGAGAACCGCGCCGGTGCCGGCGGCATGCCGGCGGCGAGCGCGGTGGCGAAGGCGGCGCCCGATGGCCACACGCTGCTGATCACCACCAATTCGACTCACTCGGCAGCGCCCGGTCTGTTCAAGAGCGTGCCCTACGACCCGATCAAGGATTTCACGCCGGTGGCGCGGATCGGCAGCTTTCCGTCGCTGATCGCGGCCAATCCGAACCTGCCGATCAAGTCGATGCAGGAGCTGGTCGCCTACGCCAAGGCCAATCCCGGCAAGCTCTCCTATGCGCACGGCAACAGCACCGGCCACATCACCGGCGAGGCGCTCAAGCAACGCACCAACATCGATATTGCCCGCGTGCCCTATCGCAGCAATCCGGCGGCCATGACCGATCTGATCGCGGGCCACATTCCGCTGATGATACCGGACTTCGGCACCGCGCTGCCGCAGCTCAAGGTGCAGAAGATCCGCCCGCTTGCGGTGCTCACGAAGGAGCGCAGCACCACGCTGCCGGACGTTCCGTCGCTGCATGAGACCGTGATGCCGAACTACGACCTCCTGGCGTGGGCCGGCATGTTTGCGCCGCCCGGCCTGCCGCCGGCGATCGCGGAGCGCATCTCCGGCGAGCTGCAGAAGATTTCTCTCCCGACCCGAGGTCAAGGAACGCCTGCTCAACGGAGGGGTCGAGGTCTTCTACAGCGGCCCGGCGGCGTTCGACGCCTACGTCAGGTCCGAGCTGGTGAAGTGGACCGGCCTGATCAAGGAAGTCGGCATCCAGCCGGAGTGACATTGCGCCGCGAACGTCAACCTGATGACGCAAGCGCCGCTCGACGCAATACGCCGCGCAACAACAGCGCGACCGTCACGCCAGCCACCGTGACGCCGGCGAAAAGCAGCGGCGCGCCGCTCCAGCCGAGTGACTCGACCGTGAGCGCCATCGCGGCGGGACCGGCGAGGTTTCCGATATTGGTCACCTGGTTGATCAGACCGAGCGCGATCGCGAGCATCGCCGAGGTCGGCGCGAGCTTCGGCGCCGCCGCATAGATCGATCCCGGAATGAGGCCGGTGAGTCCGAGGCTCGCCGCCGCCAGGACGGCAACCACGGCGACCGGCGCCTTGTCGGAGAAGATGCCGAGTGCAGCCAGCCCGACGAATGCAAAGGCGCAGGCCAGAATGCTCCAGACCGGTACGCCGAGCCGCAGCAGCGCGCCCGCCGACATGTTGCCCACGGCATTGGCCGCGACCGCGATCGCGCTCACCGTTCCGGCGGCCGCGATCGACAGCCCCATGCGCTCGACCAGCAAGGCCGGAAGCAGGCCCGACAGCGCCAGATATTGAAACGTGTAGGTGCCGAAGGCGAGCGCGAGCAGCACCGGGCCCGGCGTGCCGAAGACCGCGCCGATATTCGCGAACACGGATTGCACAGCGGCGTGCGCGGTCGGCGCTTCGTTGAAGCGCATGCCCGCGACCACCAGGGCGTATCCGAGCGCGACCGCGCCATTGATGAGCCAGAGCGCCTGCCATCCGAATGACATCACATGCGGTCCCGCGAGCATCATGATGACTGAGCCGAACGGGAGGTGCGCGCCCCATACCGCCAGCACGGTGTCGAGGTCTTTCGGCGCGGTGACCGCGCGCAGCAGCCGCGGAATCGCAAGCGAAGCGGCGAGCGAGCCGCCGCCTTCCAGCACCCGCGTCGCAATCATTGCCGCACCGGATTTGGCGAACGCGCCGGCGAGGCTACCGATGCCGGCGGCGACAAGCCCGGCGATCACGGTGGCGCGGGCGCTGAACAACGAGGTGAGGATGCCGGCCGGCAGACCACCGATGGCGCCGAGCACGCCGTAGGTGCCGACGATCCACGACGCGGCCACCAGCGTCAGGACGAGCTCACGTTGCAGGATGGGAACGGCGATGGCGGCCTTCCCGATCTGCAGCGCCGTGACGACACCGGCAAGGATCAGGACGAACACCACGCCCCAGCGCGTTTTTGCTGCCATGGGGCCGTCAACCTATCGGATTGCTGCAGGGGCGCAATCTCGCAACCGCTCAAAATGTGATGGCCATCACAGTCTGCCGGAGCCGGTGCAGCTAGACAGCTGGCGACGGTCGTCCTGCGGCAATTTCCTCGGTTTGAACCAATTCCGGCCGGGGGAAACTAACGCGGGTGCGAATTGTCAGATGACGTGAAACCTTATCTCCGGAGGATACCATGCGCGTAATTCTTGCCAGCCTGGCCGCGGTGATCGCGGTCCTGACGGTCAATGTCGGAACCGCCAGTGCACAGCCAGGCAACCCGACGCGGCCTTACTGCCTTCGTGACGGCGTGAGCGGCGGCGGTTCATGGGACTGCTCGTACTACTCGATGGCAGCAGTGCCTCGCGTCCGCCAGCGGCGCCGGTGGCTCGTGCCAGCCGAACCCGTGGTACCAGGGCCCGCGGCCGCGGCGCTACTAAGCGTCAGGCCGTAGCCCACTAAGGATGCCTTGCAGCGCCGCGGTTCGTGATCCTTGACGATCCGGCCGCGGCGCTTCGCATTTTTCTAGGTTCTAGCGCGCGCGGCTGCGCACATAGGCCCATAGCTGGTCGAGCTGTTCCGGGCCCACGATACCCTGCCATGCCGGCATCTGGCCGCGCCCCTCCATGACCATCGTGTCGAATTTCGCCCGCTCGTTTGCGCCGAGCTCGCGCAGATCGGGAATTGCGCCGGCGCTTCTGAGCTTCTCGCCGTGGCAGGACTGGCAGTGTTCTTCATAGAGCTGCTCGCCCGCTTCGATCGCCGCTGCATCCTGCGCGGATGCGGGCGCGATCGTTGCCGCCAGCGAACCGGTCACGATCAAGGCAAGGATCTCCATTGCGCATCGATGATCCCCGTTGTGGCAGCATTAGTGATGCAAATGACAGCGGATGCGGCAATCGTCATTGTCGATCGATGTCCTTGTCAGCCGGTCCGGCATTTGGTCTAGTTCTCCACCGGCGAGCGCGCGATCTCTGCGCCGCCGGAAGAACAAAACAAACATCGGGGAGGTGTTTCATGGCCAGAGTATCGACCTGCCTTGCGGCCGCATTGCTGAGCGCCGTCGCATCGCACGCTTTCGCGCAGATCGCTGATTTCAAGCCCGTCACCGAGGAGGTGCTGGCGAATCCGGATCCCGCCGACTGGCTCATGATCAGCCGGACCTTCGACCAGCATCGCTTCAGTCCGCTCAATCAGATCAACAAGGACAATGCCGGTCAGTTGCGGATGGCGTGGACGCGCGGTCTGCCGGCCGGTTCGCAGGAATCCACGCCGATCGTCTACCGCGGCGTCATGTACATGAATGTGCCGGGCGGCACCGTCCAGGCGATCAATGCGACCAACGGCGATCTGATCTGGGAATACGTGCGCGACTACCCGAAGGACATCAACCCGAGGGCATCACGTCACAAGAACCTCGGCATCTTCGAGGACATGATTTATTTCGCCGCGCCGGACGGATTCCTCGTCGCGCTCGACGCTCAGACCGGCAAGCTCCGCTGGGAAACCAAGACCGACAACGGCGGAATCACCGCGGGCGGAATCCTGGTTGCCGACGGCAAGGTGCTGACCAACCGGACCTGCATGAACCTTGGCCGCAATTATTGCTTCATCTCCGCGCATGACGCGCGTACCGGCAAGGAGGTCTGGAAGTTCTACACCACGGCGGCGGCAGGCGAGCCGGGCGGCGACAGCTGGGCCAACATGCCGACCGAGCAGCGTGCCGCCAGTCCATGGGGCTTGCCAGGCTCCTACGATCCGAAACGCAGGATCACCTATTGGGGCATCGCCAATCCGGATCCCTACACGCGCCTCTCACGCCACGGCAGCCACGATGCAGTCCCGTTCGTGGCGCCGTCGAATCTCTACAGCAATTCCACGGTCGCCCTCGACATCGCGACCGGCAAGCTCGTCTGGCACTACCAGGAACTGCCGGGCGACGATTGGGATGCCGATCACAACCAGGAGCGCATCCTGCTGCGCACGATCGTCAACCCCGATGCCCGCCACGTGAAGTGGCGCTCGTCCGAACTGCCGGCCAACCAGGAGCGTGAGGTCGTGGTGACGGTCGGTGAGGGCGGCGGCCTGTTCATGGTTGAACGGGAGTCCGGAAAATTCCTGTGGGCGCATCCGTTCCCCTACGACACGCCCGATTTCAACATGAGCGAGATCAATCCGGAGACCGGGCAGACGCATATCAATGTCGACAAGCTGTTCAAGAAGGACGGCCAGACCGTGCTTGGGTGCTACCACAACACCCGCGGGCTGTGGTCGATCGCCTATCATCCCAAGAAGAATGCGCTTTACGTTCCGTTCCAGGACCAGTGCCTGTCGATGACCTCGAACGCCAAGGCCAAGCTCGGCTGGGGCCCGCGGGTGGGCGTCATGCGTCCTGGCATCGATCCCAACAAGTTCATGAACCTGGCGAAGATCGATCTCGCGACCGGCGAAATGAAGGTGCTCTACTCGCAGGCGCAGCCGAGCCAGGCTTCTGCGCTTGTCACCGACGGCGATCTCGTGTTCTGGGGCGACGCCAACCGCCGCTTCCGCGCCTTCGACGCCGACAGCGGCAAGGTGCTGTGGGAGACGGTCGTCGGCGGCATCGTGATGACCTCGACCATCACCTACGCCGTGGACGGCAAGCAGTATGTCGCGATCCTGACTGGCGACGGCCAGTCCGTCACCGCCGGTCCGCTGTCGATCACCAAGAAGTCGATGGCCACGCCGGTGCGCGGCCATAACTCGGTGGTGGTGTTCGCGCTGCCGTAGCGCCGACACATCGCCTTCAACACGTGAGGGGCCCGCGCCTGGCGCGGGCCCCTTTTCATGTCCGGGCCGGCGGCACTGCTTGACTTGTCGCTTTAGATAACTTACAGGTTATAAAACTGAATGGTTATATTAAGAAATGTCCACCGAACGCTTGAACGCGACTTTTGCAGCCCTTGCCGATCCGACGCGCCGGGCAATCATCGCCCGTCTCGCCACGGGCGAGGTGTCTGTGAATGATCTCGCCAAGCCGTTTGCGATGAGCCAGCCCGCGATCTCCAAGCACTTGAAGGTGCTGGAGCACGCCGGGCTCATCTCGCGCGGCCGCGATGCGCAGCGGCGGCCGTGCCGGCTCGAAGCGAAGCGGCTTGCGGAAGCGACCAAATGGCTGGAGCGCTATCGCCGGTTCTGGGAAGGCAGTTTCAACCGCCTCGATGCGCTGCTGAACGAGCTGAAGCCCCGGCAAAAGTAAACGAGCGCACCTAAACACACGGGAGAGTGCCAGTGAGTGTTGCAACGTTGACGGTCACCACACCGACGGATCGCGAAATCGTCATAACTCGCGTCCTCAACGCGCCGCGTATGCTGGTGTTCGACTGCTACACCAAGCCCGAGCTGCTCAAGCGCTGGCTGAGCGGTCCGGACGGCTGGCAGCTTGCGGTCTGCGACAATGACCTCCGCGTCGGCGGCGCCTATCGCTGGGTGTGGCGTGGTCCGGGCGGAATGGAAATGGGCCTGCGCGGCGTCCACCGCGAGATCGTGCGTCCGGAGCGCATCGTGCGGACGGAACTGTTCGACGACAAGCCCGGCGAGGCGATCGGAACGCTCCTCCTCACCGAAGAGGACGAGGAAACCACCGTCACGATGAAGATGCTCTATTCGTCGCAGGAAGCGCGCGATGGCGCGCTCAAGTCCGGCATGGAGAAGGGGGTGTCCGCGAACCTCAACAAGCTCGCCGAGCTGCTGTCGGCGATGGCGGATCGCGAAGCGCTACGGCGCAGCGCGTAAAAATGCTTCGCGGCGTAATCTCAAAGTAAGGAGTCAGTCGATGCCAACGGTAAAGCCGTTTCTATGGTTCAATGGCAATCTCGAAGAGGCGATGAACTTCTACATGTCGGTCTTCAAGAACGCGAAGATCATCAGCGCCGACCGCTGGGGAGAGCCGGGGCCGGACGGGAAGCCAAAAGTGAAGTCCGGCACCTTCGAGATCGAAGGACAGACCTTCATGGCGCTCGACGGCGGTCCTCACTACACGTTTTCGCCGGCGATCTCGCTGTTCGTGAGCTGCGAGACCCAGGCGGAGGTCGACGAGCTCTGGGACAAGCTCTCCGCTAGCGGCAAGAATCAACAATGCGGGTGGTTGCAGGACCAGTTCGGACTGTCGTGGCAGATCATTCCGACGGTCCTCGGCAAGCTCCTGCATGACAAGGATCGCGTAAAGTCCGGCCGCGTCATGAACGCGATGATGCAGATGCAGAAGCTCGATATCGCGGCACTTCAAAAGGCCTACGACGGCTGAATAGGACGTGCCCTCATATTTGGTGCCCCTATTCGTGATCGAGAACGGCTTCGATAACGCTAAGCGGCGTCGCGGTTGGTGTGATGGACGTCAACCGGAAACCAGCAGCAGCAAAGATTGCCGCGAATTCGTCGCGTGTTCGCTCACGTCCGCCGTTCATCACCAACATCATCAGGTCCATGAATTCGCCCTCCGGTGAAGCATCAGACGATCCGAGGACGTACTCCGCAACGAGAAGCCTGCCGGCGCGCTTCATGGCCCTCCGGCAGGATCTAAGGATGTTGACCGAGGCGGCGTCGCCCCAGTCGTGCAAGATCCATTTCAGCAGATAGGCGTCGCCGCCTTCCGGCACGCCGTTGAAGAAGTTCCCGCCCACGGCGCAATAACGGCCGTTGAATGCCTCAGCAGGCTGGGACGCCACGACGCGTGCGATCACGTGCGGCTGATCGAACAGTGTGCCACGCACGTGCGGGTGGCTGGCCAGTATTTTGGCCAGGAACATGCCGTCTCCACCGCCGACGTCGACGATGTGCTCGAAGCAACCGAAATCGCAGACGTCGATGACCGCCTCCGCAAATCGTTCGGTTCCCGATGCCATGGCGCGATCGAAGGCGCGTGCCTCGTCCGGATGACGGGACCGATAGTCCCAGACATTGCTGCCGTGCACGTGGTCGAATGCGATCTCCCCCGTCTTCACGGTGTGCAGAAGATCGCCCCAGGCCTGCCAGAAGTTCGGCCGCCCGATCAATTCCGCCATCGGCGCACATGTTCCCGACACATCGCTGCGCAGGAATTGGCCGGTCGGCGTCAGTACCAAGCGCTGGTCGCTGGTTTCTTCGATCAGCCCGATGCTCGCGAGCACCCGCACCAGGCGGCGGAGTGCATCGGGATGAGCGCCGGTCAAATCGGCGAGGTCGGCGGAACGAGCGGGGCCGCGCTGCAGGATATCGGCAAGCCCAAGCGTGGCGGCGACATGGATCGCTTGGCTGGCCTGAAATCCATTGATCAAGCGAAGAAGTTCCGCGCGTGCGTCGGTCATGGCGCGCTGCTCCCTGCGGAGGAAAGACGCCGTCCCATGAATTGGACTGGCGCCGGGCTGCCTTGGTCAACGGCCTTCCAGCTCTCTCACGAGAGGCAGCCAGATCGTGCGCTGCTGATCGACGAATGCGGTCGCCTGTGCCGGCGAGACGACGCTCATCGGGACGCCAAGTTCGGCGAAGCGTTGCTTGACGATCGGCGTTGCGAGCGCGTGATTGAGGCTCTCGTTCAGGCGGCGCACGATCGTCTCGGGAGTCTTCGCGGGCGCGGCCAGGCTCATGAATCCCACCGCCGTCAGGCCCGGCAGGGTCTCCCCGACCGTGGCCACGGCCGGGAAGTCGGGATCACGTTCCGCCGACATGGCGCCGATAAGCTGGAGATCGCCGGATTGAAGCGGACCCCGGATACCGAACACGCCTTCAATGGTTGCGTGGACGCGGCCGCCCATGATGTCGGCGACGGCCGCGGATGTGCCGCCCTGATTGTACGGCACCACTGTGACGGGCAAGCCGCCCTTCTTCTGCAATATGAGACCGGCATAGTGCGGAAGCGTGCCCGCGCCATTGGTGCCGATCACGATCTCGCCCGGTTTTGATTTCGCCAAGGCGGCAAATTCAGAAAACGATTTGATGCCGAGCTTGGGCGGCACCGCCACGAACATCACGCCGCGGCCGACGATCATTCCGACGTGTGTGAAATCGCGGCTGACGTCGATCGGGAGGTTCTCCTTCTGCCCGGGCAGGATTGTGAAGATCGACGAAGCGCCGCCGAGAAGCGTGTAGCCGTCGGCCGGAGCTGTCGCGACGGCCTGCGCGGCGAGCAGGCCGCCGGCGCCGGGCCGCGGCTCGACCAGCACCTGCTGTCCGAGCCTCTTACCGAGCTGATCGCCGACCACACGGGTCACGACGTCGAGGGCGCTGCCGGGCGGGATAGGCAGCACGATCTTGATCGGTTTCGACGGAAAGGCGTCCTGTGCCGCCGTGGGACTGGACGTCGCCGCGACCGACGCCAGCAGTGTGACGAGAATGGTTGAGGCAAGGAATTTCCGGGCCATGTCGATCTCCGTCTGCGAGATTTGTGCGCGAAATACTGGTCTCTGGTGGCCGGAAACGTAGTCGTGCCCGTTTGACTTGGCCTGAAGGATAGCTGAAATCTTTCTCAAGAAGGCATCAAAGCCCCGCAAACGTCGGTCTTTTCGAGGCAATCGTGTCGCAGCCGCTCTATACATTCGACCGCTGGACGCTCGACTGTGCACGTGGGGCGCTGACGTCGCAGGGCCGCGACATCACGCTGCGGCCCAAGAGTTTCGAGGTCCTGCGCTTCCTCATCGAGAACGCCGGGCGGCTGGTGTCGCGGGAGGAAGTGCTCACCGCGGTCTGGCCCGGCCTGACCGTCACCGAAAAGTCGCTGACGCAATGTGTCAGCGAAGTGCGCAACGCACTGGGTGACACCTCGCAACGCATCATCAAGACCGTTCCGAAGCGTGGCTACCTGTTCGACGCTTCAGTCGTCAGCGGCCGTGAGGCTGAGCCGCCGAAAGTAGCGGCGCCTTCGGCGCGCCAAATGCTCGATGGGCCGTCGGTCGCGGTTCTGCCGTTCGCAAACCTGAGCGGCGATCCGAGCCAGGAATATTTGAGCGACGGCATCACCGAAGACATCATCAATGGGCTCTCGTACTTCTCCGACCTGTCGGTGATCGCGCGCAATTCGTCGTTCAGCTACAAGGGCCGTGCCGTTGACGTGCGCGAAGCCGGCGGCCAACTCGGCGTCCGCTACATCATCGAAGGCAGCGTGCGTCGAATGGGTGACCGGATCAGGATCACGGCTCAGCTCGTCGACACGCAATCCGGTATCCGCCAATGGGCGGAGCGGTTCGATCGCGCGCTTGGTGATGTCTTCGCCATTCAGGACGAGATCACGCAGTCGATCGTCAGGATCGTCGTGGCGCATGTTGGCAATGCGGAGGTCGAGCGCGTATCTCGCAAGAAGCCGGATTCCTGGACTGCCTACGACCTGATGATGCAGGGCGACCAGGCGCAGCGCGTACTGGAGCAGTCCTGGGACCCGAAATATCTCTACGAAGCGCGGCGGCTGTTCGCTGACGCGCTGAAGATCGATCCGCAGAATGCGCAAATCTGCGCCAAGCTTGGACACACATATGTTCGCGCCTATGCCGACCCGGCAGCTCCGGACCTTGGTAACCGCAAGGACCTTGATGACGGTTACGAACTGGCGCTGAAGGCCGTCAGCCTTGATCCGAATCTGCCGTTGGCGCGGGCGCAGCTCGGTTGGGCCTATTTCTGGATGAACCAGATTGACGCGAGCGTCCGCGAATTCGAGAAAGCCGTCAGCCTCAATCCGAACTTCACCGACTATCGCTTCTCGGCCATCCTGGTCTTCGCCGGTAAGTCCTCCCGGGCGCTCGACGTCCTGCAGGCGCATGTCCGGCTCGATCCCTTCCATCCACCGCAGTTGCATGCGATCCAGGGCCACGCGCTTTATATGCTCAAGCGCTATCAGGAAGCGCTGGCGGCCATCCGCGAAGGCTCGCAGCGCGCACCGCAAATCGTATTCGGCCAGATTTGGCTCGGCGCTATTCTGATCAAACTCGGGCAGCATATGGAAGCCAGGGCTGCGATCGCCGGAGCCCTGAAACAGGTGCCGGGGCTCACGATCGAGGGTTGGCCGATGTTCTCATGCTACCGCAACGCCGACGATGCGGCGCACATGATCGATGCGTTGCGCGAGGCGGGGTTTCCGTAGCCCGGCGCTTCCATCGCGCGCCGCTCACGTCTTTGGCTTGTACGGCCCCAGCTCCTTCACCGCCTGCTCGGCGAACGACGTGTCGATGATGCGCTCGACCGTCATGCTCGGATCCTGCGATCAGCTTCTGCTCCTTGAAGAAGGCGAGGTCGTTGCGCAGGCCCTCGAGGCTCATGCGGCCGTCGGGATCGATCGCCGCCGGCGTGATCGAGCGGTGGATCTTGGCGTCCTTGATGAAGGTGTATTCGGTCAGCACCGAGATCACCTCGTCGGCATTGGGGCCGGCGATGCGGCCGTCCTTGAGCGCGTCGTTGTATTCGCGCACCGCCCGGATATAGGCGCGCATGAATTTGAGCGCGATGCTCGCGGCCGCGTGCGCGCGAAGATCTCCGAATAGAGCACGACCGCGGTCTGCTGCGCCGGATAGATCTCGTCGTTGCCGGCGATGCGCACCGCGAGCCCGTCCTGCACCGCGCTGGTCGAGGTCGGCTCGTTGGTCATGCTCGCGTCGATCGCCTTGTTCTGGTAGGCGACGATGTGCTGCGGGAAGACGCAGCGCCACGATGCTGGCGGCATCCGACCACTTGAGCCCGCCCTTCTTGAGCGCCTCGTTCATGGCCGAGGCATTGGCGCTGCCGAAGGTGCCGACCGCGAGCTTCATGCCCTTGAGATCGGCGTAGGTCTTGAAGCGCCCGCTATCGACCAGGTCCTTGCGCACCATCAGGCCCGAGAAGCCGTAGCCCGGGCGCATCGAGCCCTTGTCGGCGACCGCGCGGATCGCGATGTTCTGCGCCACCGCGTTGTAGAGGCTCGCCGCGACCGTGCCGGCGCCGACGTCGAGCTGGCCCATGCCGAGCGGCCCGATCATCTGCGGCGCATTGGCCATCTGGGTCGAGCTCGACGTTGAGGCCCTTCGTCGCGGAAGTAGCCCTTCTTGAGGGCGAGGAAGAAGCCGATGTCGCTGGCGATCCCGGCGGAGGCCACCTTCACCGTCGCCAGGTCTGCGCGGCGGCCGGCCGCGGTCGCCGAGCGCCGCGAGCGACTGCCGATCCGAGCAGCAATGCACGGCGACCGATGCGAGCCATAGCGACCTCCGTCCTCGTGCGCGCAGTGCCACGTTGTGCTATGCTCGCATGCGTCAATGCATCGCTCGACTCGTCACCTGAGGTGCGGCGAAGCGAGCCTCGATGGGCGACGGCCGGTGAATCGCGCAGCAGCGCCATCGGGCCGCATCGAGACGCGCGTCAGCGCATCAGGATGACGCAAGTAGGAGAGACGAGACAGCATGCTGAACCCGGACGTCGCAGCAAACCCGCGCCCGGATCGAACGAGCGGCAGCCCGACGTGCGCGACATCGTCGACTATGCCGATCGCATCGGCGAGCTCGCGCGCATCGACGGCGCCGACTGGAACCTCGAGATCGGCGTGCTGGCGGAAATCTTCGCGCATTCCAATCCGGGCCGCTCGCCGGCGGTGCTGTTCGACCAGATCAAGGGCTATCCGCCCGGCATGCGCATCGTCTCCGGCCTGCACAATACCTGCCGGCGGCTCGCCTATCTCGTTCGGCTTTCCCGACAGCGACGATCCGACCACGATCGTGAAGGCCTATCGCGACCGCATGAAGAACGACTTCAAGCTGATCCCGCCGGTGGCCGTGACGGACGGGCCGATCCTGGAGAACGTCGACCGCGACGACGCCGTCGACCTGTTCAAGTTTCCGGTGCCGATGATCCACGAGAAGGACGGCGGCCGCTACATCGGCACCTATTGCGTCGTGATCATGCAGGACCCCGACACCGGCTGGGTCAATCTCGGCACCTATCGCGTGGTGGCGCACGACCAGCAAAACGCCGGCGTCTGGATTTCGCCCGGCAAGCACGGCCGCCTGATCCGCGAGAAATATTTCAAGCAAGAAGCAAGCCGTGCCCGGTGCTGATCTGCTGCGGGCTCGATCCGGTGCTGTTCCTCGCCGGCAGCCACGAGATCAAGCACGGCACCACCGAATACGCCTATGCCGGCGGCCATCGCGGCCGCGCCTACGAGACGATCGCGAGCGAGCTGCACGGCCTGCCGATGCCGGCGCATGCCGAGATCGTGCTCGAGGGCGAATTCCTGCCACGACGAGACGCGCGCCGGAGGGTCCGTTCGGCGAGTTCACCGGCTATTACGCCAGCCACGTGCGCGACGAGCCGGTCGTGCGCGTGCGCCGCGTCTATCACCGCAACGATCCGATCCTCACCATGGCGTCGCCGATGCGGCCGCCGACCGACGTGTCGTTCGCCAAGTGCATCGTGCAGTCGGGCATGATCTGGGACGAGATCGAGAGCGCGGGCCTCTCCGGCGTCAAGGGCGTGTGGTGCCACGAAGCCGGCGCCATCCGCATGTTCATCGTGGTCTCGATCGAGCAGATGCATCCGGGCCACGCCCAGCAGGCCGGCATGCTGGTCGCGGGCTGCCATTCCGGCAATTACGCCGGGCGCTGGGTCGTCGTGGTCGACGGCGACATCGACCCGACCAATCTCGACGACGTGATCTGGGCGATGTCGACGCGCTGCGATCCGGTGCGCCGACATCGAATACATCAAGCGCGCCTGGTCGACGCCGCTCGATCCGATGCTGCGCGAGCCGCCGTGGGAGAACACCCGCGCGATCGTGAACGCCTGCCGGCCCTGGGCACTGGCGGCATCGAATTCCCGGAGGTGGCCTCCGCCAGCCCGGAGCGGCGCAAGGCGGTCGAGGAGAAATGGGCGCGACGAGATCGCGCAGGCGACCGGGCGGCGGTAGCTTTGGGCGGATTACTTATCAACACGCGGATTGGAGTTCGTTTCCGGCGGCAAACCGGAAGGCGTTTGCTCACTTCAATACTTTCCGCTTTTGACATAGTGCACATTCCGGTATGCGCGCCCAGCGCAGTGTAGGCCGACTATTTGGCCGAAGCGCTGTCTACGCTCGTAGGCCGGTGCGTGGAGGCAAGTGCAGGAATGAGACAGTTGACCCCGACATTCAGCATCGTTCGCAGCATGTTGGCGACCGGCTCGATAACAATCATGAGCGGCACGGCAAGTTCATAAGACAGGCCGAACGGCCGCAGCACAGTTGCAACAGGTGCTAACGCCGCCACGCCGCTTGTCCCTAGCGTGGCAAACGACGCCAAAATCGACAACGCTGCGATCAAGATAAGGTCGCCAATGTCAAAGCCGCGGCCGAGCAGCATGCCCATGAACAAGGTAATGATCGAAAAATACAAAATGCTTCCGAATCGCATCGTGGCGAAGCCAAGTGGGATGTACAGGTCGCACAATTGACGATCTATGCGGAATTTTTCCTTCATGGTGTCCAAGGCAAGTGGAATGCAGATCAACGTGTTGCTGGTCGCGGCGGCGAGCATCAGCGGTCCGAGAATATTGGCGGTGGCGGTCAGCGGACCGACCCTCAAAGTGAGGCAAATGAGCCCGATGATAATCGCGAATATCAGCAAGCTCGTTGCCAGCAGGGCAACGGCAAAAACCGCAAGCACGGCATAGACATCGGGTCCGAGCCTCGCGACCTGCGGAGCGATAAGCGCAACGATGCCGATCGGAACGAGGAGATTGAACCAATCGAAAATAAGGATGCACACCTCTTGGATGTGGCGCAACGCACCGAAAACCGAGTGACCAGAACTCCGTTCCGTCGCAACCATGCCGGCGCCGAAGATTGCTGCGAACACCAGCACCCTGACACTGTCGTTTCCAGCAAGAGAGGCAAATATGTTGGTGGGGACCAAGGCGGCCACTCCGGACGGCCGATCGGCAACGGCGCCAGCCGCACGGGAAAGATCTAACGCAAATTCGACATCCACGCGGGTCGCCGAGCTTCCCACGAGCGCTCCAATCCTTGCGATCGCTTGTTCATCGATTTGGGCAAAATGGAAAAAGAAACTCGGTACCGTTATGCCAATCAACGCAACAGCTATGATCGTGCCTAGAAGGCAGATCGCCAGTGTGAGCACCAGCGAGCCTCCGCTTTCGCTTGTCATTGCAGATCGGACGGCCAGCGGAATTGTTGCCAACAGAAACGGAAGTACGCACATCTGTAGCAGGGCCACGTAGAAATCACCGAGCGGGCGTAGAAATTGCAAATAAGGGTGTTTGGTGGCTCCAAGCGCTAGCGCGATTGCGACCGCGGCCAACACCACCGGAGGACGATTGACCGATCGAGATAGCGCGGTGATTGATATCCTGTTCATCGAGACCAATTGTCCCGTTCTTTTCGTCATTCGGAGCTGAGCAGCCGCTCCAATGTGAAGGCGCCGCGGGTTTGGGTCAGATGATAGTTGATGAATTCCTGTAGCTTGGAACACGAATTGCAAATCGCAATGGAAAGAAAGGCGAACTGGTCAGTCAGTATGGCTGCGCCAAATTTGATGTTGAGCGCGGGATTGCTCTTTAGCAACAGCTTAATCTCGAATTCATCGCGATAAATTGCATCGATCCGGCCCGCCTTGAGGGCATCAACGACGTCAGTCCAATTGGCGAGTTCGACCAAGCGAGCGGCCGAAAAGTTTCGGCGAGCAAAGTCCGCATACGCGCTCCCCCGAATCACTCCAATGCTGCCCCGGAAATTGCGAAGCACTTCCTCGGGAGGGCGACCAGCGGCAGCCTGGGCAATCCTCGCTCGGTCAAACAACAGGCCGTGGCGCAAGGTGAGGTAGGGTTGCGAAAATCGAACGATCATGAGCCGATAGTAGGTTTGCGACAACTTGCTGATGCCGATATCGGCTCGGCCGTCCGCAACGCCTTCGACCACCGCATCAAAGGATGGTGGATCGTCAACAAGAACCATGTTCACCTGAAGTGCGTTGGCAATTTGCTTCGCGAGATCAATTTCCGGTCCAACGGTCGATTTATCGATACGGCGATAATGAAATGCCGGAAGGTCAAACCGAGTGATGGCGACGCGTAACGTACCGTCGGCGCGGATCGAATGGATATCACGGTCTTGCTTGTCGATCGCTCGTTGAGCGACGCCATCGGAAATCCATCCGCACACAAGAGCCGCGGCTAATCCAACAGCCCACACGCGCAGCCGACACACTCCGCCTGAACGTCGAATGGATTTCGAACATCGCCCCGGGTGAGAATCGGCCATGGTAACGCGGACACTCAAATCCGCATCGTTCTCATCCGTCACGGTCCAACTCCGGGCTTGCTGCAATGTTGCGCGGGCAAATCGGGCTGAGAAAACAAGGTGCGTCGCTGCCCAGCGCCCGCAGAGATCGAGCGTGGCTCAGGGTGCCCGCCGTCCTGACAAGTGAAGCTGAACCGCAGATGGCTCGTAGGCGTTCCGGTCGCCTCGTATTTTTGAGCCCTATTATTGATCACAAAAGACTGGTGCTGATATTGCCCTTTCGGACAACGAAGCTATCCAAAGGTCTTAGGGACGCTATTGACCTCCGGTTCTGGCTCGAAACGGACGTTCCTTGATGTCCGTCTTTCGGTTGTTATGGGAGGCACGGCGGACTTTAATGACGTGGGTCAAACCCTGTTCTTGTTACTCGGCCAGGCCGCCGCGTGTCGCCGCCGCAGCCTTTGCCTCGCATTCGGCGGCGCGTTTTAACAACAAGGCGCGTTCGCGCTCGTTGCGGGTATCGCCGCCGCGCGCTGGAATTCCCGGTCGCGATGCGCGGGCCGTCACAAAGGTTTCATCGAATTGAAACTAGCCTCCGAGGCTGTCCGGCTCCACGATGCCGCGCGTCCGGAAATCGGTGCGAACGTGGCGGTCGTGCAGGAACAGGGCGAGGTGGTGCCGCATCCGCTCGCCGAGGCAGGTGATCGCCTCCTCGAACAGTTCGTGCTGGATGTCGGGCGGCAGGTGGCTCCAGATCTGCACCACGCCCGCGCCCAGGGCCTGCGTCAGTTGTTCTTCCGTTCCCTTTACCATCGTCGCCATGGCATCCTCCTCGCCAGAAGAAAGAACCAACAAGCTAACGCCCGCGCTCGGGAACCGGTTCCCGGGCCGTCCAGGACGCCCCATGGCCGGATGGAAGTGGTTCCTGATTTTCCTGTCGACCGGCTACCTGGCGCTGGCGGCGCTGATGTACGTCGCCCAGCGCGGGCTGATGTATTTCCCGGAGGGTTTTCGCACCCCGCCAGCCGACGCCGGCCTGCCGGAAGCCGAGGAGGTGGTGCTCGATACGCCGGATGGCGCGCGCGTCATCGTCTGGCACGTCCCGCCGCGCGGCGACCGTCCGGTCTGGCTCTACTTCCACGGCAATGGCGGTGCGCTGCGCTATCGCGTCGATCGCTTCCGCGAACTGACCGCGCAAGGCGAGGGCCTGGTGGCGCTGAGCTATCGTGGCTATGCCGGCTCGACCGGCCGCCCGACCGAAGCCGGCCTGATCGCGGATGCACGCGCCGCCTACGACTTCGCCGTCAAACGTTACGGCGCCGAGCGCATCGTGTTGTGGGGCGAGTCGCTTGGTTCCGGCGTCGCGCTCGCGCTCGCTTCCGAGCGTCAGGTTGCGCGCGTGGTGCTCGAAGCGCCGTTCTTGTCAGCGGTCGATATCGCCGCCGGCGTCTATCCGTACCTGCCGGTGCGCATTCTGATGAAGGACCAGTTCCGCTCCGACCTGCGCGTCGCCAAGGTGACGGCGCCGGTGCTGGTCCTGCATGGCGACCGCGACGAGGTCGTGCCGATCGCGTCCGGGCAGCTCCTCTACAAGCTGATCACCTCGCCCAAGCGTTTCATGCGCATCGCCGGCGGCGGGCACGAGAATCTGGGATCGTTCGGCGCAGTGGCGGAAGCACGAAGCTTCGTGGCCGAAAAATTCGACTGATTTCCAAAACGACAACGCGGGCCCTCAAGGCCCGCGTCATAAAATGCCGAATAGGGAAACGCCTAGAAGCTCGGCCGGCGCGGAGCGCCGCCGCGGCCCCCTGGTCCGCCGGCACCGGGGACCACCTTCGGCTTCATCGGCAGCAGGCCCTCGCGCTGCAGGCGCTTGCGGGCGAGCTTGCGGGCCCGGCGGATCGCTTCCGCCCGTTCGCGGGCCTTCTTTTCGGAGGGCTTTTCGTAGTGGCCGCGGAGCTTCATCTCGCGGAAGATGCCCTCGCGCTGCATCTTTTTCTTGAGCGCCTTGAGGGCCTGGTCGACGTTGTTGTCACGGACGAGAACTTGCACGCGGCGTTCCCTTTCAGATCGAGCGGGTTGAGTTCTTGGGATGGTGGCGTGGATGACAACCACGGATCACCAGCTACTGGGGCGCGCAGATACCAGAAAGACCTTGGGAAGTCCACCGCCACGCTATTTTGATGGGGGTACGGCCGGTCCTTCGGTGGGGGCCGGCGGGGCCGGCGGCGGCTCGGGCGGCAAATAGGTCCAGACCAAGCCGTAAAGTGCGACCAGTACCGCAAATCCCACAATCATCCGATTGGCGTCGCCGGCGGCGTTTACATGAAGCTTCTTGGACGCTGCGCCACCGAGAACCATGCCGCCGGCCAGGATGACGAGCACCGCCGCCGAGATCATCGACTGGAGAAACCAGATCATCGCGCCGGCAATGGTGAGGCCGCCGACGGCGGCGATGGTCAGCAGCAGGATCATCCCCGGCGTGCCGCGGAAGATGCCGGGCCGCTCTTCGGCGCGGAATAGCGCGTCGGCGGCCACGACCGACCAGCCGGCGGCAAACGAGATCAGGAATCCGAGGATCATCACCATGGTTGGTCGCCCGGCGCCGGTCTATCAGGGCACGGCCGGTTTATGACATTCAAAAAACCCGCCGAGCAACGCCCGGCGGGTCGAAATACATGGCGATCGGCGTCGCAGGTCGCGACGAGTTTCGCACTCACCAGACGCTGGCGCCGTATCCGCCCCAGCCACCACCCCAGCCGTAGCCGACGGGAGCCCAGCAAACGTTGACCAGCCGCCACTGCGGTCCCCAGGGCGTGCCGACCACCTGCCACTGCCGGCAGCCGCCGTACCGTAGCCGCCCCAGTAGCGCCCGCGCCCACTAATCCAGCGCCAACAAAACCGGCGCGGACAAAGCGGCGCCCGCCCCACCAGCGGCCTCCGGCCCAACGGCCGCCGCCCACCCAACCGGGGCCGCCGACCCAACGCCGGCCGCCGGCGCAATCCGGGGCCGCCAACCCAACCGGCGCGTCGGAATCCAGGGCCGCCGACAAAGCCGGCACGGCGGACTCCGCCGCCAGCGACGAACCTGCCTCCTCCGCCGCCGCGGACGCCGACGAAGCCGCCGCCACCACCGCGGGAGAATCCCGCGCCGCCTCCACGTCCGCGTTGTGCATCAGCACTGGTAACGAAACCCGCAACCATGATCGTGGCTGCGGCGAGCGAAATCAGAACCTTTTTCATCGGGCATTCCTCCGTGCGCGAGTTCTAGGTTCCCATCCGGGGGGATGGTGCCAAGCGCCCCCGCTCCTGATCATTGAACGCCTGTGGTGTGTCGAAAAAGTGCCCGAAAACAATGGGTTTCTGACGATCCATTCAGGATGACCTAAACGCTCATTCAGAAAATCGGATTTCACGCATGCAAATACCGCCGGCTGGCGAACGTGCAACGCAGCCATGTCGCTCGCGCTACATGTCGCTCGCGCTACTTGGTCAATTCGACGACCTTGTCCTTGATCGGTTTTGGGGTCGCCGCCATCCGCTTCATCAGCGCCGCGAGGTAGTCGCCGTTCTCCGGCCGCGGATCGAAGCCAAGCTTCTTGGCGTCGGCGATGAATTCCGGGTCCTGCATCGTGCGATCGAATGCATTGCGCAACATCGCATGCACCGCCGGCGGCAGGTCGGGCGGTGCGAAGAACGGGCGGCCGATTCCCTCGGCCGCATAGAGGAATTCGAGCGCGAGCTTGTCGTCGGCGGTCTTGGCGTGATCGATGATGAAGGGAACGTCCTTGAGATCGGGATTGGGCGAGGCGCCGCCCTGCAACAGCAGCGTGATGACCTTCTCGGGAATCCAGGTCGGCCGCTTGGCGATCACGCCGTCGATGCCTTCGCAGATCGCCTCGACCTCGCCGCGCTCCATGGCGAGATAGATCTGGTTCGAGCCGGCATAGCCGCCGACCAGTTTGAATTTCAGCCCGAGCAGCGCGGCGAGCGCGCGCGGATAGGCGGTCGCGACCGTGCCGGCGCCGAGCGATCCGACATGCAATTCCTTCTCGTAGAGATCGTTGATCGAGCGCACCTGAAGCTGTGGCGAATTGTACGCGAAGCAGACGCTCGTCTCGGTGATGGGCGTGCCGAGCCATGTGATCCGCGTGGCGTCGAAGCGCGCCTCCGGCACGCCGGCAATCGCGGCGCCCGCGACGCCCTTGTTCGAGATCGCGATCGCGGTGCCGTCCTTGGGCGCGACATTGTAGATGTGATTGGCCGCCACCAGTCCGCCGGCGCCCGGCATGTTCTGTGGCACCACTGACGGATTTCCGGGGAGGTGACGGCCGATGTGGCGGGCGACGGCACGGCCGAGCAGGTCGTAGGTCCCGCCCGGCGCGCTGCCGATCACCATGCGGACGGACTTGCCCGCGAGGCTCGGCTCGCCTTGCCCCAGTGCCGGGACGACGCCGGCCAGGAGACAAACGGCGCCGAGAGCTATTGTTCGCATGAAATTCCCCGGATCGCCGCGGGGCCACCACAAATGGGCCGGGCGGCCGTGTTTCTGCCTACACGTTAGGGGATCGGACCGGGATTGACACCGTGCCGAATCTTTGAGAATGAACGTTCATTCTCATATTGCTGCTGTGCAATATCCGGGGGTTGTCCGCTATGCCACGCACGCAAGCCCAGGCCAAGCCGGCCCGGGCCAAATCCGATCGCCGGTCGGAAATCCTTGCGGCGGCCCAGCGCTGCTTCGTGCGCTCGGGCTTCCATGGCGCGTCGATGCAGGACATCTGCAACGAGGCCGGCATGAGCCCTGGCAACCTCTACCGCTACTTCCCGTCGAAAGAGGCGCTGATCGCCGGCATCGCCGAACGCGACCGCGCCGAAGTCGCCCAGGAATTCGCCAGCGCCGATCTGTCGCGCGGTTTCTTCGCGGTGCTCGAAGGCATGGCCTATCACCACTTCTCCGAGCGGCCGGACGAACAGGTGAAGCTCTGCACCGAGATCATGTCGGAGGCGCGCCGCAATCCGGAGATCGCGCGCATCTCGGCCGCCTTTGACACCGATGTGAAGAAGTGGCTGGTCGATCTTCTGCACGCCGGCGCCGAGCGCGGCGACATTGCGCGCGATCTCGACTTCGACGCCGCGGCGACCATGCTGATGGTCATCGCCGATGGCGTCTGGTGGCGCCGCGCGCTCGAACCGGGTTTCGACGCCAAGGCGTTGCTGCCGATCTTCATGGATATCACACGTCACATGCTGGGTAGCCGTACCCACAATCGCGTACGCGCCAAGGAGGGTGCGGGATGAAAGCAAGTCGTATTGCCGCGGTCGGTGTTGTTGCCGCCGCAGGATTGTGGATCGCGTCCGGGCACTTCCTGCCGCACGAGAGCGCCACGAGCCGCGCCTCCGTCCGCAGCGATGGCGTGGCCAAGAAGCCATTCCGCGTCGCCGTCATCGAGGCCAAGGTCGTCGATCACAGCCGCAAGCTCGTGCTCGCCGGACGCACCGAGGCCGACCGGCGCGTGGTCGTTACCGCCCGCTCGGGCGGCGTGCTTACCGAATTGCGCGTGCGCCGCGGCGCCCGTGTGAAGGAGGGCGACATCATCGTCGTGCTCTCCGACGACGCACGCAAGGCGCAGGTGGCGCAGGCGCAGTCGCTTGTGATCCAGCGCCGGACCGAGCTCGAAGCCAAGCGCAAGCTGATCGCGTCGGGCGCGGTCCCGAAGCTCGAGCTCGTCAATCTCGAGGCACAGCTTGCAGCAGCCGAGGCGATACTGGCCGCCGCCGAGGCCGAGCTCGAGCGCGGATTCGTGCGCGCGCCGTTCAGCGGCATCGTGCATGACATCACGGTCGAGGTCGGCGGCTCATCGCTTCCGATGATGGGCCGCGAGATCGGGACCATCGTTGCGCTGGATCCGATGCTGGCGGTGGTCGAGGTGTCGGAGCGCAGGCTTGCCGGCCTGCGCGTGGGCGAACCTGCCGAGGTCAAGCTCGTCACCGGCGAGCAGGTCCAGGGCAAGGTCCGCTTCGTCGCCAAGACCGCGAGCCAGGGCACCCGCACCTATCGCGTCGAGGTCGAGATTTCCAACCCCGATGGCGCAATTCCCGACGGCATCAGCGCCGAGGTCGCGATTCCGATCGCGGCGATGGCGGCCGCGCGTGTGCCGCGCTCGGCGCTCACCATCGCCTCGACCGGCGACATCGGTGTGCGCACGGTGGGTGAGGACGGAACCGTCGCGTTCAACCGGGTCAACATCATCGAGGACGAGCAGAACCACATGTGGGTCGCGGGCATCCGCGACGGCGCGCGGGTGATCGTGCAGGGCCAGGATTTCGTTCGCGAAGGCCAGACCGTCGAGGCGGTTGCGGCGGCGGCGGAGATCACCGCCACGGCGAACTAGTCCGTCGGCCATCATGCTGAGGGGCGCGAAGCGCCGTCTCGAAGCACGCCGCCGGGGGCAAAGCAAATAAGGACTTCGGAATGTCCCGCTTCATCGACTACGCCATCAATCACGCGCGGCTCACGATCGCGACGCTGATATTCCTGCTGGTCGCGGGGGCGGTCGCCTATGTGACGATTCCGAAGGAAGCGGAGCCCGACGTCCGCATCCCGATCATCTTCGTGCAGCTTTCCCAGCGCGGCATCAGCCCGGAAGATTCCGAGCGGCTGCTGCTGCGGCCGGTCGAGACCCAGCTCAAGTCGGTCGGCAATATCAAGGAGATGCGTTCGACCGCCTATGAAGGCGGCGGCTACGTGTTGCTCGAGTTCGAGGCCGGCTTCGATGCCAAGGCGGCGCTCGCCGACGTGCGCGCCAAGGTCGACAACGCCAAGCACGATCTGCCGCGCGACATCGATGAACCGCAGGTCACGGAAGTCAATCTGTCGCTCTATCCGGTGCTGGTGGTCGGCCTGTCGGGCGACGTGCCGGAGCGCACGCTGTTGCGCATTGCGCGGTC
The DNA here is from genome assembly GCA_963850705.1 of uncultured Alphaproteobacteria bacterium. Taxonomy (GTDB): domain Bacteria; phylum Pseudomonadota; class Alphaproteobacteria; order Rhizobiales; family Xanthobacteraceae; genus VAZQ01. The sequence continues at coordinate 19,390 of CAWKMR010000058.1, read as the reverse complement.
GGCCAAGAACGCCATCGAGCAGGCGCCCGGCGTGCTGTCGGCGGAGCTGCGCGGCGCACGCGACGAGGCGGTCGAGATCATCATCGATCCCATGCAAATGCGTAGCTACGGCATCTCGCTCGATACCCTGGGGCAGGTCACGCAATCGTTCAACACGCTGATCGCCGCGGGCGCGCTCGAAGGCCAGAGCGGACGATTCTCGGTGAAGGTACCGTCGCTGTTCGAGCGCCCGCAGGACATCCTGAAGGTGCCGCTGGTCGCGTCGCAGAACGCATCAGTGACGCTCTCCGACATCGCGGAGATCAAGCCGACCTTCAAGGACGCGATCTCGATCACGCGGGTCAACGGCCGCCCCGCCATGACCATCGAGGTGTCGAAGCGCACCGGCGCCAACCTGATCGAAGTCGTCGATACCGTGAAATATATCGTCACCCAGATGCAGCGGACCTGGCCGGAGGCGGTGCACGTCACCTTCACGCAGGACAAGTCGAAGGTGATCCGCCAGATGCTGGGCGACTTGCAGAACTCGGTCGCGACCGGCGTGCTTCTGGTCGCGGTGATCATCCTGTTCGCGCTCGGCTTCCGCGCCTCGCTGTTCATCGGCATCGCGATCCCGGCCTCGTTCCTGGCCGGCGTGCTGGGGCTCCAGCTTGCCGGGCTCACCGTCAACATCGTGGTGCTGTTCTCGCTGATCCTCGCGGTCGGCATGCTGGTCGACGACGCCATCATCGTTTCCGAATTCGCGGAACGGCGGATGGCCGAGGGCATGCCGCCGAAGGAGGCCTATTCGCTCGCCGCCAAGCGCATGTCGGGCCCGGTGATCGCGGCGACGCTCACGCGCATCGCGGCGTTCTCGCCGCTGCTGTTCTGGCCGGGCGTCGTCGGCCAGTTCATGAAATATCTGCCGATCACGCTGATCGCGACGCTGTCTGCGTCGCTCGCGGTGGCGTTGTTCTTCACGCCCACGCTCGGCGCGCTGCTCGGCAAGGCGGCGCCGGTTGCGCACGACGAGCGCGCCAAGGATACCGGGCCGTATATGCGCACGGTGAAGCTCGCCTTGCGCCGTCCCGGCATGACATTGGCGCTTGCCGCGCTGCTCCTCTTCGCCGTGCAGATGGCGTACGGAAAATTCGGCAGCGGCGTTGAGTTCTTCCCGAACGTCGAGCCCGACTATGGTCAGGTGGTCGTGCACGGCCGCGGCAATCTCTCGCTCGATGAGAAAGACAAACTGATCGCCGAGGTCGAGAAGCGCGTGCTCGAATTCCAGGGCCTCGCCACGGTCTACGCGCGCATCGGCGATCAGCCGCGCGGCATGGGCGAACTCACCGAGGACACCATCGGCGTCATCCAGTTCGAGTTTGCGAACTGGCAGACGCGCCGGCCGGCGCACGAGATCATGGACGCGATCCGTGAGCGCACCGCGGACATTGCCGGCATCAAGGTCGAGGTCACTGCGCCGCGCGCCGGTCCGCCGACCGGCAAGCCGATCCAGGTGCAGATCTCATCGCTCGACCCGGCCGCGCTACCGGCGGCGGCGCGCAAGGTCGCGGCGCTGCTCGCGGCGCACAGCGACATCCGCGATCTCGACGACGGCCAGCCGTTGCCCGGCATCGACTGGACCATCCAGGTCGACAAGGCGGAGGCCGCCAAATACGGCGCCGGGGTCAACACCGTCGGCGCCGCGGTGCAGCTCGTAACCAACGGCCTCAAGGCGACCGAATACCGTCCCGCCGACAGCGACAAGGCGGTCGACATCCTGGTGCGTTTCCCGCCCGACCGGCGCAGCCTCGACCAGATCGACGGGCTGCACATCCAGACCCAGTCCGGGCACGTTCCGATCGGCAACTTCGTGCAGCGCGTACCGTCACAGCGGGTGGGCTTCATCCACCGCGTCAACGGCAACCGGGTGACGACGGTGTCGGCGAACATCGCCGAGGGCGTGCAGACTGCGCGCGTCCAGCAGGAGATCCAGCAGGAATTGGCGAATGCCGACCTCGGGCCCGGCGTCTACTTCAAGCTCAAGGGCGAGGATGAGGAGCGCGAGAAGGCGTCAGCCTTCCTGCTCAAGGCATTCGGCACCGCGATCTTCCTGATCTTCGCGATCCTGCTGGCGCAGTTCAACAAGCTGACCTCGGTCGGCCTTGTGCTCACGGCGGTCGTGCTCTCCACCTTCGGCGTGATGCTCGGCATGTTGATCATGGGCCAGCCGTTCGGCGTGGTCATGGCCGGCATCGGCGTGATTGCCAACGCCGGCGTGATCGTGAACAACAACATCGTGCTGATCGACACCTACGACCGGCTGCGGCGCGAAGGCGTCGCCGCCTATGACGCGATCCTGGAGACCTGCCGCGAGCGTGCGCGGCCGGTGGTGCTCACCGCAGTGACCGCCATCCTCGGCGTGCTGCCGATCGCGTTCGGCATGAACATCGAGTTCATGACGCGCGAGATCACGGTCGGCGCGCCGGCGACGCAATGGTGGATCAACCTCTCCACCGCGATCGTGTTCGGGCTCGGCTTTGCGACCGTGCTGACCTTGGTCGTGACGCCGGCGATGCTGATGGCGATCGAGAACATGCGCGAATGGCGCATCCGCATGCTCGCGCGACTGCCGCGCCTGCGCCGGGCCGCGTCGTGAATGGCGCGGCCTGACGCCGTTGGATATCGCGTGCGGGCGGCACAACAGCCTAAAACAACAATCTAGATTGACATTCTATCGTGCGCCGGCAGCGGCCGCGTGTTCATAGTGAAATTTTGCTGACGTCCCATAAATTTTGCTTACACCGTTTTTACCACTCGCTAACTAAAACAGACGCGGCGAGCGAATTGCAAATCGCTTCTGTGGGGATAGAAATGCTCAATCGCGTTTCCATCAACGCGCTGCTGAAATCCGTCATTTTGGTCCTGTGCGCGAGCCTGGTGCTCATCCTTTCGCTCGGCGCCTGGGAGTCCTGGCAGAAGGTCAACATCGCCAACCGGATCGCCGGCGTCGCCGAAGTGTCGACGCACCTCTTCAAGGCGCTGCACAATCTTCGGTCGGATCGTTCCCGCACGTTCCGGACTGGTGCTGGCGGTTCGAACGAACGCGCCTGATGAGTGCGCTGCTGGCGGAGTCGCGCGACGCCGAGGTGCCGGCCCTGAAGGCGGCGACTGGCAAACGCTTCGGAGTATGTCGTTCCCCAACCAGCCGGCGATGGTGTCCGAGCTCGATCAGCGGTTCAATACGCTGACGCGGTTGCATGCGGAATCCGCTGGCCGCGGCTGCAGCGGCCGAAGGCGTGAGCGCCCTCCCGGGCTCGCCAAGACGATCAACGACGAAATGACCGCGCTTGATCACGTTCCTCGACCGGCTCGACCGTTCAGTTAACCGCCTGATCAAACTCGAAGACGCCTTCATCGACCAATTGATGGAGGTGAAGCAGCTCGCCTGGATCGCGCGCGACCGCGGCGGCGACGCATCGGTCATGGTGTCCAACGGGATGTCGGGTCAGGCGCTGCCGGCGGAGCCATGGCTGTATCTTCAACGTCAACCTCGCCAGGTCCGACAGGCGTGGGAGGTCGTTGCTGCAGATGGCGGCGGGCCTGCCGTTGCCGCCGCGCGTTCAACAATGCCGTTGAGGTTGCCAAGCGGGAGTTCTTCGGGCCGCGAATATACGGAACTGCGGACCAATACCCTCAAGGAGCTCATCTCCGGCGAGAAGCCCAGCATCACCGCTGGATCAGTGGTCGCCGATGACGGTGCCGAAGCTCGCGACCGTCGCTGGCCGTCGCCGAAGTGGCGCTCGATGTCGCCAAGGAGCACACGGCCAATCAGCGGGCGGCCGCGATGCGCAGCCTCATGGTGCAGCTCGGCTTGCTGCTGGTCGCGCTGGCGCATGGCCGCCGGCATGATCCTGCTGGTGCCGCGCCGCGTGACCCGGCCGCTGGTGACGATCCAGCAGGCCATGCTGAAGCTCGCGGGCGGCGACTTCAACGTCGTCCTGCCCGGCCTCGACCGCAAGGACGAGGTCGGCGCCATCGCCAACGCCGTCGAGAAGTTCAAGGTGCTCGCGGTCGAGAAGGGCCGCCAGGACGCCGAGGAAGTCCTGCGGCGCCAGCAGGCGGAAGCCGAGCTCCAGGCCAAGGCGGCCGAGGAAAGGGCCAAGTCGCCGACGAGCAGGCGCGCGCCTTCAATGCGCTCGGCGATGGCTTGGCCGGCTCTCGGAAGGCGATCTGACCTATCGTCTGAACGAGCAATTCCCCGACGCCTACAAGCAGGTGAAGGACAATTTCAATACGGCGCTCGATCGGCTCTATGAGACGATCCGGTCGATCGCGGAATCGAGCGGCGAGGTCGCCAACGCGGCCGTCGAAATCTCGAGCAGCACGACCGACCTGTCGCAGCGCACCGAAGAACAGGCCGCAAGCCTCGAGCGGACCTCGGCGTCGATGGAAGAAATCTCTTCCACCGTGAAGAACAACGCCGAGAGCGCCAAGAACGCCAATCAGGTCACCGCCGGCACGCGCGATTGCGCCGATCGCGGCGGCGAAGTGGTCGCCCAGGCCGTGCAAGCGCGATGTCGCGCATCGAGGAGTCCTCGACCAAGATCTCCGACATCATCGGCGTGATCGACGAAATCGCCCGGCAGACCAACCTGCTGGCGCTCAACGCGGCGGTCGAAGCGGCGCGCGCCGGCGATGCGGGCCGCGGCTTCGCGGTCGTCGCGTCGGAGGTGCGCAATCTCGCGCAGCGCTCGTCCGAAGCGGCCAAGGACATCAAGAGCCTGATCGTGAACAGCACCACGCAGGTTCAGGAAGGCGTGGACCTCGTCAACCGCGCCGGCAAGTCGCTCGGCGAGATCGTGGAATCGATCAAGCAGGTCGCGACCATCGTGTCCGAGATCGCGTCGGCCAGTGCCGAGCAGTCGACCGGCATCGATCACGTCAACACCGCGCTCACGCAGATGGACGAGGTGACGCAGCAGAACGCGGCGCTGGTCGAAGAGAACGCCGCGACGTCCAAGGTGCTGGAGCAGCAGTCGGCGGCGATGAGCGAGCGCGTGGCCTTCTTCAAGCTCGGCAACGACGTCGCCTCGGCGCCGTCCGCGTCGGCGCGGTCCAGGGCTCCCGCATCCAGGCGGGCGGCCTGACGATCGACGCCATCGGAGGGGCGAATTTGACCTGATGTCCGCCGCCGCTATCCTTCCCGCGAGGACGATTCGGGAGAGCGGTAGCCGAATGCCGAAAGGCAAGCCGGCCAGGGGCATCAGGACAAAGTCCGCCACCAAACCTGCGCGCGAGGGCGCGCGTGGGCTGGAGCGGCGGCAGCGTGAGCCCGCGGACGGCGCGAAGGCCGCGCGCCGACCCAGCCGCTCCGATGCGGCGTTTCTCGCCGCCGAGGTCGAGCGCCTCGAACAGGAACTTGCCGCCGCGCGCAGGCAATTGGTTGCGCTCCAGGCGCGCGCCGACATCGATCCGCTGACCGATCTGCTCAACCGTCGCGCGTTTGAGCGCGAGCTCGCCCGCTCGCTCGCCTATGTGAAGCGCCACGGCGCCAGTGCCGCGCTGCTCTATCTCGACCTCGACGATTTCAAGCGCGTCAACGACCGCCACGGCCATTCCGCCGGCGACGCGATGCTGCGCGCGGTGACGAGCGTGCTCGGCCGCCACGTGCGCGAGTCCGATGTCGTGGCGCGCATCGGCGGCGACGAGTTCGCGCTGCTGCTCTGGGATTGCGACGAGGCCAATGCGGCCGCCAAGGCGCTGACGCTGGAAGCCGCCATCGATCGCACCACCGCGACGCACGAAGGTGCGATGCTCACGGTCGGAGCCTCGGTGGGCGCCGCCCCGCTGCTGCCGCTCGATCAGCCGGCCGAGGCGATGGAGCGCGCCGACCGCGCCATGTATGCGCGCAAGGCGGCACGTCGCGCCGCGCATGCGGCGGCATGACGCCGTCCGGCGTCATTAATTTCTCGGCGGTCCAAATCCAGCATTAACTCCTTGGGAATCCGCGATTTTGCCGGCCCGGCACAATGTGCCACATTCGCAGGATGCCGGAGATCGACTATCGGGAAGCCAAATCGCTTTCCGTCCGTTGGAGGTTTCGATGCTGAAACAGTACCATGTCAGGGGCTTGGCCCTGCTCGCCGCAGCCGGCGCGCTGGTCGGTGCGCTCCTGGCGCTCTCGCCACTCCGCGCGCAGGATCCTGCGGCCGACTATCCGAACCGGCCGGTCCGGATCATCGTCTCGAATCCGGCCGGCGGCGGGATCGACACCGTCACGCGCGTCGTGACCGACAGGCTGACGGTGAAGCTCGGACAGCCGGTCATCATCGAGAACCGCGGTGGCGCCGGCGGCAACATCGGCGCGGAAGCCGTCTACACGTCGGCGCCCGACGGCTACACGCTGCTGGCCTCGGTGCCGGCGGCGCTCACGACCAACATCTTCATGTACAAGAAGCTCAGTTTCGATCCGGCCAAGTTCGAGCCGGTGGCGGTGCTCGGCACGTTCCCGAACACGCTGCTGGTGAAGAACGACTTCCCGGCCAAGACCGTGCAGGAGTTCATCGCCTACGTGAAGGCCAATCCCGGCAAGGTCAACTACGCCTCGCAGGGCATCGGCACCACCTCGCATCTTACCGCCGAGCTCTACAATTCGCTGGCCGGCGCCAAGATGGTGCACGTTCCTTATCGCGGCACCGCGCCCGCGCTCAACGATATCGTCGCCGGCCATGTCGATGTGATCTTCATGCAGCTCTCGTCGGCGCTGAAGCTGCATGAAGGCAAGCGGGCGCGCATCCTCGCGGTCACGACCGACAAGCGCATCGAAGCGCTCAAGGACATCCCGACCATGATCGAGGCCGGCATTCCGAATTTCGTCTCCGACACCTGGAACGCGATCAGTGCGCCGCCCGGAACGCCGCCGGCCGATCGTCGCCAAGCTCAATCAAGGCGATCAACGACGCCATGAACGATCCCGAGACCATGAAACGGTTCGCCGAGCTCGAGATCATCAAGGTCGGCGGCAGCCCCGCCGACATGCGCAAGCTGATCCAGGAAGACACCCAGCGCTGGGGCGAGGTGATCAAGCGCGCGGGGATCACCGCGGAATGATGCGACAGCTCACGCGATGATGTCGGGCGTGAGCTGATCCTCGATGAAGGAGATGCGGTCGCGCAGATAGAGCTTGCGCTTCTTCAGCCGCTGCACCTGAAGCATGTCGGAACCCGGCGTGTTGTGCAGCGCCTCGATCGCGGAATCGAGGTCGCGGTGCTCCTGTAGGAGCCGCGCCAGTTGCTCGCGCAACTCGTTTTCTTCCTCTGGGGTTATCGCCATCGCTGAGCCGGAGTGGTCGCCCCCGCGGGGGCCGCAACTTGGGAAATTATCCCGATTTGTTCCTGTCGATTCAAGGCGCACAAAGACACTGACATGGTGGTAACTCAGTCGGGGATTGCTGCGGTGCACAACCCAAACGAGCGTCGAAGTTCCCCCCGCCTTGGTGTACAATTTTTGGGTCAGGCAGCCAATCTGACGCAAGGAGAAAAGCCACATGGCAATTCAAGCGCATCTTGCGGAACTCGAAAAAAAGCACCGGGCGCTGGAAGACGAAATCAACGAAGCGCTCACTCATCCGTCCACGGATGACCTGAAAGTGGTGGAATTGAAGCGCCGTAAATTGCAATTGAAGGACGAGATCGCGCGCCTGCGGCAGGATGCCAGCGTCCATTAGCGCGTCCTTAGCGTAGAATTCCCAGAAACCAAGCCGCTCAACCGCCGCCACGCGGTTGGGATGGCTTGGTCGTTGCCGTTAGACAAGGCCATTAGACAAGAATGATCATGGAGGGAGCGATGATGCGCAAGCTGACAATTGCGGCAGCGGGTCTCCTGGCTGCGCTTGCGCTGGGCACGCCCACGCCGGTCGACGCCCAGGCCCAGGCTTGGCCGTCGCGCACCGTCACCATCGTGGTCCCGTTCCCGCCCGGCGGCGGCGTCGACGTGCTGGCGCGCATCGCGGCCGAGCGGCTGTCCGCCAGCATGAAGGCAACGGTCGTGGTCGAGAACCGCTCCGGCGGCGGCGGCACCGTCGGCACGCGCGCGGTCGCGAAGGCGGCGCCCGATGGCTACACGCTGATGATGGCGCACACCGGCACCATCGCCATCAACCCGAGCCTCTATGCCAATGCCGGCTACGATCCGCGCAAGGATTTCACCGCCATCGGCATGATCGCCTCGATGCCGGTCGCGCTGATCGCGCATCCGTCGTTTCCGGCCAAGACCGTCGCCGACGTGATCGCGATCGCCAAGAAGGATCCGGGCAAGCTCAATTTCGGCACCTCGGCGATCGGCACCGGCGGCTATCTCACCGCGGAATACTTCAAATCCGCGGCCGACCTGCAGATGCAGATCGTGCCGTATCGCGGCACCGCGCCGCTGATGAATGACCTGATCGGCGGGCATGTGCCGGTCTCGTTCGGCGTGCTGCCGCCGGCCATGGGCAACATCCAGGGCGGCAAGCTGCGCGCCATCGCGGTCACCGGCCCGCGGCGCTTCAGCCTGCTGCCCGACGTGCCGACGGCCGCCGAATCCGGGCTGCCGGGCTTCGATTCCGTCCTGCTCTACGGCCTGATCGGGCCGCCGGGGATGCCGGCCGAGATCGTCGACCGGCTGAACAAGGAACTGCGCGCCATGGCGGCGACCGATCTGGTCAAGCAGCGCGTCCAGGCCGAGGGCGGCGACGTCCTGACCTCGACCCCGGAGGAATACGCGCAGAGCATCGACCGGGAAGAGGCGAAGTGGTCGGCGCTGATCCGGAAGCTCAATCTGCGGGTGGACTAAAGCTCGGGCAGGTGAGGGGATGGGAAGCATGTTTCGTGCAGTATCTTGTATCGCCGCATTGGCCACTGCGCTGGCCTGTGTCGCCGGCCAGGCCGCCGCGCAGACCTATCCGTCGCGCACGATCACGCTGATCGTGCCGTTCCCGCCGGGCGGCGGCAACGACACCATCGCGCGGCTCGTCGCGCAGGGCCTGACCAACGCGCTCGGCCAGCAGGTCGTGGTCGAAAATCGCGGCGGCGCCAACGGCGTCATCGCCATGCGCCAGGCCGCGAAGGCGGCGCCCGACGGCCATACGCTGGTGTTCGCGAATTCCTCGTCGACCTCGATCAACATCGCGCTCTATTCGAATCCCGGCTACGACGTGCGCCGGGACTTCGCGCCGATCGGCAACATCGCCCAGATGGGCGTCGGCATCGTCTCGCATCCGGATTTCCCGGCGAAGTCGGTCGCCGACCTGGTCGCGCTCGCCAAGAAGCAGCCGGGCAAGCTCTCCTTCGGCACCTCGCCGCCCGGCAGCGGATCGCATCTGTCGGCCGAATTGTTCAAGGCGACGACCGGCATCGACGTGACGCTGGTGCCGTACAAGGGCGCCGCCGCGCTCACCACCGACGTGCTCGGCAACCACATCCCTGTCATGTTCAGCGTGCTGCCGCCCGCGCTCGGCAACATCCAGAACGGCAAGCTGCATGTGATCGCGGTGACCACGCCGGCGCGCATGACGCTGCTGCCGCAGTCGCCGACGGTCGCGGAATCGGGCCTGCCCGGCTTCGCCGCGGTGCTGCGCTACGGCCTGCTCGCGCCGGCGGGAACGCCGCGCCCGATCATCGACCGCATCAATGCGGAGCTGCGCAAGATCGTCAACTCCGCGGACATGCTCGACCGCCTCGCCAAGGAAGGCAGCGATCCGGTGGTGTCGTCGCCGGAGGAATACGCCGCCGACATGGTGCGCGAGGACGAACTGTGGGGCCCGCTGATCCGCAAGCTCGGTATCAAGGTCGACTAAGCGGTGATTGCCCGATGCTCGATCCGTCATGCCCGGCCTTGTGCCGGGCATCCACGCCTTGATCGTTACGACAAAGCAAGACGTGGATGGCCGGGACGAGCCCGGCCATGACGAAGCCTACGGCTTGATCACCGTCCGCGCGCGCTCGACGAGGTCGCGCGGCGTGGCGTAGAGCTTCGTCACGATATCCTGCACCTGCTGGCCCGACAGCGGCGTGATCGAGATCTTCATCTTCTCCGCGTCGGCGAGGAACTGCTCATCCTTCATGGTGGCGTCGAACGCCGTGCGCAGGATCTTGATCTGCTCCGGCGGCGTGCCGGGCGGAACGATATAGGAGCGCTGGAACACCTGCTGGCTGACGACCAGCTCGGCGACCTTGCGGTCGTTCTCGTTCTTGACGAACGTCCAGATCGTCGGAACGCCGAGCTCGGTCAGCTCCTGCTGCGGGTCGAGGCCGACCTGCACCAGGATGTTCAGCTTCTTGTCGCGCACCCAGTCGCCCTTCTGCGACTTCACGCTCGACCAGTCCCAGCCGCACAGCCCGTCGACCTCGCCGCGTTCCATCGCGAGCGCGATGTCGACCGTGCCCTTGTAGCCGGTGACGACGCTCGAACTTGGTGCCGGCGGTGTGGTTGTGCAGATAGGCGTAGTCGCGGGTCGCGCCGCCGGCGGAGCTGGCGCCGAGGATGGTCTTGTTCTTCTGCGCGGCGGCGAAGGTGTTGATCTTGGAATTCTGGAAGGTCGCGCAGACGCGCACGCCGGTATCGGCGGTGCCGATATAGATCACCTTGGTCGGATCGAACTGCGTCATCGGCTTGTCTTCGAGCAGCGGGCCGACGATCGCGCCCGGCATCAGCGCGCCGACGCTGCCGCCGTCCTTGGGCGCGACGGTCGAGATGTAGATGCCGGCGCGGGTCGAGCCGGCGCCCGGCATGTTCTTGACCACGATGGTGGGATTGCCGGGGATGTGGCGCGCCAGATGGCGCGCGACCGCGCGGGCGTAGATGTCGTAGCCGCCGCCGGAGTCGCCGCCGACGATGAATTCGATGGTCCGGCCGGCGTAGTAGTCCTGCGCCATCGCGGGCGCAGCGCCGAGCGCGGCGGCGATCGTGCCGGCGACGAGGCAGGGCAGGGACTTGGCAGGCACGAACGGCATTTCCGGCTCCCGGACGAATAAGGCGCGAAACGCTAGAGCATCCCCGGGCGCCGGACAACCAAATCGCCGTCCGGCGCTTGCGGCGTTGCGTCGCTTGTCGGGAACAGGCCGCGAGACTACGGCCTGATCGCGCGGCGCCCTTGTTCCACGATGTTCTTCGGCGTCGCGTAGAACTTCTGCACCAGCTCCTGCACCGTTGCGCCCGGAAGCGGCGAGACGTCGATGCGCAGCTTCTTGGCGTCGGCCAGGAACTGCTCGTCCTGCATGGTGGCGTCGAACGCCTTGCGCAGGATCGCCACATAGGCGTCGGGCGTGCCCATGGCGACGAAATACGGCCGCTGGAACGCCTGCTGGCTGACGATCAGTTCCATGACCCGGCGGTTGTCGTCGTCTTTGATGTATTGATCGAGCCGCGGCACGCCCATCTTGGTCAGTTCGTCGTTCGGCGTGCGGGCCGATCTGCAACAGGAAGTTGAGCTTGCCGTCGCGGATCCATTCCGGCTTCTGCGCCTTGGCGCTCGACCATTCCCAGCCGCAGGCGCCGTCGACCTCGCGGCGCTCCATCGCCAGCGTCGACGTCGAGCGTGCCCTTGTAGCCGGGAACCACGCTGATCGCGGCGCCGGTGGTGGCGCGCACCATGTAGGCGAAGTCGTGCACGGCGTCGCCGGGCGCCACGCCGCCCAGCACGATCTTCTCCGTCATCGCCTGCTTGAACGATCGCACCTTCGACTTGTCGTAGGTGACGCAGATGCGCGTGCCGCTGTTGGCGGTGCCGAGATAGGTGACCTTGGCCGGATCGAACATCGACTGCGGCTTGTCGTCGAGCAGCGGCCCGACGATCGCGCCCGGCGTCACGGCGCCGATCGACAGGCCGTCCTTGGGCGCGACGGTGCTGATGTGGACGCCGGCCTTGGCGCTGCCGGCGCCCGGCATGTTCTTCACCACGACGGTCGGATTGCCGGGGATGTTGCGGCCGAGATGGCGGGCCACCGCGCGCGCATAGATGTCGAAGCCGCCGCCGGGATAGTTGCCGACCACGAGGTCGATGGTCTTGCCGGCGTAGTAGTCCTGCGCCGCCGCCGGGATTGCGGTGACGACAATCCGACGGCTGCGGCGATCAGGCCGGCTTGCAGCAATCTGTGCATCAATGTCCCCTTACGGCCGGATCGCGCGCTTGGCGCGCTGCACCACCGCGTCCGGCGTCGGCGGCCAGCCGGGCGATCAGGTCCTGGATCTTGCCGCCGTCGAGCGGGGCGATGTCGATGCCGGTCTTCTCCGCGTCGGCCAGGAATTGCGGGTCCTTCATGGTCGCCATGAAGGCGGTGCGCAGGATCGCGAGCTGCGGCGCCGGCACGCCGGGCGGCGCGATATAGGAGCGGTGGAAGACCTGCTGGCTGATGATCAGCTCGACCGCCTTGCGGTCGTCTTCGTTCTTGATGAAATTCCAGATCGGCGGCGCGCCGCGCCGGGTCAGCTCCTCGTCCGGGTCGTGGCCGATCTGCGTCAGCACGTTGACCCGGTTCTCCTTCAGCCAGTCGGCGCGCTGCGACTTGAAGCTCGCCCAGTCCCAGCCGCAGGAGCCGTCGACCTCGCCGGCGCTCCATCGCGAGCCCGATGTCGGCGCGTGCCGTTGTAGCCGGCGACGATTGAAAGCTGCGCGCCGGTGACGTTCTTCACCATGTAGGCGTAGTCGTGCGTGGCGTCGTTGACGGCGACGCCGCCGATGACGGTCTTGGTCTTGAGCATGTCCGCGAAAGTCTGCGCCGCCGGCCTCCTTCATGGTCACGCAGATGCGCGTGCCGTGATTGGCGGTGCCGATGAAGTTCACGCGGGTCGGATCGAAGGTCGAGTCGGAGCGGCCGTCGAGCAGCGCCGACATGATCGCGCCCGGCGTCACCGCGCCGATCACGGTGCCGTCCTTCGCCGCGGTGTGGGTGATGTGCAGCCCGGCCTTGGCGCTGCCGGCGCCCGGCATGTTGCGCATGACGATCGCCGGATTGCCCGGGATATGCCGCGCAAGATGCCGCGCCGACGCGCGCGCGCATAGATGTCGTAGCCGCCGCCGACATAGTGGCCGACGATGAAGTCGATGGTCTTGCCGGCGTAGAAATCCTGGGCGGCGGCGTGCCGGCGGCGCGAGCGCAATTCCGGCAGCCGCGATCAGCAGGCCGACTTGCGCCATCGTCCCGGCATCGAAAACTCCTTGTCTCAAGGCACGGATCGCCGCGCGTGCCGCCTGCACGATGTTCTTCGGGGTCGCGTGCAGCTTCTGCACGATCTCCTGCACCTTCGCGCCGGGAAGCGGCGCGATGTCGATGCGCAGCTTGTCGGCGTCGGCGAGGAATTGCGGGTCCGTCATGGTCGCGTCGAACGCGCTGCGCAGGATGGAGAGCGGCGCGGCGGGGATTTCCGGCGGCGCGATATAGGAGCGCTGGAACACCTGCTGGCCGATCACGAGCTCGACGACCTTGCGATTGGTGTCGTCCTTGACGTAGTCCCACACGTGCGGGACGCCCATCTTGGTGAGCTCGTCGTTGCGCTCGAGCCCGATCTGCAACAGCACGTTGAGCTTCTTGTCGCGCAGCCAGTCGCCGCGCTGCGCCTTGACGCTCGCCCAGTCCCAGCCGCAGGAGCCGACCACCTCGCCGCGCTCCATCGCGAGCCCGATCTCGGTGGTGCCGTTGTAGCCGGAGACGACCTTGTAGTTCGCGCCGGCGGTCCGTCGCAGCATGTAGGCGTAGTCGTGCGTGGATTCGTTCGGCGACACCGCGCCGAACGGCACTTCCTTGCCGCCGCGCACGTCGTCGAAGCTCTTGATGCCCGGCCGCCGCCCAGCCGACGCAGACGCGGGTGCCGTTGTTGGCGGTGCCGAGATATTGCACCCGGACCGGATCGAACAGGATCTCGGGCTTCTCCTCGAGCAGCGGCCCCATCACCGCGCCCGGCATGATGCCGGCGATGACGGTGCCGTCCTTGGGCGCGATCTTGGCGAGGAAGCCCGCGGCGCGGCCGCTGCCGGCGCCCGGCATGTTCTTGACCACGATGTTGGGCTTGCCCGGAATGTGCCGGTTGATGTGGCGCGCCAGCGCGCGGCCGTAGATGTCGTAGCCGCCGGCCGGGCCGGAGCCGATGATGAGATCGATGGTGCGGCCGGCATAGTAGTCCTGCGCCGCGGCCGGCGCCGCGACGCATGCGCCAAGCGTGGCGAACGCTGCGAGCAGCGTCCGGCGATGGTTCAGACAGCATTGCGGCGTTCCCTCGATTTGTTTTTGTTGTTACGGATTGATCGCGGCGCGGGCGAGATCGACGACCTCCGGCGGCGAGGCGTAGAGATTGCGCACGACCTCCTGCACCCGCGCGCCGGAGAGCGGCGCCACGTCGATGCGCAGCTTGTCGGCCTCGGCGAGGAACTGCGGGTCCTTCATGGTGGCGTCGAACGCCTTGCGCAGGATTGCGAGCTGCGCCGGCGCGGTGCCCGGCGGCGCGATGAAGGAGCGGTGGAACACCTGCTGGCTGAGGATCAGCTCGACCACTTTGCGGTTGGTGTCGTCTGTGACGAACTTGAAGATGTGCGGAACGCCGAGCTTGGTGAGTTCCTCGTTCGGCTCGATCGCGTCCTGCATGAGGACGTTCACGACCTTGTCGCGCACCCAGTTCGGCCGTTGCGACTTCAGGCTCGCCCAGTCGAAGCCGCAGAAGCCGTCGATCTCGCCGCGCTCGACGCGCGAGCGAGAGGTCGGAGGTGCCGTTGTAGCCGGTGACCATGTTCCAGATCGCGCCCGACGTCTTCTTGTGCATGTAGCCGTAGTCGCGGGTGGAAGTCGTTCGACGACACGCCGCCGAACGACGCCTTGATCTTGCGCGCGTCGTCGAAGGTCCTGATCTTGGACTGCGCGCCGGACGACGCAGACGCGGGTGCCGTTGTTGACGTTGCCGATGATACATGACCTCGGTCGGATCGAAGAGCTTCTCGGTCTTGGGATCGAGCAGCGGGCCGATCACCGCGCCCGGCATGATATTGGCGATGACGGTGCCGTCCTTGGGCGCGATCTTGGCGATGAAGCCCGCCGCCCGCGCGCTGCCCGCGCCCGGCATGTTCTTCGGCACGATGTTGGGGTTGCCCGGGATGTGCCGGCCGATGTGCCGCGCCACGATGCGTCCGTAGATGTCGTAGCCGCCGCCGGGCGGCGCGCCGACCAGGAGGTCGATCGACTTGCCGGCGAAGAAATCCTGCGCGGCGGCGGGGACGGCGGCGAACGCCGCCAGTGCGGCAAGGATGGCGGGCACGACAATCGGACGGGCGCAAATGCGCAGCATTGGAGCCTTCTCCGGGCGTTCTTTGGTGCCGGGAAGGCTAGGTTATCCGGGGGACGGGAACAACAGGCGGGCGCTGCGGCGCTGGGTCGCCGATCAGTCTTCCGCCCAATCACGGCAGCAGGTGAGGGCCGATCTTCGGACGGCGATTGTGTCAAACCGGGCACGATCCCGAGCACGCCGCTGCGGATCAGCTCCAGCGAGATCAGGAACATCAGCGCATAGGCGATCTTGTAGAACGTCTCGGTCGGCACCCGCCGCACCAGCCAGATGCCGAAGAAATTGGTCGCGATCGCGAGCGGCAGCAGCAGCGCCGAGGTCAGAAGCGTCTGCATCGTGAACTGGCCGAGCGCGGAATAGGCCAAGAGCTTCATCCAGTTCAGCGCCGCGAAGAAGATGAGCGTGGTGCCGACCAGCGTCATCTTGTCGAGCTTCTGCGGCAGCATGAACACCTGGAACGGCGGCGCGCCGGCCTGCGCCAGCGTCGAGGTGATGCCGGTCATCGCGCCCCAGAACACGCCGGCTGCCGCGTTCGGCTGCTTCGGCTCCGCCGGCACGCGGCCGAGCCAGGTGTAGAGCACGAAGGCGACGCCGATCACGCCGACCATGATCCGCACATGGGAGTCGCTGAGATAGGTGGCGAGGAACCACGCCGCGCCGACGCCGATCGCGCCGCCGATCATCAGCACCTTGAGGTTCCACGCGCTGTATTCGCGGCGATAGACCCAGGCCGAGATCGCGTCCTGCACGATCAGGATCGGCTGCACGATCGCGGCGGCCTGCAACGGCGGAATCGACGAGCGCAATCAGCGGCGTCGAGATCATGCCGATGCCGGAGAACCCGCCCTTGCCGAGGCCAAGGATGGTGATCGCCGGGATCGCCAGCAGGTAGAACCACGGGTCGGTGATGACGGACATTCGGGGAGGAGGCCGGGAAGGCGGGATGTGAACGCAGGGATGTGGGCCGCATGTATAGAGGAGGCGGCGGCCGGCGCCACCCGTTTCAACGCATGGCTACTGCACCGCCGCGGCCTGCCGCAATCCCTCGATCATCGAGGTCCGCAGCAGCATCTGCTTCGACCGCTCCGGGTCGGCGGCGACACCGCGCATATGCGCCATCACCTCCTTGCGCTGCTCGGGGTCCCAGAGCTGCATGCGGATGCGGTTCTGGTGCGACTGCGCGAGGATTTCCGCGACCGCCACCGGCCGCCGCTGACGCGTGTAGAGATCGAGCAGGTCTTCGCTCTCGCCGTTGCAGACGCGCGCGAGCTTGTCGGCGAGGTTCACCGCGTCATGGATGCCGCCGTTCATGCCGAGCCCGCCGGTCGGCGGCGTGACATGCGCGGCGTCGCCGGCGAGCACGATGCGGCCTTGGCGGTAGTCCGGCACGATGCGCTGGTGGATCTTGTAGTTGCGCTTCTCGCGCACCTCATAAGGCTCCGCGCGCTCGAGGATGCCCTGCATGCGCGACTCGATCACGTCGTCGGTCAGCTCGACGTCGGCCTCGCCGGGCCGCGGATAGAACGTGCAGCGCCATTCGTCGCGCAGCCGGAACATGCTGCCGGCGTCGAGCCAGGTCCAGGTGTAGTTGGCGCCGACCAGTTCCGGGATCTCGTCCTCGAAGCGGAACGGCGTGGTGATCAGCGTGGTCGAATGCTCGTAGGTGAAGCCTTCGAGCGGAAATCCGAGCGCAGCGGCGCACGACGCTGTGCGCGCCGTCGGCGCCGATCAGGTAGCGGCCCTCGAATTCCTGCGGCTCGCCGTTCACGGTCGCACGCGCGACGACCTTGTCGTCGTCCTGGCTGACCTCCGTCACCTCCGCGCCGAGATGGATGTCGACCAGCCCGGAAGCCCTCGCATGCTCGAACAGGATCGGCGAGAGGTTGTACTGCTCGCATTGCAGCCGGTAGGGATGCCGGGTGTGGTCCTTGATCGCGGAGAGATCGAACACCACCCGCTCGCGGGTGCCGAGGTGGATCACCTGCCAGCTGTCGGTGGTGATGCCGAGCTTGATATAGTCTTCGGCGACGCCGATCTCGTCCAGCATGTCGAGCGTCGGCGGATGCACGGTCGAGGCGCGCAGGTCGCGCGGCGTCGTCGGCGACGCTTCCAGAAGGATCGAGGGGATGCCGGACCGGGCCAGGCAGACCGCCGAGACCAGACCGACCGGGCCGGCTCCGACAATGACGACACAGTTGCGATCTGGCATTGTTTCTTCTTGGATTTTGGAACCGCGGCCAACCCCGTCCACGGCTTGCAAAAGCGACATTGCAGAATGACAATGTTGGTCATGCAATGAAACAACAAAATCGCGGCGCGTCATCTTGCTGCACAGGGAGCGATCCATGGATGCCCGCACCAGCCACTACCATGACGAGTACGAGCGCTGGCGGCGCGACCCCGAGGGATTCTGGGCCGGCGCCGCGCGCGATATCGACTGGTACGAGCCGCCCAAGCGGATTTTCGATCCGCAGGCCGGGGTCTACGGCCGCTGGTTCCCTGATGCCGTCTGCAACACCTGCTGGAACGCGGTCGACCGCCATGTGATGCGTGGCCGCGGCGCGCAGCCGGCGATCATCCACGATTCGCCGCTCACCGGAACCAAGCGCATCCTCACCTACGATCTTCTGCTCACCGAGGTGCAGGTGCTGGCGGCGCTGCTGCGCGACTTCGGGGTGGAGAAGGGCGATCGCGTCGTCCTCTACATGCCGATGGTGCCGGAAGCGGTGATCGGCATGCTCGCCTGCGCGCGCATCGGCGCCGTGCATTCGGTGGTGTTCGGCGGCTTTGCGGCGCGCGAGCTCGCGATCCGCATCGACGACGCCAAGCCGAAGGCGATCCTCTCGGCGAGCTGCGGGATCGAGACCGGCGGCCGCATCGTCAAATACAAGCCGCTGCTCGACGAGGCGATCGCGCTCGCGTCGCACAAGCCCAATGCGTGCCTCATCCTGCAACGGCCGCAGGCCGAGGCGGACATGGTCGCCGGCCGCGACCACGACTGGAAGGCGCTGCGCGACCACGCCATCGTGTTCGCCAAGTCGGTGTGGGACTGCGTGCCGCTCGCCGCCACCGATCCGCTCTATATCCTCTACACGTCAGGCACCACCGGCCGGCCGAAAGGCGTGGTGCGCGACAATGGCGGCCACCTGGTCGCGCTCAACTGGTCGATGAAGAACATCTACGCCATGCGCCCGGGCGAGGTGTTCTGGGCGGCCTCCGACGTCGGCTGGGTGGTGGGCCACAGCTACATCGTCTACGCGCCGCTGATCTACGGCTGCTCGTCGATCATGTACGAAGGCAAGCCGGTCGGCACGCCCGACGCCGGCGCGTTCTGGCGCGTGATCTCGGAGTACCATTGCGCGACATTGTTCACGGCGCCGACCGCGTTCCGCGCCATCAAGAAGGAAGACCCGCAGGGCAAGTTTGTCGCGCAATACGATCTCAAGCAGTTCCGTGCGCTGTTCCTGGCCGGAGAGCGCGCCGATCCCGATACCGTGACGTGGGCGCAGAATCTCCTCGGCGTGCCTGTCATCGATCACTGGTGGCAGACCGAGACCGGCTGGACGATCGCGGGCAATCCGCTGGGCTTAGGCCTCCTGCCGGCGAAGCCGGGCGCGGCCGGCGTGCCGATGCCGGGCTACGACCTGCGCATCGTCGACGAGCAGTGCAAGGAGGTGCCCGCGAACACGATGGGCTCGATCGTGGTGAAGCTGCCGCTGCCGCCGTCGTGCCTGCCGACGCTGTGGCAGCAGGACGAGCGCTTCAAGGAAAGCTACCTCACCGAATTTCCCGGCCACTACAAAACCGCAGACGCCGGCTTCCGTGACGACGACGGCTTCGTCTACGTCATGGGCGCGCACCGACGACATCATCAATGTCGCGGGGCATCGCCTGTCGACCGGCGGCATGGAAGAGGTGCTGGCCGCGCACCAGGACGTCGCCGAATGCGCGGTGGTCGGCATCGCCGATGCACTCAAGGGCGAGGTGCCGGCGGGCTTTGTGGTGCTCAAGGCCGGCGTCAATCGCCCGGCGGCCGAGATCGAGCAGGAGTGCTGCGGGCTCATCCGCGAAAAGATCGGCCCGGTGGCGTCGTTCAAGCTCGCGA
>CAWKMR010000057.1:0-8417 GCA_963850705.1 uncultured Alphaproteobacteria bacterium | reverse complement strand
ATTTGCTGCGGAAAAAATAGCGCGGCTAGAACCGGAATTCGTCGCCGCGCTTGCGGCCCTGGAACACCGGCGCAAACAGATCGTCGAATGTAAACTTCTGCTTCGTCAGGCCCTGATCGTGGGCGTAGCCGGCGATGGCGTTGATGTTCTTGATGTTGCGCTCGGAGCCGCCGTATTCCCAGGGATCGCTGCCGACGATGTCCTCCTGCTCCTCCCAGGCCTCGCGATACCAGACGAGCGGCACCATGCGCGGGTTCTCCATGCGCTTCATGGCGATGCGCTTGGCTTCGTTGAAGGCGTGATAGAGATTGATCGGCAGCCACGGATGCCGGTCGACGATCTCCTGCTTGATCGCGAGCACGTGCATGATCGGGAAGATGCTGGTCTTCTTGAAATAGGCGATCTCCTCGTCCTTCCAGTTCGGAAACAGCCGCGCCACCCGCGGGTCCTTCTGCACCAGCGGCTTGATCAGGTCGGGATGGATCACGGCGTCGAGCGCGCCCTCGGCGAGCAGCCCCTCGACCGTTTCGTTGTGCGAGAGCTTGCTGATCTTCAGGCCCGGCTGGCGGCGTGAACTCGATGGTCTCGTCGAGCTCCGGCACCCATTCGATCGACTTCTGCGGCACGCCGTATTCGTGCTCGAGGATGCCGCGCATCCAGACGATGGCGGTGGCCTGGAACTGCTTCACGCCGACCTTCTTGCCGATGAGGTCGGTCGGCTTCTTGATGCCCTTGCCGGTGTTGATGAACATGAAGCCGTGGCGGAAGCGCCGATGCAGGAACACCGGGATGGCGGTGGCGTTCGCGAGCCCCTGGTCGCGCGCCACCATGTAGGACGAGCATGACACCTCGGCGGCGTCGAATTCCTGCCCGCGCAGGAAGCGCCAATGGCGCGTGGTGGAATCCATCGCGGTGAGCACCGTGAGGTCGATGCCGTCGGGCCGGACGGTGCCGTCCTTCAGCGGGCGGATGATCTCGTAGTCGCCGCAGGCGAGGGTCAGTGGAATGCGCGTGGACACTTAGGGCTTCCTTGTCGGGTCGTTGCAGGTCATCCCAATGTCCTATTGGAAGGCTCGCGTCTCGCCAAGAGCGTGCGTCGAGCAACGGCGGATCCGTCAAATGTCATCGCCCGCTTGCGCGGGCGACGAAAACAATCTCAACGCGAATAGTGGCGCGCCTCACGGCTTGATCGCGACGCGCGCCTCTTCGACGATGTCCTTGGGCGTGGCGTAGAGATCCGCGACCAGGCGGTCGACGTCCTCGCCGCGTCACCGGATTGACCTCGAGCTTGAGCTTGTCGGCCTCCGCCAGGAACGCCGGATCCTTCAGCGCCGCGTCGAAGGCGCGGCGCAGCGCCTGCGCACGGTCGGCGGGCACGCCGGGCGGCGCGGCAAACGGCCGGCCCATGGTCTGGCGGCTGAGTGACGAGCCGCAGGATCTGCTTCTGCCGGTCGTTGGCGAAGTCGCCAGATCGGCGGGAATGTGCTGCAGCTCCGGCGCCTTCGCTTCCGACATGTGGACGAGGTAGTTCAGCTTCTTCTCCGGAATCCAGGACGGCCGCGTCGACTTGACGCTCGACCACGACCAGCCGCAGCGGCCGTCGACCTCGCCGCGCTCGATCGCCAGGATGATGTCGGAGGTGCCGTGATAGCCGGTGACGAGCTTCAGCTTGACGCCGAACACGTTGCGCACGAACGCGGCATAGGTGTCGGGATCGGAGCCGGCGCCTTCGCCGCCGACCGTGAAGCCCAGTCTTCAGCGCATCCTGCCAGGTCTTGACCGGCGAGGTGTGCCAGGTCGCGCACAGCGAAATCTCGTTGGTGCCGCTGCCGAGCCAGGTGAACTTGGTCGCATCGAATTGCACGCGCGCGGTGCCGATCAGCGGCTCCATCGCCAGTCCGCGGCCGAAGGTTCCGAACGAGGTGCCGTCTTTCGGCGCCACGTTGTAGAGGTTGTTGGCCGCGTTCAGGCTGCCGGCGCCGGTGATGTTCTGGACGATGAAGCTCGGATTGCCGGGAAGGTGCTTGCCCATGTGGCGGGCGAGGGCGCGGGCATAAAGGTCATAGCCGCCGCCGGCGGTGTAACCGACGATGACGGTGATGGTCTTGCCCTTGTAGAAGTCCGCCACGGATTGCGCGTGCGTGCCGGCTGGCGCCGTCAGCGCGACGATGCACAATCCCCACTTCGCCAATCGGCGCATTTCGCCTCCATTTCAGGGCTTTTCGACCCTGCAATGGCTGTGCCAGCCGCGTCAACGCAACGTGGGGCTGGTGTCCCATTCCGAAGTTCGCGCGCATTCGCAGCAGTCTCCTATGCGAACTTCGGATCGCAGGACACTGCCACTATTTGATTCTAGGTGGCTTAGGTTCAGAAGTCCGCAAGTCGAACTCGCCGCAACCTGTTGCGGACTTGAACCGCCACACTAGACGCTCGCATTTGGCGGTGGCATGAGGCAATCTGACACGCAATCGAGATGTCCGGACCACAAGCAAGAGGTGTGCAGTGGGTCAATGGGGAGTAGGTCAGCCGGTCCCGCGGTTCGAAGATCCGCGGCTCGTCCGGGGCGAAGGCAACTACGTCGGCGATATGATGTTCCCGGGCACGGTGCCGGGCTACGTGCTGCGCTCGCCGCATGCGCATGCCAAGATCAAGCGGATCGACGTGTCCAAGGCCAAGGCCGCGCCCGGCGTGCTGGCGGTGCTGACCGGCGAGGACTGGGACAATTCCGGCTTCGGCGATCTGCCGGTGCCGTCGGGTCCGAAGCGCCGCGACGGATCGCCGCTCTATAAGCCGCGCTATCGCGCGCTGGCGCGCGACCGCGTCCGCTGGGTCGGCGACTACGTCGCCTTCGTGGTGGCCGAGACCGCGAATCAGGCGATGGACGCGGCCGAGCTGATCGAGGTCGACTACGAGCCCTTGCCCGCGATCGTCTCGACTGAGGACGCGATCAAGCCGGGCGCGCCGCTGGTGTGGGACGACTGCCCGAACAACATCTGCTTCGTGCATCTCGAAGGCGACAAGGCCAAGACCGATGCGGCCTTCGCCAACGCCGCGCATGTCGTCAAGCATCGCTTCGTGATCAACCGCGTCACCGCCGCCAGCATGGAGCCGCGCGGCTCGATCGGCGTCTATCGCCAGTATGACGACCACTACACCATCTACACGACGCTTCAGCGCAACTTCACCTTCCGCGAGGAGCTGTGCAAGTTCGTGCTCAAGGTTCCCGAGCACAAGGTGCGCGTCGTGTCCGGCGACATCGGCGGCTCGTTCGGGATGAAGAGCGCGGTCTATAATGAAGCCGCGCTGGTGCTGTGGGCGGCCAAGGTCACCGGACGGCCGGTGAAGTGGATCAGCACGCGGTCGGAAGCGTTCCTCAGCGACGGCCAGGCGCGCGACAACGTCACCGAGGCCGAGCTTGCGCTCGACAAGGACGGACACTTCCTTGGGCTGCGCGTCAACACCATCGCCAATGTCGGCGCGTTCCTGCAGGTCGGCGGGCAATCCTTCGTCGGCAATCTCGGCACGCTCGCAGGCGTCTACAAGACGCCGGCGGTCTTTGCCGACGTGACGGCGGTGCTCACCAACACCAATCCGGTGCGGCCCTATCGCGGCAACGGCCGGCCCGAGTGCGCCTATGTGATCGAGCGCATGGTCGATGTCGCCGCCGACGAGCTCGGCATCGATCCGGCAGTCCTGCGCCGGAAGAATTCAATCCCGCCGGACGCGATGCCGTACAAGACCGGGCTCACCTTCACCTATGACTCCGGCGAGTTCGAGAAGAACCTGGATGAGGCCCTGCACATGGCCGACATCGAGGGCTTCGCAAAGCGCCGCGCGGAGTCGCGCCGGCGCGGCAAGCTGCGCGGCATCGGCATGTCCAACACCATCGAGCGCGCCGCCGCGCCCGGCACTGAAGGCGCAGAAATCCGCTTCGATCGCGGCGGCACGATCACGCTGTTCTCCGGCTCCAACAACCAGGGCCAGGGCCACGAGACCGCGTTCAAGCAGATCGTCTGCGACCGCCTTGGGGTCGACCCGAAAGACGTCACTTATATTTCCGGCGACACCGATACGGTGTTCTACGGCGAAGGAACCGGCGGCTCGCGCTCCGCCACCCTCGGCGGCTCCGCGGTCGCCAGTGCCGCCGAGAAGGTGATCGAAAAGGGCAAGAAGATCGCCGCGCACGTGCTCAAGGTCGGTGTCGAGGACGTCAAGTTCGAGGACGGCATGTTCTCGTCGCAGAAGACCAACCAGACCATCACCATCGCCGACGTCGCGCGCACTGCCGTCAATCCGGCCAAGCTGCCGAAGGGCATGGAGGCGGGGCTGACCGCCACGTCGATCTTCTATGCGGACGTCGAGAACTTTCCGAACGGCGCGCATGTCTGCGAGGTCGAGATCGACGAGGAGACCGGGCAGGTCGACATCGTGCGCTACAGCGTGGTGGATGACGTCGGGACCGTGATCAATCCGCTCCTGGTCTACGGCCAGATCACCGGCGGCGTGGCGCAGGGCATCGGCCAGATCCTGATGGAGGACATCCATTTCGATCCGGATTCCGGGCAGCTCACCACCGGCTCGTTCATGGACTATGCGATGCCGCGCGCCGACAACATCAGCGCGCTCAACATCCACTCGAACCCGGTGCCGACGCCGACCAATCCGCTCGGCGTGAAGGGCTGCGGCGAGGCCGGCTGCGTCGGCGCCATGCCGGCGGTCGCCAACGCGGTCGTCGACGCGCTGTCGATCTACGGCGTCCGCCACATCGAGATGCCGGCGACACCCGAGCGGGTGTGGCGCGCGATCCAGGAGGGGCGCCCGCACGCGGCTGCGGAGTAGGGCGCGTGGATCCAGGAATCTTGCATTGAGCATGGGTCCCTGCTTTTCCGCCTTCGCGCTTTGCGCGTCGGCGAACTCTAACCCGCCGTAGCTCGAATTGAGCGTTGGCGGGTCGCAGGGACGAGCGGAGAAGCAATCCAGCGTTACTTCACCCCTTCCGAGATCGCCGCCTTGGTGGCGGCGATCACGTCCGCGGGCGTGGCGTAGAGCTCGGCGAAGATGCTGCGGATCATGGTCGCGAACATGGCCAGCAGCAGCGGGACGAAACTACACGCAAGCCGGGCGAACATCGCAATAGGCGCGACTCGTGAACGTCCAGATAGAGTGGCAAGGGCGGCAGGATTCGAACCCGCGATCTCCGGGTTGGAACCGGATGCTTTGGCCAGGCTAAGCTACGCCCCTAGTTGGAACCTGCGCGCGGTTTCGATCCGCGTTCTCCGGGGCCACAACCCGACACTCTTCCATTGAGCTACGCAGGCGCAGTGTGTGGTGCCGGTGCGTTGATTTGAACAACCGACCTTGCCGCCGCGCAGAGGCGGCAGCCGCTGCGGCTCAAGCGGCAGACCTCGACGGGAAGCTTTTAAATCAGTGCCCGGGCAAGCCGGAGTTCTTTTCGAGCCACGTCGCCCATTGCTTGAGTTGGGCATCCGGCACGATCGGGAAACCAGGATAGTCCTGGTAGAGCTCGATCGAGCTCGCGCCGTACGAGACGCCCATCTTGATGGTGCCGTCGAAATCCTTGGGCGTCCTCACGTAGGTCTGGAATTCGATCTCGGGACCAAGCTGCTTCATGTAGGCGTAGAGGGGGTAGAGCGGCTTCGGCAGATCGGTATCGAGGTCATGGTTGTCGAGCACGCAGCGGCGGCCGACGGCCTTACGACAGTTGGCCATGACCTGCTTGGTGAAGGCGATGTCGCCGTTCCCCTGCCCAGGTCCGGTCCGCAGCGGATTGACCGTGAGCACCAGCCGCGATTCCTTCCACGGCGCATAGTCGGCGACCGCGTTGCTCAGGCAGTTCTTATAGGCGGCGTCGTTGAAGCCCGCGGCGCGCAGCGGCGTCGCGACATCGGGCGGAATGACGAAAGGCTCGGCCGTGAACGACATGCATTGCGTGATCGATACTTCCTTGATCAACGGCCACTTGTCGTAACGCGCCGCGAGCTGCTGTTGCAGATTCGCCCAAGCCTGCCGATAGGCGGGAAGCCAGAAGCGCCCGACGACGCGCGGCGTGCCGTTGTGGGTGGTCTGGATCGGCGCACCGCCGATCTGCTTGGCCCAGTCCGGAGCTTCGAAGCCACCCCAGATCCTGAGCTTCACGCCGATCGGCTTCTGCGGGTTCCTCTCATTATAGGCACGCACTTGGGCCAGTGCCTGGTCGATGGGGTTGCCTGGGCCGATTTGTGAGTTGCGCGTCGGCTGCAATTGGGCCCAGGTCGCGACCACGACAAGACCGCCGAAAATCCCGGGCTTGGCGTTGAGCGGGTCCAGCGTGTTGATCGGATCGCCGCCGGCACCGACGAATCGATAGGCGCCCATCGAGATCAGGCCGCGCAGCGGCGACTTGATGTCCTGGGCTTGCGCCGCGCCCGCCAGCGCCGTGAACATGATCGTGCCGGCCAAAAACACCTTGCGATAGGCGGTCATGCGCTTTCTCCGGGGGTATCCGGAGCGAAGGAATGGGCGAGCATCATTGCGATGCCGTTAGGATTTGTGACTTTGAGTTCCATCTCTGGCGACGTGGTTACGCGAGCGTTGCGAGGATGTGTTGCCTTTGGTCGCAGGTCCGGGTGACGATCCCGGCTGTCGATCCTTATGAGAGATCGCTCCTCGCCAGCGAGGCCCTGCGAATTGAAATGTGGAAGCGGGTGTAGGAATTCGAACCCACATAGGCGCGCTCAAAACACGCCGTCCTGCCATTGAACGAACCCGCCAGAAAAAAGTGGTGCTCCCTGACGGTTTCGATCCGTCTTCTGCGGAGTGAAAATCCGCGATCCTAGCCACTAGACGAAGGGAGCTCGCGCGCACGCGTCGCGTCGTGCGTGAACAACAGTTCAGAATGCGATGACACGAAAATGCCACTGGCATACGCGGATCAATTGATGCAGATAGGATTTGGGTGGGTGACGAAAAACGGGAGATCAATAAATGCAGAAGTTTGTTCCGGCTCTGGTGTTGGCTGCCGCCATGGCGATCACCGCGCCTGTCGTCGCTGCGCCGGTGATAGGCCAGGCGGGTCTCAACGCCGCGGTCGATAGCGGCGTCGTCCAGGTTGCCGACGGCTGCGGCCGTGGCTGGCACCGCGGACCGGGTGGCCGCTGCCGGCCCAACGGCGCCGTTGTTGTTGCGCCGCCGGTCGTGGTGGCTCCGCCGGTCGTCGTTGTACCGGGACCGCGCTGGTGCCACCGGCCAGCTACGAGCCGCAACTTCCGCTGCTAAGCGCTCGCACAAAGTCGCGAAGATAGATTAGCCCGGCCATCGCGCCGGGCTTTTCTTTGCCGCGTAAGAAATTTGCAACCAAGTCAGGCGCACGCTGCAGCTCCGACGATTCGGGGAGCGTGCAATGTTTCCCACGACATACGCGGTTCAAATGGCTGCCGCCGAGAAGGCACTCAAGCTCGCGCGCGACATTGGCGATGTTGCAGCGATGCTGGCAGCGCTGGCAACTCTGACGCGGCTTGTCCGGCTGCAATACGGCGCGGCCAAGCTCGCATCATAAGGCGATTGGCGGAGGGTGCAGGGATCGAACCTGCGCGACCCTAAGGTCTCGCCGCGCTAGCGGTGCGGTGGCCCATCAGCGCGTTTACGCGCGTCTTCAACGCGCTATGGCACTCGGCCAACCCTTCTTATTTTCTTGTCTTCGCCCGGTAAGCGGCGCTGGCTTATCTGGAGTTCCACGGCGCGATTTCGAACGCGCAGCCTGAGGTTCCGGAAACCTCCGCTCTGGTCCATTGAGCTACGTGGACGAATGGTGTGGAGCCCTCGGCAGGACTTCGAACCCGCACGGTCCCGAGGTAGAAGCTCGGCGCTCTGTCCGGTTGAGCTACGAGGGCATCGATGTCGTAGGTTGGGTTAGCGCGGCCACAACGCTTGCGACTTGCGCTACGCGCTAGTTCCGCGCGTAACCCAACAATTGAAAACGCTCGCAGATGCCATGTTGGGTTACGCGCGGAGTAAGCATTGGCGCAATCGCAGATTGGGCCGCGCTAACCCAATCTACAAGCGACGAGGGCATTGAAAATTGGTGGAGACAGCCGGTAACGCTCCGGCCACGACGATCTTGCAAGGATCATCTGCACCCTTGTGCTGTCCCCAGGTCTTTTAAATCGCATGTGATGAATGGAGTGGCGGGCGGGACTCGAACCCGCATATGCGCGATTTGCAATCGCGGCCGTAGCCAATTCCGGTCACCGCCACAGGAAATCAGTTGGATCATCGCAGGCAAGTATGCGCGGCCTGCGTGCACTTGGATCCAGGGGCAGGATTCGAACCTGCATCGCGACATTCAGCGCTCTCGTTTCAAGTGTTGGACATTTCAGGCTGGTCGGCCCAAGGGTCACGCAAGTTCAGCGCGCCGTGGG
>CAWKMR010000056.1:0-17650 GCA_963850705.1 uncultured Alphaproteobacteria bacterium | reverse complement strand
ATGTCGCCGTGGCTGACGATGCCGCCGACCGACATGGTCGGGATGTCGAGCGTGTTGCGGATGCGGTCGCTCAAGCTCGCCTGATAGGTGCGGCCGTCGACCGGCGGCTGTGCGCTCACGACGCCGCCCGACGACACGGCGAGAATGTCGTTGCCTGCGTCGTGCAGCATGCGCGCGATCTGCAACGCGTCCTCGATCGTGGTGCCGCCCTCGACCCAGTCGACCGACGAGATGCGCGTGCTGATCGGCTTGTCCTTGGGCCAGGCGGCGCGCACGGCCTTGAAAACCTCCAGCGGGAACCGCATGCGATTCTCGAGCGGGCCGCCGTATTCGTCGGTGCGCTTGTTTGCAGCGGGCGAGATGAACGACGAGATCAGGTAGCCGTGCGCGAAGTGCAGCTCGATCATGTCGAAGCCGGCCGCGTCCGACATCTCGGCCGCGCGCGCGAAAGCGTCGCGTACCGTGTCCATGTCGGCGCGGTTCATGGCGCGCGGCGTCTGCCGCCCCTCCATGAACGGGATGGCCGAGGGCGCGAGGATTTCCCAGTTCGCCGTCTCGCCGAGGTTTTGTGGCCTTCCCAGGAGCGCGTCAGCGATCCCTTGCGGCCGGCATGGGCAAGCTGCACCGCGACCTTGGAGGCACTGTGCCCATGGATGAAATCGGTGACGCGACGCCAGCGCCGACATGCTCCGGCGCATACATCCCGGCGCAATGCAGGCTGATGCGGCCTTCCGCCATCACGTCGGTCATCTCGGTGATCACAAGACCGGCGCCGCCGACCGCACGGCTGCCGAGATGCACGACGTGCCAATCGTTCACGGTGCCGTCCTTCGCCGAATACATGCACATCGGCGACACCACGACGCGGTTGGGGATGGTGACGCCGCGCAAGGTGATCGGCGCGAACATCGGCGGCGGCGGCCGGTTGCTGCTGCCATCGGCTTGCGGCGCGACGATCGCGTCAACGCTGCGCACCAGCTCCGGCGCGGCCTTCTCGATGCGCGCATAGGTGATGCGCATGCTCGCGGTCAGCAACGAGAACACGAACTGCTCGAACGGCATCTTGATGTGCAGATCGACATGCTCGAACCATTGCTGACTGGCGGTCGAGGCGCGCTGGAGGCTCTCGGCCTTGGGACGGCGCGCGGCATCGAAGGCCTTCAGCGCCTCCTCGACCGACGAATGCGTGCCGAGCAGCTGTCGGCGAGCGCCTCCGCGTCCTCCAGGCCAGACCGGATATCGAGGCCGACCGAGAAATGCGAGGTGTAGGCGGCGCGGCCGAGCGCGACGGTTTTGCCGGCATACCAGCTTCGGCGCCGGACGGTGACGAAGGGTTGCCACTTGCCGGTTGCGGACGACGACACGCCGTCGAACGCGTCGGCAAAATACTTGCGGCAGAACTGCAGCACGGCATCGGCCGATGCCTGGTCGAGGCCATTCGCCTTGATGACGTTCGCCGGCGCTTCCACGATCACGGTCGAGCCGCCGGCGTGCGGCCGCGCGAGGACATGCATCGGGCCGCCGGGCGTTGCGCGAAAGCTGTAATGCAAGGCGTCGTGGGCCTTCGCCGATTCGAAAGCGAGAAAGAGGTTGGCGCCGGGTGTCGTTTCGGCTGGGGGAAGCCCCACAAGCGCGCCCGCGGATTCATTGGCGGCGACGATCAGGTCCGCGGCGCTGGTCTCTCCGGGAATCGCATCCGGCGTGGAGCGCCCGAACTCGCAGCCGGCCTTCGCTGCAATGCGCTTAAGTGCATCGGCCAGCCCCGCGGTGCGGACGCACGCATAAGCGAGCCCCCCGGTCTCGAACCGGCGATCGCCGGTGTCGACGTCGACGCGATCGAAGCTGGCGACCTCCTTATTGGCCGCGGCGATCACCTCGGCATCGGCGAGCTTTAGCCGCCGCTTGAGCGGATTGCAGACGATCGAAGAGGGGAGTGGCGTTGTGTCGCCGCCAGTCTCGACAAAACGGACGCTGTGGGATCCATCCTTCCGCTTGAGCAGGATGCCGAGATAGAGCGCAGCAGGATCTGCTCCGACGCAAACGACTTTCATTCCGGTGCCTTCTGAGGGTTGCTACCATCGCGGCGCGACAGCCGCTAAGATCGCAGCAGAAGCGTGATCAAAAATCCACGCCAGTTAAGGAGGAAATCGGTCC
This sequence comes from uncultured Alphaproteobacteria bacterium, assembly GCA_963850705.1. Classification (GTDB taxonomy): domain Bacteria; phylum Pseudomonadota; class Alphaproteobacteria; order Rhizobiales; family Xanthobacteraceae; genus VAZQ01. The sequence continues at coordinate 15,496 of CAWKMR010000056.1, read as the reverse complement.
ATGAGCAAGCGTCGCGCCGTGCTGATCGGCATCGTTGGTATGCTCACGGCGGCAGCGCCGGCAACCGCGCAGGATTTCTACAAGGGCAAGACCATCAACATCCTGACCGGCTTCTCGCCGGGCGGCGGCTACGACATCAATGCGCGTGTGCTGGCGCGGCACATGGGCCGTCACATTCCCGGCAATCCCACCATCGTGGTGCAGAATATGCCAGGCGCGGGCAGCCTGAATGCGGTGCACTACCTCGACAATACGGCGGCGAAGGACGGCACCGCCCTCAACACCTTCAATTTCGGCGCCATCGGCGAGGCGCGGCTCTCGCCGGACAAGATCAAGATCGATTTCCGCAAATATAACTGGATCGGCAGCATCAGCCAGGACCTGACCGTCTGCTATGTCTGGCATGGGCTCGGCGTGAAGACGCTGGCGGAGCTCAAGGCCCGGCCGAAGGTGCATTACGGCTCGACCGGCGCCGGCAGCTCCAGCGACCTCAACCAGCGTATCTTGAAGAACATTTTCGGGGTCAAGCTGCAGCAGGTCGGCGGCTATCCCGGCAGCGCGGAGCAGCGCATCGCGATCGAGCGCGGCGAGCTCGACGGCGATTGTGGCGCCTGGAGCAGCATTCCGGTCGAGTGGATCAACGAGAAGAAGATTGTTGCGGTGATCCGGTCGTCGCCGGCGACGGCGCCCGACATGCCGCCGAACGTCCCGTTCAGCATCGACATCGCGCCGGACGAACGCGCGCGGCAGATCATGCAATTGCTGCTGGCGTCGAACCAGCTCGGGCGGCCGTTCATGGCGTCGGCCGCGGTGCCGGCCGAGCGCGTGCGCATCCTGCGCGAGGCCTTCGCCGCGACCATGACCGATCCCGCGTTCATCGCGGAAACGCAGAAGCTTCGCCTGCCGCTCTCACCGATCGTCGGCGATGCCGCGCGCAAGGTGGTCGACGACATCTACGCCATTCCGCCGGACATCGTGGAGGCCGCGAAGGTGGTTCTCAGGGATTAGAGCGGTGATTCATTGTTGGCTCATCGTCGTTCCGTAGGCGTCGTGTTGCAACATGGCGGTGCACGGCGGAGATTGGTAGGATCGCCACACAGGGCCGGAAACGATTCCATGGATACGACCGATTCAAATGTCGTGCCGCTCGGGCGGCATCCGACGCCGGACGAGCTGATGACGCGCGCCCGTGCGCTGGTGCCGATCCTTCAGGAGCGCGCGCAGCGTTGCGAGGACCAGCGCCGCGTTCCCGAGGAAACCATCGCGGATTTTGAGCGTGCCGGACTTCTGCGCATGAGCCAGCCGGCGCGCTATGGCGGCTACGAGCTCGGCTGGGACGTGCTGTGCGATATCGCTGAACTGCTCGCCGCTGCGGACGGCTCGCAGGCCTGGCTGCAGCACATCTTCGCCGATCACACCGTGCTGGTTGCGACCTTCCCGGCGCAGGCGCAGGAGGAGGTCTGGGGCAAGAACCACAGCACCATCACCTCGGCGTCATTCGATCCGAGCGGTCGGGCGACGCGCGTCGAGGGCGGATTCCTGTTCTCCGGACGGCACGGCTTCTCAAGCGGCGTCGACTACGCCGACTGGCGGATCTGCGGTGGGATGATCGTGGAGAAGGACGGTTTGGACGGGCCGCACTTCTTCCTTGTTCCGAAAAGCGATACTGAGGTCATCGACGACTGGGAGACGATGGCGCTGGAAGGCACCGGGTCGAAGACCTTCGTCGTCACCGACAAGTTCATTCCATCACATCGTTTCCTCGACGGCCGCCAGTCCCGTTCCGGAACCGGTCCGGGCACATCGATCAACAAGGCGGCGGTGTATCGTGCGCCGCGTTTCGGCGGCACGGCCGCGGCGGGATTCTCGGCGCTGGCGGTCGGCATGGCACGCGGCGTGCTGGCGGAATGGCTGGCCTACACCGGCCCGCGCACCTCGCGCGGCGTCGCAATCGGCGCACAGCAAGGAATGCAGATCCTTGCCGCGCGCTCCGCGGCCGAGATCGATGCCGCGCATGCGCTCTATCAGACCATCGTGCGCGGTGGCATGCGCAAGCTCGAGGAGGGCGGAACGGAGAGCAGCGCCGAGCGCCTGACGGGCAGGCGCAACATCGCCTTTGCGTGCCAGCTTTCGCTCAAGGCCGGCACGCGGCTGTTCAATGCGGCCGGCGGCAGCGCGCTCTACCTGAAGGGCGCCATGCAGCGGCAATACCGCAATCTCCTCGGCGCGGTCGCGCATCGCGGCGTCAATTGGGAGACGGCGGCCGTGGACTACGGCAGCGCGCTCTTGGAGCAGCATGGTGCGCCGCGGTCGGGCCCGCCACGCTAAGGCATGATCCCGAAAAAGCCTGCCCCGGACTTGATCCGGCGTGGGTACCGGTTTTCGGAAGAAGATCATGCTCAACTAAAGCTGGACGTGATTGCGACCCGTTTCAAACCAATTACGCTCCAGGCGTCAAGAGAACCAATCGATGAATATGACGACCTGCATCATCGCATAGAAATTGGCGATGACGTGCATGACCATCGTCAGCAGCGTCGAACCGCTGCGCCAGCGGGTCCAGGTCAGCAGCAGGCCGATCAGGAACACCTGCAAGATGCCGAACCAGTTGTACTGGATGTGGATGATCGCGAAGAGCACGGACACCATGAGGATGCCGAGCATCGGCCGCTGCGAGGGCTGGACCCAGCCGCGGAAGATGAACCCGCGGAAGATGATTTCCTCAGCGACCGGGGCCGCCACCACGATGGCAAACCACAGCAGCGGCATTGATCCCGACGACTGGGCGCTGCGATAGAGGTCGATGACAAAAGACGGGATGATCGGCTGACCCACCCCATAGGCCATTCCGTCGAGCAGCGGCAGCAGGACAACCAGCGAGACGAGGGCAATGCCGACCTCTTGGCGCGGTGGCCAGTGCAGCGCCAGATAGTCTTGGGCCGCCCAGCGGGCGATCCAAACCGCCAAAATCAGCACGCCGACCTGGATAATGTTTGCAACGACGGTCGTGAGGCTGACGTAGTGCGCATCCTTCATCAGGGCGCTGAAATCGAGATCGGCGGGAATCGTCGCCGGATCCCAGAGATACAAGGCGCCAATCGTCAGGATCGAGGCAACCACATGCGCCAGCAGCGCCCAGCCGAAGGTCGCGAAATAGCCCCACGTCTTCTGCGGTGCGGCTTGCTGAGGTTGAGCCGCTGAGCGGTTCGCTGCCATTCGACATGTCGTCAAAATCCTAAAACGCGCGGCCGATGAGATGGTCGAGCGAGATGCGGCCGCCGCCGTGCACCAGGAAGTAGAACGTCGCGACCGTCCACATCAGGGTGTATTCGAGGCCGAGCTGATTCCAGAAGTATTTTCCGACGCGCCAGCGCTCGACATTGGTGACCAGCAGGAACAGCAGGATCGCGAACGCCGCCGGCCGCGTGAACAGGCCGAGCGCCAGCAGCGGCCCGCCGACGAACTGCGTGATCGAGATCGCCGGCGCCCACAGCTTGCCGGGCCGGTAGCCGTCGTGGTCGAGCTGCGCCGCGAGCTCGGTGAGATTGTGCGAGCGCACGCCGGTGGTGGGAAAGAATCCGAAGGTGTTGCGCAGCCCATGCGGGACGAGCCAGAGCCCGACGACCGCGCGCGCAACGCCGCTTCCGCCCACGGCGCGAGGGACTTGGTAGATCGGGCCGAGCGCGGGGAAGATGAGAGACTGTGATGGATCGATCATAGAGCGCAACCCCGAGCTTGGTCATCAGCTCCGGCCATTGTGCCGGGCATCCACGTCTTTCTGTGATCCGAGTATCCAAGACGTGGATGCGCCGGGACAAGCCCGGCCATAGACTGAGTAACGCGAGCATGCCAGAACAGAACTGTACAGGCCTGTATCTCGCCGAGATTGACGCTTACGCCGAGCTTGGTCTCGACCGTCTTCTTCCTGTGGCCCTGGGCCTCGATCTCGACGACATAGGCGCCGGAATTCTCGTCGAGCTTGTCGAACTTGAAGTCGCCGTAGTTGTCGCTGGTCGCCTCCGCGACCAGCTGGCCGTTGCGCGAGCAGCCGCACCGTCGCGCCCTCGACGCAGTCGACGACGCCGTTCGCCTCCGCCGACACCGAGCCGCCGATGAAGCATTTCGAATAGCGCCAGAGGTTGCGGTAGTAGACGCGCGGCTTGGTGCCGAGCTCGGGCCGCATCACCTCGAGGCCTTCGTCGCGCGCCATGCGCGCCATCTCCTCGTCCTCGACCTAGATCGCGCGCATCGCGCCGGTCGGGCACGACTGATGGCCGCGCGTCTGCTGCCAGCCCTGGTCGATCAGATGGGCGTCGAAGTTGAACGCCTGCGGCACCTGGTGCTCCTCGTTCCACCAGATGTGGCCGTAGGGACAGGCGTCGACGAGGTCCTTGCGGCCCTTCGCCTTCTCCGGATCGATCAGCACGATGCCGTCGTCGCGCTTCTTGACGGCGCCGCCGCCCTTGGCGACGCAGGGCGCGTCGTCGCACTGGTTGCACATGGTCGGCACGTAGGCGATGTCGATCATCGGCGATTGGCCGGTACCTGCCCGCGCTCCTTCTGCAGGATGTTGATCCACTTGTGGCCGTGCTTCGGCATCGGCTTCGAATAGCCCGGCCAGTCGTTGCCGACATATTCGTCCATGGTCGCGAGCGTGCACAGATTGCAGTTGGTGCACTCGGCGACGTCGATGATCATGTTCCATTTTTTCATCGGTACGCTCTCGACTTCATCCTTCGGCGCGGATCGACCAGCGAGCCGCTTCGGCATGGTCGCTTCGCGGCATCGGTGATGCTCGTCACTTCGCCGGCACCAGTTGGCTTCCTTGCAGCGTGCGCTTGATCTCGGCGTCCTTCTCCATCGCGGCGAAGGTCTCCGACATGTGCTCGGTGCGGCGGTCCCACACCTCGACCTGCACCAGCGCATTGGCGCCGGCGAGCGCATGCGTCGACTTGGTCTGCGACTTGTGCGGCGTCAGCAGGTTGAGGCAGCCGCCGCGGTCGACCGACTTGCCGGGCTCGCCCATCGGATCGTAGACGGCCGACGACTCGTAGCCGTGGCAGACGCCGCGCGGCAGCCGCTGCGTCGGCAGCGCCGCGCAGATCACCGCGCCGCGGTCGTTGATAGACCTTGACGAGGTCGTGCTTCTTGATGCCGCGCGCCGCCGCATCCTCCGCGTTCAGCCGCATGATCCAGTAGTAGTAGCCCTCGACGTTGACCCGGTGGTCTTCGATGTTGAGCAGGAACGAATCCTTGCCGTCGCCCTGGGTGTGGAAGCTAGTACTTGGAGTGCGGCGTGAGCATCTGCAGCGGATAGCGCTCGAAGTCCGGCGAGTGCGATCCCGTCCGCCGCCGGCTCGTATTTGACGATCGGCGGACGCTCCGGATCGTTGACGCGCTTGAGGCTGTTGCACTCGAATTCGAGCTTGCCGGACTGCGTCTGCAGGCCGCGCAGATATTCCTCGGTGTAGTCCGACGGCAGCGGCTGCGCCTCCGGCACGTCCTTCTTGCGGTTCTCCCAGAACCAGCGGAACGACACCGGCGCGCGCAGCTTCTCCTTCTCGGCCGGCACCACGTAGTAGCCGCGCTTGAGGAGCTTCTGAACGAGATCACCTTCGGCAGGTCGGAGGCGAGATAGATGCGCTAGACCCAGTCGAGCTCGTTGCAGCCTTCCGAGAAGTAGTTGGCGAGGCCGAGCGGCTTGCAGCAGCTCGTTGAAGATCCAGAAGTCGGACTTCGATTCGCCCAGCGGCTCGATCGCCGGCGCCTGGAACACGATGACGCGGTGGTTGAGCTGCTGCTGGCCGTGGTGGCCGTAGCCGCCGAGGCCCGCCCATTCCGAGATGTCGGTGCGCTCGAAGTTGGTGCAGGCCGGCAGGATCACGTCGGCGAACTTCGCCTCGCCCTCGAACCAGATCGACTGGTTGACGACGAATTCCAGGTTCGACGACTGATACATCTTCACCCAGCGATTGGTGTTGTTCATCGTCGAGAGGATCGAGCCGCCGTACTTGTAGAGCATGTGCACCGGCGAGATGCCCGGCGCCGGATAGCCGAACTTCCCGAACTGGTGCTCGATCGACTTGCCGACCCAGCGATAGCCTTCCGCCTTGCCTTCGGTGATCGCCTCCGGCATCCAGATGCGCGGGATGGTCTGCGCGTTGGAGTTCATGGTCGGAAGCTGCGGCATGCGCTGGTAGAGCTCGACCGGCATCGCCGTGTTCTCGAGATCGCCCGACATGCCGCCTTCGGAATAGCCGGGGAAATAGAAATTGAAGTCGAGCGGGCAGCCCCATTGCAGATTGCCCATGTTGCAGCCGGGCTTGCCGAGCCCCTGCATCGCCGAGAGGCACACCATCACGCGCGCCCACTGGATGCCGGTCTGGTTGCGGCAGGCGCCGCCGTGGCCGTTGCCCCAGCCGCCGGGCGCGAGATAGACGCGCTTCCTGCCCCACTCGCGCGCGAGCGCGCGCACGTCCTTCGCCGGAACGCCGGTTTCCTTCTCCTGCCACTCGGGCGTCTTCGGGATGCCGTCCTCGTCGCCGACGCAGATAGGCCTTCCACTTGTCGAAGCCGACGGTGTGGGTCTCGACGTATTCCTTGTGATAGAGGCCTTCCTTGATCCACACGTAGGCGATCGCCATCGCCATCGCGACCGAGGTGGTCGGCCGCGGCGCGAACCACTTGCCGGGCAGGAACTGCGCGGTGGCGTTGTAGTAGGGATCGACGTGCACGACCTTGATGCCGAGCTTCGGATCCTTCAGCCATTGCCGGCGCACGGTGCCTTCCTGCGCGCCGTAGGAGCCTGACGTCGATTCCGGGTCGGCCGCCCACGACACGATCATGTCGCAGTTCTGCAGGCAGTCCTCGACCGTGCCGTAGGTCTCCGACTGGCCGACGCGCAGCGTGTAGCCCCAGTGATGCACCGCGCCCCAGTACCAGCCTTCCCAGCGATCGGGATTGTGGTGCACGCGCGTCATGCCGATCGCGTTGGCGAAGCGGAACAGCGCCGAGAGGTAGTAGCCGACATTGCCCCAGGTGTGGTGCGAGCCGTGCGAGACCGCGATGCAGCCGGGACCGTAGGTCGGCTTCTGGCGCTTGATCTCGTCGGTGACGATCTTGATCGCCTCTTCCCAGGAGATGCGCACGTAGCCGGACTTGCCGCGGTTCTGCGGATTGCGCTCGCCGTTCGGATCGAAGTCGACCCGCTTCATCGGATAGAGCAGGCGGTCGGGCGAATAGACGATCGACTTGGCGTTCTGCCCGTGCGGCGCCAGCGTGGTCTTGCGCGGCGGCGTGAGCTTCACGCCCTCGCGCCTCGATGGTGAACGACGCGCCGTCGTCCTCGGTGAGGTCGATCGGCGTCATGCGGATGATCTTGCCGTCCTTGACGTAGATGAAGACCGGCCCGCCGTTGGTCATGTTGCAATAGCGCATGGAGCCGTCGGCCATGCGGCGTGCCGATCTTCAGGCCGGCGGACTGGCCCATCATCACGGTCTGCGCGAACCAGTTGGTCAGGTCCTCCGGCCCGTCGACGGTGAGCACGAAGTCCTTCTGCGCATTGATCTGGCGCAGCCAGTTGATCGGCGGCGTCAGCAGCTCGGCGCCGATGGCGGCGTTCTTGAACATCAGCTTGCAGTCGGGCGCGGGATGCAGGCCCGCAGCCGGAGCGGATGTTGCCGTCCTTGAACTCGAACCAGCGCCCGCATCTCCTCGTCGCGCGCCATGATCTGCGCGGTGAAATTGCGCTCCTTCAGCCGCTTGATCTCGCCGAGATTGATGCTGACGCCGAGCTTCGCCTCGACCGTCTTCTTCTTGTGGCCCGCGGCCTCGATCTCGACGACATAGGCGCCGGAATTCTCGTCGAGCCTGTCGAATTTGAAGTCGCCGTAGTTGTCGCTGGCGACTCTCGGCGACCGGCTGGCCGTTGCGGATGAGCCGCACGGTCGCGCCCTCGACGCAGTCGACGACGCCGTTCGCTTCCGCCGACACCGAGCCGCCGATGAAGCATTTCGAGTAGCGCCAGAGATTGCGGTAATAGACGCGCGGCTTGGTGTCGAGCTCGGGCCGCATCACCTCGAGGCCTTCGTCCTTGGCCGTGCGCGCCATCTCCTCGTCTTCGACGTAGATCGCGCGCATCGCGCCGGTCGGGCACGACTGATGGCCGCGCGTCTGCTGCCAGCCCTGGTCGATGAGATGGGCGTCGAAGTTGAACGCCTGCGGCACCTGATGCTCCTCGTTCCACCAGATATGGCCGTAGGGACAGGCGTCGACGAGGTCCTTGCGGCCCTTCGCCTTCTCCGGGTCGATCACCACGATGCCGTCGGCGCGCTTGGTGACGGCGCCGCCGCCCTTGGCGACGCAGGGCGCGTTGTCGCACTGGTTGCACATGGTCGGAACGTAGGCGATGTCGATCATCGGCGATTGGCCGTTACCTGCCCGCGTTCCTTCTGCAGGATGTTGATCCACTTGTGGCCGTGCTTCGGCATCGGCTTCGAATAGCCGGGCCAGTCGTTGCCGACATATTCGTCCATGGTCGCGAGCGTGCACAGGTTGCAGTTGGTGCACTCGGCGACGTCGATGATCATGTTCCATTTTTTCATGGTAGCTCCAACCTTGCGTCACCCGGGTGCCCGCGCAGCACTTCGAGCGCGGGATCACCAGGCTGCTGCGCGGCCCGTGGATGACGGCGGTTACTTCGCCGGACCAGTTGCGCCTTGGCGTGCGCTCGATCTGCTGTCCTTCTCCATCGCCGCAAAGGTCTCCGACATGTGCTCGGTGCGGCGGTCCCACAGCTCGACCTGCACCAGCGCATTGGCGCCGGCGAGCGCGTGCGTCGACTTGGTCTGCGACTTGTGCGGCGTCAAAAGGTTGAGACAGCCGCCGCGGTCGACCGACTTTCCGGGCTCGCCCATCGGGTCGTAGACGGCCGACGACTCGTAGCCGTGGCAGACGCCGCGCGGCAGCCGCTGCGTCGGCAGCGCCGCGCAGATCACCGCGCCGCGATCGTTGTAGACCTTGACCAGGTCGTGCTTCTTGATGCCGCGCGCCGCCGCATCCTCGGCGTTCAGCCGCATGATCCAGTAGTAGTAGCCCTCGACCTTCACCCGGTGGTCTTCGATGTTGAGCAGGAACGAATCCTTGCCGTCGCCCTGGGTGTGGAACGAGTACTTGGAGTGCGGCGTCAGCATCTGCAGCGGATAGCGCTCGAAGTCCGGTGAGTGCGTTCCCTCCGCCGCCGGCTCGTATTTGACGATCGGCGGACGCTCCGGATCGTTGACGCGCTTGAGGCTGTTGCACTCGAATTCGAGCTTGCCGGACTGCGTCTGCAGGCCGCGCAGATATTCCTCGGTGTAGTCCGACGGCAGCGGCTGCGCCTCCGGCACGTCCTTCTTGCGGTTCTCCCAGAACCAGCGGAACGACACCGGCGCGCGCAGCTTCTCCTTCTCGGCCGGCACGACGTAGTAGCCGCGCTTCAGGAGCTTCCTTGAACGAGATCACCTTCGGCAGGTCGGAGGCGAGATAGATGCGGTAGACCCAGTCGAGCTCGTTGCAGCCTTCCGAGAAGTAGTTGGCGAGGCCGAGCGGCTTGCAGCATCTCGTTGAAGATCCAGAAGTCGGACTTCGATTCGCCCTGCGGCTCGATCGCCGGCGCCTGGAACACGATGACGCGGTGATTGAGCTGCTGCTGGCCGTGGTGGCCGTAGCCGCCGAGGCCCGCCCATTCCGAGATGTCGGTGCGCTCGAAATTGGTGCAGGCCGGCAGGATGACGTCGGCGAACTTCGCCTCGCCCTCGAACCAGATCGACTGGTTGACGATGAATTCGAGGTTCGACGACTGATACATCTTCACCCAGCGATTGGTGTTGTTCATCGTCGAGAGGATCGAGCCGCCGTATTTGTAGAGCATGTGCACCGGCGAATGGCCGGCCGACGGATACATGAACTTGCCGAACTGGTGCTCGATCGACTTGCCGACCCAGCGATAGCCTTCCGCTTTGCCTTCGGTGATCGCTTCCGGCATCCAGATGCGCGGGATCGTCTGCGCGTTGGAGTTCATGGTCGGAAGCTGCGGCATGCGCTGATAGAGCTCGACCGGCATCGCCGTGTTTTCGAGATCGCCCGACATGCCGCCTTCGGAGTAGCCGGGGAAATAGAAATTGAAGTCGAGCGGGCAGCCCCATTGCAGATTGCCCATGTTGCAGCCGGGCTTGCCGAGCCCCTGCATCGCCGAGAGGCACACCATCACGCGCGCCCACTGGATGCCGGTCTGGTTGCGGCAGGCGCCGCCGTGGCCGTTGCCCCAGCCGCCGGGCGCGAGGTAGACGCGCTTTCTTGCCCCACTCGCGCGCGAGCGCGCGCACGTCCTTCGCCGGGACGCCGGTTTCCTTCTCCTGCCACTCGGGCGTCTTCGGAATGCCGTCCTCGACGCCGAGCAGATAGTCCTTCCACTTGTCGAAGCCGACCGTGTGGGTCTCGACATATTCCTTGTGATAGAGGCCTTCCTTGACCCACACGTAGGCGATCGCCATCGCCATCGCGACCGACGTGGTCGGCCTGCGGCGCGAACCACTTGCCGGGCAGGAACTGCGCCGTGGCGTTGTAGTAGGGATCGATGTGCACGACCTTGATGGCGAGCTTCGGGTCCTTCAGCCATTGCCGGCGCACGGTGCCTTCCTGCGCGCCGTAGGAGCCTGATGTCGATTCCGGATCGGCCGCCCACGACACGATCATGTCGCAGTTCTGCAGGCAGTCCTCGACCGTGCCGTAGGTCTCCGACTGGCCGACGCGCAGCGTGTAGCCCCAGTGATGCACCGCGCCCCAGTACCAGCCTTCCCAGCTATCGGGATTGTGGTGCACGCGCGTCATGCCGATCGCGTTGGCGAAGCGGAACAGCGCCGAGAGGTAGTAGCCGATATTGCCCCAGGTGTGGTGCGAGCCGTGCGACACCGCGATCGCGCCGGGGCCGTGCTCGCGCTTCTGGCGCTTGATCTCGTCGGTGACGATCTTGATCGCCTCTTCCCAGGAGATGCGCACGTAGCCGGACTTGCCGCGGTTCTGCGGATTGCGCTCGCCGTTCGGATCGAAGTCGACCCGCTTCATCGGATAGAGCAGGCGGTCGGGCGAATAGACGATCGACTTCGCGTTCTGTCCGTGCGGCGCCAGCGTGGTCTTGCGCGGCGGCGTGAGCTTCACGCCCCTCGCCTCGATGGTGAACGACGCGCCGTCGTCCTCGGTGAGGTCGATCGGCGTCATGCGGATGATCTTGCCGTCCTTCACGTAGATGAAGACCGGCCCGCCATTGGTCATGTTGCAGTAGCGCATGGAGCCGTCTTCCATGCGGGTGCCGAATTTCAGCCCGGCCGACTGGCTCATCATCACGGTCTGCGCGAACCAGTTGGTGAGGTCTTCCGGCCCGTCGACGCGAGAGGACGAAGTCCTTCTGCGCATTGATCTGCCGCAGCCAGTTGATCGGCGGCGTCAGCAGGCCGGCGCCGATGGCCGCGTTCTTGAACATCAGCTTGCAGTCGGGCGCGGGATGCAGGCCGGCGCCGGAGCGGATATTGCCGTCCTTGAACTCGAACCAGCGGCCGCATTCCTCGTCGCGCGCCATGATCTGCGCGGTGAAATTGCGCTCCTTCAGCCGCTTGCGGAACGACTCATGCCGCCAGCGCTGGACCTTCAGCATCACCGACAGGCCGAACAGGATGAGCGAGAGCTTGATGGTCGGGAACGTCATGGCGTCCTCCCTGTGGACTCCGTTAGCGTATTAGCGTGCGATTTTGACTCGGGCCGGGCTTGGCTGGCTCGTGCTCGATCCATTGGACATGATGCGCTCGACTTCGCGCGCGCCGGCGGCGGTGAGCGGAGTCGAGCCGCCCGATCACCACCTCGTCGGCGCGCGCGCTCGGCAGCGCGAGGCTGAGGCTGCCCAGCACCGCGTCGTCGCGGTCGAAGATCGGCGCCCGATGCCGGTGCGGCCGGGATCGACCTCGCCATGCGTGATGCAGACGCCGGCGCGGCGCAGCGTCGCGAGCGCGTTGCGGAACGCGTCGAAATTTTTGCCGAGGCCGGCGGCGGCGATCTCGGCGGCGTCATGGGCGAACAAGGATTTGAGCGTGCGCGTCGGCAGGTGCGCCAGGATGATCTTGGCGGTGGCGCCGCGATAGAGCGGCATCAGCCGTCCGCGCTCGTAGCTCACCGGCTCCTGCGGGCCGCGCCCCATCACCTGGTGCATGCACATGACGCGGTCGTGGAACAGGCGGCAGAGCATGACGGTGGAGCCTTCCACCGCATGCTGGATCGAGATCGACCATCACCGTCGCGCGCCGCGATCAGCATCGGGTCGGTGGCCTGGATCTGCCGGTCCATCTGGACGATGGCGGGCCCGAGCGTGTAGCCGGCGCCCGCGACCGGGGTGATCAGACCGGTGCCGGTGAGCTGCTTGAAATAGCGATAGGCGGTGGTGGCCGAGACGCCGAGCGCTTCGGCGGCCTCTTCGACGGTCCATTGCGGCCGCTCGATCGTGAACAGCGCCAGCGCCGCCAGCAGGCGGTCGCCGCTGCCTCGCGGCTTGCGCTCGATCGACGCGCTCATGCGCCGGTCCCTCGGAATGGCACCTGGAAATGCTCCAGAGCAACAAGCCAGAAGACGGCGCGCCGCGTCCAGTCCGAATTCAAAAATTCTCGCGATGTGAGAAAAATGCTAGGTCTGCGCGGACGGCAATTTTCGAGCCCGTCGCTACGGCCCGCCCCGCACATAGGCCCACAGCAGGTCACTTCCTCGTCGCTGATGCGGCCGCGGAACGCGGGCATGGCGGTGCCCTTGCCGTCGAGCACCGAGCCGCGGAAGCGCGCGGGGTCGTCCTTCGGGAACTTGCGCAGGTCGAAGGTGACGAGGCCGGGGCTGACCATGTCGCGGCCGTGGCAGGTCTCGCAGTTGTCCTCGTAGACCTCGCGGCCCTGGTCGATCTGCTCGGGCGTGGGCGCGGCTTCGGCGTGCGCCTGCGCGAGCACGAGGCGCAGACGACGGCGATGCGCAGGAGCGCATGCCCAAGAAAGCGCATGGCCGGGAAGTTTCCCGGCCATGCGAAACGACGCGTCGCGTGTCACCGATCTCAGACCCTTCTGGTGCGCAGGCCCGCGATCTGGATCGGCGGGACCCAGGGCTTCTCGGCCCAGCCGATGCCCTTGCGGGCGACCTGGACGTCGAGCAGGTAGGGCTTGCCTTCGACCGTGTGCTTGCGGGCGCGGGCGAGCGCCTCGCGCAGCTGCGCCGGATTCTGCACGACCTCGCCGTCGACGCCGAAGCCCTTGGCGATCGACGCCATGTCCATGTCCGGGTTGCCGAGATAGTCGTGGTAGAACTGCCCGGTCTGCACCATGCGGCCGCTCGGCACCAGTGCTGATCGACGCGGCTGTGCGGCCCGCTATAGGCGTGGTTGTTGTAGACCACGGTGATCACCGGCAGCTCCAGCCGCGCCATGTTCCACAGCGCGGTCGGGCCGAAGATGAACGAGCCGTCGCCGACCAGGCAGATCACCTGCTGGTTCGGCCGCGCGAGCTTCACGCCCGCCGCGGTGCCGACGCCGGAGCCGAGATGCGCGCCGTAGTAGAAGAACAGCTCGCGCCCGCCGATCGGATTGAAGTCGAAGCTGTGCAGCGACGACCGAGCCGGCCTCGTGCACGATGATGGCGTCCGGATCGGCGAACTGCGCGACCTCCCAGGTCAGGCGGTCGGCGATGATCGGCGCCTGGTCCCAGTCCGGGCTGTTGACGATGCCGGCGCGCAGCGCGCGCGCCTGCGTGGTGAACTTCTTCACCTCGTCGGCGCGCTCGGCGAACTTCTGCTTGAGCGCGGGCGTGATCAGCTGCTCGACCGCGGCGATCAGGTCGTCGAGGCCGTAGCCGACGTCGGCGACCAGCGGCACCTCGGTGAGCATGACGTTGCCCATGCTCCAGTGGTCGATCCGCATGTCGATGAACTTCGTGCTGCGCGGGACGATCGGCGCCGGGCTGTTGTGCTGGAGCTTGTTGCCGACGTTGATGACGACGTCGGAGTCCTTCGGCCAGGTGATCGAGTTCGAGCGTGCCGGCCGGCAGGTTGCCGACCCAGAGCGGATGCGCCTCCGGGAAGTTGGCGTAGATCTGCCGCGCCTGCGTCACCGGCATGCCGAGCAGCTCGGCGAGCTTCACCGCCTTGGCGACCGCCTTCGCCTTGTAGATCTCGTCGCCGACGATCATCAGCGGCATCTTGGCTTCGACCAGGAGCTTGGCGGCGCGCTCCACCTCCTGCGGATTGGGCCGCACGCGCATGCGCGGATCGAACTGGTCCTGCGCGATGATCTCGGTGCGCACGCGCTCGTCGTTGTAGTCCGAGTGCCACGAGATGTAGGACGGGCCGTAGGGCGGCGTCCACGACGCCTTGAACGCGCGGCGCACGGTCTCCGGGATCATGTCGGCGCGGCGCGCCAGCCAGGTGTACTTGGTGATCGGCTGGACGATCTGCTCCTGGTTGGCGACCTCCTCGAAGCCGTCGCGTCCGGCGCGCCGGTCTGGTCGGTGCGGTAGGAGTAGACCACCAGCGGCGTCTGCTCCTTGAAGGCGTTGAACATCTGGCCGATGGCATTGGCCATGCCGACCACCGCGGCCTGCATCACGATCGCGGGCTCGCCCGAGGCCTTGATGTAGCCGGCCGCCATCGCGGCGCCGGGCCCTTCGTGCGGCGTGAGGATGTATTTGAGCTGCGGGCGATCGACGAGCGCCTCGTAGAACTGGCGCGTCCTCGCTCGCCGAGTTGCCGAACACGTATTTCACGCCCGAGGCGATGAGCTGCTCGGCGAAGGCCGCGCCGCCGGTGCCCTGGACCGCCTTCACGACGCCGGCGCCGGCCTGCCCGGCCGTGCGGCGGCGGCCGCGCGCGGCGGCGGCGCCGGCAGCGGCTGGCGGCGGCCGGTCTGCGCCAGGCTGACCGAGCTCACCGAGGCCAGCACGCCCTGCGCGGCGGTCATGGTGATGCCGGCCTTGGTCAGGCCGCTGACGAAATCCGCGGCGCGACATCTTCTTGTTCAGATATTTCACGACCAGCTCTCGCATGTCGTCTCCCTTGGAATCTGTGAGTTCGTTGAAACGTCCGCGATCGTTCCGATCGCGGCGATCGCTGAGCGCTTACTTCGCCGGCTCGGGCGGCTTGGCGTTGGGCCCGAAATCGGTGCCGAGATAATCCGCCATCAGCTTGATCTCTTCGGTGGTCCAGATGCCGCCGCGGCCGACCATGCGGTAGAGCGCGCCTCCCACGCAGCGGGCGTCCTGGCGGGCATCACGCCACATCGAGTCGGTGTGGCACTGGAAGCACTTGGAGCGGAGCAGCGCGAGGCCGGGATGCTTAGGCTGTTCCTTGGCCTCCTCCGCGCTCGCCGATGCGATCACGAATAGCGCCGAACCGCACGCCAGCGCATAGAGGACCCTGCGGTACTTGGACATTGCCGACCTCCCC
>CAWKMR010000055.1:0-76188 GCA_963850705.1 uncultured Alphaproteobacteria bacterium | reverse complement strand
TCGACGAAACGGCGATCGGGCGGTTCCGGGTAAGATAACGGTGCGATCGGGCGACGTGCGTACGGTCGCTGCCTAGCCAATGGTCGCCAACCAATGCGGCCATTTTAATGTTGTAACGGCTACCGGAACTTTACAAGTAATTTCAATGGGATCTGGAAAAACGGGAGCGACTCAGTGCGACATGAAAGGCGCGACGTTGTCCCGCAACCGTTCGATGTAATATGGTGCTGCACGCTTCGGAGTTGTGGGCCGTTGGGGGGAGAGCACGCGAATGATCGAGACAGGTCTCGCGGTCCTCGGAGGTATCTTTTACCTCACTGGACTATATGGCCTTGCGCTTCTGTCGATCGTACTGGCAATCGTCCTGTCGGCCGGTGCTGCACTCAAGGCGGTGCTGAATTCGGACTGGTACTTTCAGCAACGGGCACAGGCCGGCCTCCAACGGGGCCTGGACATTTTGAATCCGAACAAAGGCATAGGCTCCTTAGTCATTACAAAGGCGATCATCATCGCCGTGCTGGCGTGGCTCGCGTGGTACATCGCGGGAAAGGCGGGATACCTCTGATGCGTACCGCACTGACCTTTGCTGCCGCCCTTTGCATTTCGACCGTGATAGAAGCGGCTCCATCGTTTGGACAAACCTTCGGGGACTTGGCCTCCTATTGCCGAGCGGCTAGCGAGGTTTCCACCCCGACGTTGATGGCGCGGACGCAAAACATTTCCCGCGCTCAAGCAGAAGCCATGATGCAAGGTATGACGGACCCCGTTGCGATCCGCATGGTTAGGGAAGTAATCGCCTTCGCCTATTCCCGCCCTTCGGTATGTTGACTAGAAACCATGCGCTCTGAATTACGGGAACTGTGCATAGCCAGAAAGATTTTTGTTCAGTAGCGCGGAGCCGACGATGTTCGGTCTTTTCAAAAAGAAAACGACACCAGACGAATTTGGTCACGCGGTCTTTCACACGGCGAGCGATTTTCTTGCATCTGACGCCGGACGATCACTTGGGATGCGTTTCGAGAATTGGGACGGCTCGGGCGGTTGGTCGAATTTTCTTTTATGCAAAGGGATGCCCGTCCCCATTCAAAAACTCCACTACCGACTATTCTCGCACTGCGCCATTCAAGCAGCTTGTACTCAATTCGATGCGGGCACGAGCCGAGCAATGACGCATGGTGCAACGATCACGGCCTTTGCGAGCGCACCTGATGGCTACAATTTCGAAAAGACCTACGCCACGCTTGAAGCAGCTTATCTTGGGCAACACAAATTTGATCGAAGGGTTGAGCCGCTTAGCAATGTGGATGCCCGCCTCACTTTTCTGCCCAACCAAGCGGTTGGAGTTGTGAATGCGAAATACCTTATCGAAAGCTTTGTCATTCCCAACATGAATAACAGCCAAGCCTTCATCGACGATTTCAATGGATATAGTTCCACGGTGTCCGCAACGATTGGAACAGTGCGCAGAGTGATGGACCACCTTTTCGCTTCGTTTAAGATTGCGTGATCGCGCGCCGGTCATTCCTGGTTTACGGCGGCGGACCTCAGCAAAAATCTTACGCCGCATCGAGCGCGGTTTGCGCCGCACTCATCTGGCGGGACTGTACCGATTGCCCAACGTAGGGGGTCGCCGCCGCCCGGCCGATCAATCCTCGCTGACGTTGGCGAACTTGACCGCCTTGCCCCACTTCGCGGTTTCGTCGGCGATCATCTTGCCGAAGTCCTCCGGCGAGCCACGCAGGATCAGCACGCCCATCTCGTCGAACCGCTGCTTGATCTTGGGATCGGCGAGGCCGCGGTTGATCTCGGCGTTGAGCTTGTTGACGATCTCGCTCGGCGTGCCGCGCGGTGCGCAAACTCCCCACCATGAACTCGTATCGAATCCCGGCACGGTGGCGGCGACGGTCGGTGTGTCGGGCAGCGTCGGCAGCTGGACATTGGTGGCGACGGCAAGCGAACGAATCTTGCCGATTTTCATTTGCGCGGCCATGGTCAGGATGTCGGAAAACATCACTTGCACCTGGCCGGACAGGACGTCGGCGATCGCCGGCGCGCCGCCGCGATAGGGCACGTGCACCATGTCGACCCCGGCCATCATCTTGAACATCTCGCCGGCGATGTGGTTCGCCGTGCCCGTGCCGGCCGAGGCGAAATTGAGTTTGCCGGGATTGGCTTTCGCATAGGCGATCAGCTCCGCGACCGTCTTGGGCGGAAATGATGGCGCGACGAACAGCACATGGGGCGCGCGCACCACGCCGGCGACAGGCACCAGATCGCGGATGAAATTGAAGTTGAGCTTGCGGTAAAGCGTGGCATTGATCGCATTGCCGGCATTGGCCACCAGCAGGGTGTAGCCATCGGGCGGCGCGGTAGCGACCGCCTCGGTTCCGATATTGGTGCCGCCTCCTGGCCGGTTCTCGATGATGAAAGGCTGGCCGAGTCGATCCGACAGCCACTGGCCGATCACGCGGCCGGCGATATCGGCGGCGCCGCCCGGCGCGAAGGGGACGATCATGCGCACCGGCCGCGTCGGATAGTCCTGCGCCCAGGCGCGGCGCGTTATGGCCGGCGCTGCGGCAAAGGCTGTGGCGAGCTGCAGGAATTGTCGGCGGACATAGGTCATAGGCGCTTCTCTCCAAATCTTTTACTTCGTTGCGATCGTTGCGTTGCAACCTTGCTTGTGGGTGCCTGCCATTCCCGTCCACGCATGCGCTTCAGCGTGACCGTTGTAATTTTGGCGTTATCGTTCGACGCCCGCCATCGCCGGGACCGTGCTCGCTGCCGTTTGCGGATGGCGCAAGCCGGCCCGTTCCATGCGCGGAAGAACCTCCTGAACAAACAGCGGCATCTCTGAAAGATAGTTCAGGAAGACCAGCGCCGATCCGGCAAGGCCAGTCGCGCTCAACTGCTTCAATTTCTCGACCACGTCGTCGGGATTTCCCACGACAGGGTACATCCCCGGAAAGATACCGGGATAGGGCTTGCCGGCGGCTTCGGCAGAATGCTTCGTGGGCTGTTGCTGATAATGCGGGTATTCGCTCGCACTCTTGCCAACTGTGTTGAGCTTCTGGCGTCGGAAGTAAGCCAAAGCTTCCTCGTCGGCCTGCTCCTCGGCAAAGTAGTAATAGAACTCCTCCGCTTCTTTGCGCGTCGGCCGACAAACCACTTGGGTCTGGGTGTAGACGTCCGTTGAACGGCCGTATTGAGCCGCCGCCTGCTGAACAGAGCGAATAAGTTGCGGCGCCTCGTTCAGATTGTTGGGGATCTGTGTGAAAAGAATATCAGCGGCTTGCGCGGCAAAGTCGCGGCCGGCGGACGAAATTCCGGCACTCATCACTGGCGGGCGTGGCCGTTGCACCGGCAGCGGATCGGTTGCAACCCCGCGCAATTTGTAGAACGCGCCATCCCAATCGAACGCGGCGTCTCCCTCGCACATCTTGGCATAGATGTTGAACCATTCGAGTCCCTGCTCGTACCGCCGTGCGTAGTCGATCTTCGCGCCGTGGATATCGAATTCGTCCGGATTCCAACCGCAAACGATATTGAGCCCTGCGCGGCCATGGGTCACATGATCGATGGTGGCAATCGCCTTGGCCGCGAAAGCCGGTGTTGTGATGGGAACGTGCGCGGTGACAAAAACACCAATCCGCCGTGTAATGGCGCCGGCAGCGGCGCTGTGTGTGAATGTTTCGTAAGACCGGCCCCACATGTCGGCCTTGCCGCCCAGTCCGCGCCATTTGGCGATCGGCAGGATGAATTCAATTCCGGCTTCGTCCGCGAGCCGGTACACTTCCGCGATCTCATCCCATTCGGCGCGCCAACGTTCTGGCGCTGCGCTGAGCGTCATACCACCGGCACAATTTGCGCCGAACAGCCCGAACTTGTAGGCGTTGCCCCCAAAACGATTTCGCATCTTTGCGCGTCCCTTGATCCCTGTTCCCGCTGGAAGCGGGACCACTGTGCTGTCCACGCCACGAGGTTGGCAATCAGTTTAGACGATCAACTCAGCAATTGGACCCAGTTTGTAAGAACAACAGTTGTTCCCGGAAAAGGCGCGACAAATTGACAATCAGGATTCGAGCCGGCGTACACAAGAGTCAAAGGACAGCCTTTGCAAGCCGCAAACTTAGGGTGCAACCAGCATCTAGCGGCAGACATGCTGACGGACACGCCGACATGTCTGCCGAGGGTCCCCCAGCGGACCTATGTGGTCCGTGAATTGCGGCCAAGGACATTTGATGCTTTGCCCGCCAATGGCTTTGCGACCTCGCGTGCGCATTCGATGAAGCGCTCAACTACAGGACTTAAGGTGCGATTCTTCAGGGTGGCGATGGCGACCGTCCATGGTCGGACAGGCAATTTAACCGGCAGCACTTTCAGCGCGCAGAAGCGTGCGACCGAGCTTGGATAAGCTGTGAGGAAGGGTCCGTTAGCAACGAAGTGATTCACAAGGTGCTTGGAGAAACCGAATATGCGCACGTTCGGCATTTTGAGACCAGCCTCCCGGAAGGCTTCCTCCACACAGATGTAGTTCCACGAATCGGGATGCGCCAGAAGCCAGGGTTCGTTAATCAGTTCCGCAAGATCGATTGTACGACGGCGCGCCCACTGGCTGTGCAGACCCGCGGCGATAATCAAAGGATCGTCGAAGAGATATTCCAGGTTCAAGTCGGCGGTTGTCCGATCATTCTGAAGCGGCTGGCCTAAACGCGCGACAACAAGATCGTATTTTCTATCACGCAGCCCAGGATTCTTGAGTGCGGGAGAAGGCAGCTCGTGCACGTGCACGACCACGCGCGGATATCTCGTGGAAAAGCGTTCGATGAATTGCGGGAGCACTGTGGCGTTGATCGAATTCGGGGGATCCGATCCTCAATTCGCCTGTCGCCGGATCGGCCAGGGACTCGACGTCCTTGACACTCTGTTTGAGTTCATCAAACACGGCAATGCTGCGTTTGAGCATCGCGTGCGCATAGATCGTCGGCTCGATACCACGTGGACTGCGATCGAGCAGGCGCACGCCGAGCATGTGCTCGAGATTGGCGATCGCCGCCGAAACGGCCGGTTGCGTCATGGCGAGTTGGCGTGCCGCCTTGCCAATGCCGCCCGATTTCACCACGGTCGAGAGGACATAGAGGTCGCGCACCCGAAGCCGGCGCCCGAGGCGGCTTTCCCATTCCATCGGGACGGAGGTCATAAAGGCCCCTTTATGAGGTCAGAGGAAAATTCAAGGTACACTTATGGGGTTTTCTCGGCTAGCACCTCAACTTGGAATTTGACCTTGTCCGCGCGGAGCCTGGGGGGCGCCGCATCAGATGGGAGGCGCGCTATGAAGATCGCCCGTCGTCAATTCCTGTGTCTTGCCGGGGCCGCCATCGCCGGCCCTGCTTTTTCACGCCTTGCCGTCGCGCAGGCCTATCCGGCCCGGCATGTGCGCTGGGTGGTCGGCTTCGTGCCAGGCGGGGCGTCCGACCCTGTGGCGCGCATCATGGGGCAGTGGCTCTCCGAACGGTTGGGCCAGCCGTTCGTGATCGAGAACAAGCCCGGCGCGGGCAGCAACATCGCGACCCAGTCCGTCATTGCATCGCCGCCGGATGGCTACACGCTTCTTATGGTCCCGACTGCAAGCGCGATCAATGCAACTTTCTACGAAAATCTTCGGTTCAACTTCCTGAGAGACATTGCGCCGGTCGCCGCGCTGGTGCGCATCCCGAACGTAATCGTGGTGAACCCTGCGCTGCCGGTGCAAAACTTGGCCGAGTTTATCGCCTATGCCAAGACCAATCCGGGCAAGATCAACGTCGGCTCGGCTGGCACCGGCACCGCTAATCATATGGCCGGCGAACTGTTCAAGGCGATGACGGGCATCAATCTTGTACATGTCCCCTATCGCGGCGGCGCAGCTGCCATCACCGACCTTTTGGCCGGTCAAGTGCAGGTGATTTTCGATCTGGTACCTAACTCGATCGAGCACATCAAGTCCGGGAGCCTGCGGGCGCTCGCGGTCACTACCGCCACTCGGTCGGAGGCATTGCCAGATGTACCAGTCGCGTCCGACACCGTCCCGGGCTACGAGGCGAGCGCGTGGTTCGGTCTGGGT
Organism: uncultured Alphaproteobacteria bacterium; assembly: GCA_963850705.1. GTDB lineage: Bacteria > Pseudomonadota > Alphaproteobacteria > Rhizobiales > Xanthobacteraceae > VAZQ01. The sequence continues at coordinate 70,088 of CAWKMR010000055.1, read as the reverse complement.
GCGCCTAGAGGTACGCCGGCCCCAATCATCGCAATGCTCAACCGTGAAGTGAACGCAGGCCTTGAGAATGTGGGAGTGCGGGCGCGGCTCGCCGATGCCGGCACGACACCCTTTGTCTTGAGCCCCGCCGAGTTCGGGGCACACATCGCCGCCGAAACCGAGAAGTGGGCCAAGGTGGTCAAGTTCTCGGGGGCGAAGGCGAACTGATCCGGCAGGGACGACGGGCCAATATTCCATAAGTCCCGATGCGCGAATCCCACTGGCCCATGTCCGGGATGGGGTCAAAAGCGAAAATATTGCGAGCGGGCCTCGATGTGCGCTTTGGGTTCAAAAGTCGACATCCGGCTCGGGCCAGCTAGTCGATAATCAGAACCAGCTCTTGCGCGTTTTGCCCGACCTCTTGGATGGTGCCTCCGCGTCCCGCGAGGACCGACGATCCAAGAGTTCTCAACCTCCCCCGGCCTAGAACTCAGGGTTTTCCCTAATAGACCTGCCTTGTCACGCAACTGTAGAATGACGCCGTTACCCTCGCCTGAGCCTAGCAGCCCACCGGTTCAGTGTTTCGTGTACCAGAGGTGGATCGTCATGAACTCAAACGGCACCGGCTTTTCGCGCTGGGAATTGGCCTGGATCATTCCGCTGAGCTTGGTGCTTTCGGCATCCGTCACTGCGGCGTTTGTGTTGGCGGTCTTTGAATTGCTGTGATCAAAGCACGGTCTACGTCGACAGACCCGCTTATCCTTATTTTCGCCAGATAACCCAAATGCCGCCGACAATGCTGGCGACTGCAACAGCGATCGTCACGTAGAAGGCAATCGTAAACCAGTCCATCCCGATCTTCGCTCCGAGCCGGCAACGCGGCCGATCGGATCGGGGTTGCTATGCAGCCCTTCGGAAAATAGCTGGTATGACTCCGGCCATTCCGTGGAACCCCCACGAGAATTTGGCCCGCAGCGCATTCGGCGTCAGGTCGCGAAACCTTTCGCCCGCCGGTGGCGCGCTCAAGCGCCCGGCGCGTCCTGGATCAATTGCCAGATCCGGGACGGCGTCAGCGGCAGGACGCGTGGCTCGACGCCGAGCGACGACAGCGCCGCCGCCACCGCGTTCGACAGCGCACCGCCGACCGGAATGATGCCGCCCTCGCCCGCGCCCTTGGCGCCGAGCGGATTGTTCGGCGACGGATGCTCTTCGAGCGACACCGCCCGCACGGTTCGGATAGTCGGACGCGAGCGGCACCAGGTAGTCGGCGAGCGAGCCGACCAGAAGCTGGCCGTGCTCGTCATAGGCGATCTCCTCGGTGAACGCGCTGCCGAGCCCCTGCACCGCCGCGCCGATCACCTGGCCATGCAGGGTCTCGGGATTGACGATGCGGCCGACGTCATCCACCACGATGTAATCGACGACCTCGATGCCGCCGGTGCGCGGTCCACCGTCACATGGGCGATAGCGGTGCCATAGGTGTAGGTCGCTCTTCGAATTGTCGAACTTGCCGTCGACGCTGAGCCCGGCAAGTTCCGCCGGCATCACCCGGCGGCCGTCCGGCGCGGTCTGCGGTCCCATCGTGCAGCGTGATCGTGTCCGCGGGCGCGACGCCAAGCCGCTCGCCGGCGGCCGCGCGCATCTTCTCGATCAGCGCGTTCGCGGTCTGCACGATCGCGCTGCCGCCCATCACCGTGGCGCGCGAGCCGTAGGAGCCGTAGCCCTCCGGCAGGTAGGTCGTGGAGCCGTGGTAAACCGTCACCCGCTCGATCGGCACTTCGAGCGCGTCGGCGGCGATCTGCGCCATCATGGTCTCGATGCCCTGCCCGATGCTCGACGATCCCACATAGACCGCGAACGAGCCGTCGCGCTCGATCACGATGCGCGCGGTCTCGCGCGGCCCGGAGCCGCCGCCCTCGATGAAGCACGCCATCGCCGAGGCCGTGATAGCGGCCGTCGATGAGCTTGCCGTTCAGCTCGAGCTTGTCGAGCCCAGCCGGCATCGGCGATGCAGCGATCGAACGTGCTCGCATAGTCGCCGCTATCGCAGGCGGTGTCGGGGAAGCCGTCGTTCGGCCGTACCAGCGCCAGCGGATAAGGCATCTCCGACGAGCGCGATGAGATTTCGCGCCGGATCTCGAGCCGGTCGAGGCCCAGATCCTTCGCAGCCATGTCGATGCAGCCGCTCCATGAAGAAGCAGCCCTCGAAGCGGCCGGGCCCGCGATAGGTGCCGGACGGCGTCTTGTTGGTGACCATCGCGTGCGACTGCAGATGCAGGTTGGGCACGCGATACGGCCCCGTGGTGAACTGCGCGACGTTGCGTACCGGCGTCATGCCGTTCGGCCGCACATAGGCGCCGATGTCGATCCAGATATCGCCGCGCAGGCCGATGATCGTGCCGTCGCGGTCGAGCGCGATCTCGAGATCGCATTCGGTCTCGCGCGAATGGCCGATCGCCATGAAATGCTCGCGGCGGTCCTCGACCCATTTCACCGGACGGCCGTAGGTGCGGGCGGCGAACGCGACCAGGAAATCCTCCGGATAGAACTCGCCGCGCGCGCCGAAACCGCCGCCGACGTCGTATTCGACATAGTCGACCGCCTCCTCCGGCAGATTCATCATCGACGCCATGGCGCGGCGGTTGAAGAACGGCAGTTTCGCCGCGCCCGACACGGTGAGGCGCCCGGCGGCGGCGTCCCACTCCGCCAGCAGGCCGCGCGTCTCCATGGTCATGGCGGTCATCCGCTGCACGCGGAACTGCTCGCGGCGGGTATAGGCGGCGTTGCGGAACGCCGCCTCGACGTCGCCGTCGTTGGCGGTGAACAGCGCGGCACAATTGCTCTCGCTGCCCGCGATCAGCAGCACTCGCCACGCCCGGATGCGTGGCGGTCGGCGACCGTCGGCAGATGCTCGATGTCGAGCGCCACCGCCTGCGCCCCGTCCTCGGCGCGCTCGGCGCTGTCCGCGAGGACGACCGCGACCGGCTCGCCGACATAGCGCACGACACCGTCGGCCAGCACCGGTTGCGCGTAAGGCGTGATCCTCGGGTTCGGCCGCCGGAACGGGATGGTCGGGACCGGCCGCCCGACGTCCTGCGCGGTGATCACGGCATTGCACGCCCGGGATCGCCAACGCCGCGGCGGTATCGACCGACCGCAGCCGCCCATGGGCCACAGGGCTGCGCACGATTGCGGCGTGCCATTGCCCCGGCCGCGCGAGATCGTCGACATACTGGCCGCGCCCGCGCAGGAAACGCAGGTCCTCGACCCGTTCGACCGGGGCGCCGATGAAAGTATTGACGTTTCTCATGGGATTGCTGTTCGCTACCCCTCCCCTTCCCATGGTCGCTGCCGTGCCCCATGCCGGACATAGTGGATGACCACTTCGTCTTCCCCGACCTCATACACGATCAAATAGTTACCGACCGGGAACCGCCGAAAGCGCGATTTGCGCGTCGCTTCGCCCATGTAAGGCGTCTCAGCGATCCGCGCCGTTACTTGCTCAATGCGCGCGACGAGCCGCGCTGCGGCTTCTCTGTTGTCTCGTGCGATGTATGAGAAAATCTCGTCGAGATCGGCGAGAGCGCCGCGTTCAAATCGGAGCTTCATGGACTGCGGTAGCGGCTAAACAGTTGCTCGACTTCCTCATCACTCGCTAGGTCACGCCGCGCAGCACGTTCTTCGATGATCTTCCACTCTTCTTCGGTAATGTCATCCTCGCTACGCCAACGCTCAACCTGTTGCACGAAACGTGCGACTTTCTCCTGATCCTCCTCCGGCCAGGTCAGCACCCGATCGAGGATTTCCTTCACCTGCTGTTTTGTCATGGGAACACTATACCAGATGGCCCGACTGGGAACACGCCCGACATTCTCGGACGCGTGCGGCCTATTTCCTACCTCGTGCGGCCATCGCCGCCGACTAGCACGTGTTCTCGGCCATTCATGCGATGCCACCTTGTCGAGGCGCCGAATTCGGTCTAAGCTGGTCGGCGTTTCTAAGAAAAAAGCAAAACCAATCAAGGGAGGCGGCCCATGAAAGGCAGCGTCACGGTTACGGCGCTCTTGCTGGCCAGTCTGGCGCAAGGTGCGTCGGCAGCGGACGTTGAGCTCAATCAAACCCAGATGCTCGGCCGGCGGCTGGTCGACCAGCATTGCGGCGTCTGCCACACGCGGCCGACGCTGGTCTCCGGCATGTACGGCCCGGAGCTGTCGCGCGACACCGCCGGCGGGAACCAGGAGATCGTGCGCGGGATCGTCACCGACGGCACGCCGCGCATGCCCGGCTTCAAACACATGTTCAACGCGGACCAGATCGCGGCCATCGCCGCCTATCTGGCGGTGCTGCCGCCCGGGCATCAGGTCGTAAACCTGCCCGCCAAGTAATCGTCACCAACAAAATCATATTCGGGAGAACGCCATGACAAACGCACGCCATCTCGCCAGCGTCAGCCTGGTCACGCTCGCCATTGCGCTCGCTGCGCCGCTCACCTCGCTGCCCGCCCACGCCGACGCGCCGCTTTCCGGCGCGATCACCTCCGCAACGGGCGAACGCCTGGGCGGAGTCACCGTCTCCGCCAAAGCCGAAGGCGCGACCATCACCACCAGCGTCTACACCGACGCGTCCGGCAACTACTATTTCCCGCCGCTGCCGGAAGGAAACTACCGGGTCTGGGCGCAGGCGGTGCAGTTCGAGACCGCGCGCAACAACGTGACGGTCGGCCAGTCGCGGCAGCAGAATTTCGTGCTCAAGCCGATCACCGACCGCGAGGCCTGGATCCGCCAGCTTCCCGGCGACGAATTCCTGGCGGCGCTACCCGGCGACACGCCGGAAGACTTCCGCATGAAGACGCAGGTGCGCAAGAACTGCACCGGCTGCCACAGCGCGAGCTATGTCCTTCAGCACCGCTTCGATGAGGAGGGCTGGTACAAGATCATGGACCTGATGAAGCAGGTCAACGTCAACGGCACCTATCCGCGCCCCGACAAGCGGATGACGCCGAACATCGACTTCCATCAGAAGGAGCTCGCCGCCTATCTGGCGCGGGCGCGCGGGCCCGGCGAAAGCTCGATGCGGTTCAATCTGCAGCCGCGCCCGTCCGGCGAAGCGGCGCGCATCGTGGTCAAGGAATACGACTTCCCGTCCGAGGACAATCACCTCCAGACCAATGACGGCACCGACTGGATGCTCGGCACGCCGTCCGAGACCGGCCACATGGCCGGCGTCCATGACGCGGCCGCCGATCTCGACGGCAACATCTGGATCGTCTATTCGCGCCCGAGCCGCGTCACCACCTTATGCCCGGGTCGACGCCAAGACCGGCGCGGTGAAGCATTTCACCATTCCCGATCGCCGCGGCATCGTGGCCGGCAGCCACGGCATCGTCCGCGACGAGAACGGCTTCCTGTGGTTCAACATCCGCTCCCATGTCGAGCGCCGGCATGGCGGCCTCGCCAAGCTCGATCCCAAGACCGAGAAGCTCGACATCTATGTCCCGCCCACGACCATGTCGGGAACGTCGGGGACGATCGATGCCGACATGAAGGGCAACATCTGGGTCACCACGGCGGACGGCGCGCTGCACTTCAATATCAAGGAAGAGAGGTTCACCGAGTACAAGTCGGTGACCTACAAGAACAAGCACGGCATCGCGACGGTCTACGGCCTCGCCGCCGACAGCGCCGGCAATGCCTGGTGGCTGCTGATGACGCAGGACCTCGTCAACTACAGCGATATGTCGACCGGCAAGGCGCATGAATTCCAGCTGCCGCCCGAGCAGGCGGTGGTCGAGAACCTCACGCCACAACAGGTGGCGATGTACGAGACCTTCATCCCGCCGGACTTCAACGCTCCGTTCGCCTGGGCGCAGGGCGCGCGGCGGATGGGCGCCGACAAGAACGGCAACCACGTCTGGATCGGCAACTCGTTCGGCGGCAACCTCGCCCGGGTCGATATCAACACCAAGCAGGTCACGCTGGTGCCGTTCCCCAATCCGGAGGCGCACCAGCCCTACCAGATCAGCGTCGACAAGAACCACAACGTGTGGACGCACCTGTGGAGCACCGACAAGGTCGCGAAGTACAATCCGGCAACGTCGCAATGGACGATGTTCGACCTGCCCAATCGCGGCACCGAGTCGCGTCATCTCTCGCTGCTGGAACGTGAGGGCCTGCCGATGCAGATCATCGTGCCCTACTACCGCACGCGCAAAGTGGCCGTGATCACGCCCCGCAGCGAAGCCGACATCGAGGCGCTCAAGACCCAGGCCAGCCGGCCATAGGGCTCCGCCAGCGTCACCGAAATTCGTGACCGGCCCAACGGGCCGGTCACATTGGGCGGAAGCGTCAATTCAGAAAAGCGCTCCGCAGGGAGGATATCATGCGAACTCACGGCGCCGCGGCGGCGCTTGCCGCCGCTTTTCTGATCGTCTCCGCCTCACAATCCCTCAACGCCCAATCCTGGCAGATGCCGCCCGACGCAGAGCGCTGTCCGTCGCGCTGGGGCGCTGAGGATCAGCGCGGCTCGGGCAACTGGATGAAGCCCGAAACCGTGCTGCGGGCCGCCAAGCTGATCCGCACCGGCGAAGTCTTCGAGCTCGGCGCGGTGCTGACGCCCGACCCGAAGACGTCTTTCATCAATGAGGGCCGGCAGTTCAACATCTACACCAAGCCCTCGCCGCCGATCCCGAATGGCCGCCAGGTCAACGAAGAGCTCGTCATCACCGAGCTCGGCCAGATCGGCACCCAGTTCGATGCGTTCTCGCATCAGATGTGGGGCGACAGCTTCTACAATTGCCACAAGCTCAAGGACATCGGGACGCGCAGCGGCTTCACCAAGCTCGGCGTCGAACATGTCGGCAGCCTGATGACCCGCGGCGTGCTGATCGATGTTGCGGGCCTCAAAGGCGTCGACCTGCTTCCGACCTCCTACAACATCACGGCGGAAGACCTGCAGCAGGCGCTGGCACGCCAGAAAATGACCTTGCAGCCCGGCGACGCCGTCATCATCCGTACCGGCTGGTCGAAGCTCGTGGGCAAGGATCATCAGCGCTATGGCAGGGCGAACGCCGGCATCGGCATCGCGGCCGGGCAATGGCTGATCACGCAGGACCCGATGCTGGTCGGCGCCGACAATTGCTGCGTCGAGGTGCGCCCGTCCGAACCGCCGCACAGCCTGCCAGTCCATTCCATGATGCTGATCCAGCATGGCATCTATCTGCTCGAGAACCTCGTGCTCGAGCAGCTCGCCGCGGCGAATGCGCATCGAGTTTGCCTTCATCGTGCAGCCGTTGAAGATCAAGGGCGGCACCGGCTCGGCGATTGCGCCGATCGCCATCCGTTGACAACAAAACGCGCGGAGCGTGCGATGCTGAATCGGCGAGGCTTTCTCCGATCTGCGACGGCCGGCGTGGTCTGTGTCGCCTGCGGGATGCGGCACGCCACGGCCCAGGCGCGCCGGGAGGTCACGGTGGGCGGCCGCCGGGTGCGGACCGTCGACGTGCACGCGCACTGCGCCGTGCCCGACGTGCTCGACCTGGTCAAAGGCACCGCGATGGAAAAGCTGGTGCTCGGCCAGCTCAAGGGCCGACTTGGGATTCCCGGTCGGCACCGAACGCATCGCCGACATGAACGCCGACGGCATCGATGTGCAGGCGCTGAGCATCAATGCCTTCTGGTACGGCGCCGACCGCGACCTCGCCCGCCGCGTCTTCGACCTTCAGGCCGCAAAGCTTGCCGAGATGTGCAAGGTCAGCGCCGGCCGCTTCGTCGGCTATGCGCCGGTCACCCTGCAATATCCCGACATCGCCGCCGAGCAGCTCGAACGCGGCATGAAGGATTTTGGATTCGTCGGCGCCGGCGTTGCCCCGACCATTGCCGGCGAGGAGCTTGCGGCATCCAAATTCGATCCGTTCTGGAAAAAGGCCGAGGAACTGCAGGCGCTCGTGTTCATCCACCCGACCACCGGTGGAATGGATACGATGGGCATCGGCGAACCGCGTGAAAGGCCCGGGCGTGCTCGGCAACGTCATCGGCAACCCGCTCGAAACCAGCATTGCGCTCGCGCACCTGATCTTCCAGGGCACGCTCGACAAATTCCCGAACCTGAAGATTTGCGCCGCCCACGGCGGCGGCTATCTGCCCTCCTACGCCGCACGCATGGATCACGGCTGCTCGGTCTTCCCCGAGCAGTGCAAAGGCCCGACCCTGAAAAAGAAGCCCAGCGAATACCTCAAGCAGCTCTATTTCGACACACTGGTATTTACCGGCGAAGGGTTACGCCACCTTGTCGCCGAACACGGTGCGAGCCAGCTTGTGATCGGAACGGACTATGCCGTACCTTGGGTCAAAGGGCCGGTCGATCACGTCCTCAACACGCCCGGCCTCACCGACGACGAGCGTATCGCCATTCTCGGCGGCAACGCTGCCAAGCTGATGAGGCTTCCGACGTAACGGCTCTGCCGGAGGAGAAGATTCATGTTCAAGCGTCTCGCCGCGGCATGCGCCGCGCTGTGCCTGTTTGTGCTCGCCGGCCACGCGGCATGGTCGCAGGCGCGCACGATCCGCATCGTCGTCCCGTTCCCGGCCGGCGGCAGCGCCGACATCCTGGCGCGGCTGCTCGGCGAGCACATCGCCAAGAACCAGGGACCGACGGTGGTCGTCGAGAACCGCCCGGGCGGCGGCGCCTCGATCGCCTATGAGGCGGTGGCGCGCGCCGCGCCGGACGGCAATACGCTCGTCATCAACGGCAATTCGATCGTCATCAATCCGCATCTGCGGAAGGTGAACTACGATCCGCTCACGAGCTTCGAGCCGGTCTGCTATCTGCTCAGCTTCGCCGCAGGTCTTCGTCGTGAAGCGCGAACTCGCCCTACAAGACGCTCGCCGATTTCGTCGCCGGCACCAAGGCGGCTGCCGGCACGCTGGTGTTCGCGACCGTCGGTCCCGCGACCACGCAGCACATCGGCTTCGAGCAGTTCCGCGCCATGTCGAAGATCGACGTCACCTATGTGCCCTATCCCGGCGGCGCTCCGGCGATGACCGCGCTGCTCGGCGGCCATGTGCATGCCGTGCTGACGAACTATTCGGAAGCCGTGGAGCAGTTGCACGCCGGCACGGTCCGTGCGCTGGCGTCCGCGTCATTGAAGCGCATTCCGCCGCTGCCGGACGTGCCGACGGTCGATGAGCTCGGCTACAAGGGCTACAACGTCGAGGTCTGGTTCGGCGTGATGGCGCCGGCGAAGACGCCGAAGGACGCCGCCGCGCAGCTCGCGTCCTGGTTCCAGGCCGCGCTCAAGGCGCCGGAGCTGACGCCGCGCCTGCTCAAGCTCGGGCTCTATCCGGTCGGCACCTGCCTCGACGATTTCGCCAAGCACATCCGCAGCCAATACGAGGAATACGGCCGCATCATCCGCGAGGCGGGCATCAAGGGCGGCTGAGCTGCTGCACAGCGCTGAGCATTGACGATGCCTGATGTGCAGACAATGGGCAGCGCGGATGTGTCGCGCGGACATGCCCATTTGTCGGAGGCGACCAGGCGCGATACGATCATACTCGCCGGGCATGATCTATTCGGAGTTGACGATGAGCGCCCGGCCGATCGCATCGCACAACCAAAGCCGCCTGATCGCCGCGGCACTGCTCTCGGCTGCTATCGCGCTCGCCGCCTCCTGCCCGCCCAGGCGCAGAGCGTCGAGGAGTTCTACCGCAAGACCCCGGTCCAGCTCCTGATCGGCTTTCCGGTCGCCAACGCCTACGACACCTATGGCCGCGCGGTCGCCCGCCATCTCGGCAAGCACATCCCCGGCAATCCGACCGTCGTCCCGGTGAACCGTCCGGGCGCCGGCAGCCTGACGGCGGCGAACTTCCTCTACAACGCCGCGCCGAAGGATGGCTCCACCATCGCCCACTTCAATCGCAGCATTCCGCTCGAACCGCTGATGGGCAACGCCGCCGCGAAGTTCGACGGCCGCAAGTTCACCTGGCTCGGCAGCGTCGGCAACGAGGTCAGCGTCTGCGTCGGCTGGCACACCGCCGCGGTCAAGACCTGGAGCGACTTCCTGACCAAGGAATTCGTCGCCGGCGCGGCCGGATTCGGCGCCGACACCGGCGTCTTCCCGACCGTGCTGAAGAACCTGTTCGGCGCGAAGATCAAGATCATCACCGGCTATCCCGGCGGCGCCGAGATGTCGATCGCGATGGAGCGCGGCGAGATCGACGGCCGCTGCGGCTGGTCGTGGAGCGGCGTCAAGAGCAGCAAGCCGGAATGGATCAGCGGCAAGCAGATCAATGTCCTGGTGCAGCTCGGACTGCAGAAGAGCGCCGAGCTGCCCGACGTCCCGCTGATCATGGATCAGGCCACCACCGACGATCAGCGGCAGATCCTGCGGCTGGTGTTCAGCCGGCAGGAATTCGCCTGGCCGTTCGCGGCGCCGCCGGACATCCCCGCCGACCGCGCGCAGGCGCTGCGCAACGCCTTTGCGGCGACGCTCAAGGACCCGGAATTCCTCGCGGACGCGAAGAAGATCCAGATCGACGTCAATCCGATCTCGGCGGCGCGGTCGAGCGGCTGATCGGCGAGCTCTATGCAGCGCCGGAGCCGTCCTGGCGAAGCTGCGGACATGCTCGCGCAGTGAGCGACCGTTGCAGTGATAGGCGCAGGCCGTGATCGATCGTCGGGCAGACGTGATGCCCGCACGCCGGGCATGACGCGATCGCAGGCGACGTCAGAACCGCATCGCCTGCCCTTCGATGGTCAGCCGGCGCATCAGCCGCGGCTCGTCGCGCGGGAAATCCTTGCGGGCGTGGATCGAGCACCAGTTGTCCCAGATCACGAGGTCGCCGAGCTTCCATTCGTGCTCGTAGACGATCGCCGGGTCTTCGGAGATCTCGAACAGCTGCTCGAGCGCCGTCTCGCTCTCGTCGCGTCGACAGGCCGTCGATCCGCGCCGACATCAGCCGGCTGATGTAGAGCGCCTTCCGGCCGGTCGCGGGATGGGTGATGAAGATCGGCTGCTCGTGATGGCGCACGCTGTTGAGGTCGATCTTGTCGATGTCGAGCCGCTCGCGGCGCTTGTAGTCGTGGACCTGCAGCACCTTCTTGCCTTCGAGCTTGTCGCGCAGCGGCCGCGGGATGTTCTCGTAGGCCTTGTACATGTTGGAGAAGCAGGTGTTGCCGCCCCAGGACGGCAGCTTCATCGAATAGAGCAAGCGTCGCGCGGTGCGGCTCCGGGTAGTAGCTGGTGTCGTGGTGGAACCACATCTCGCCGTCGCCGAACACGCCGATCGGCCTTGCCGTTCTCGACGATGTTGGTGACCAGCATGAACGGCGTGTCGAACGCGCCGCCGGGATCGCGGGTCGTGACCGGCTTGCGCCGGACATGGACCTTGCCGAAATAGCCGGCGGCGCGGAGCTGATCGTCCTCCGACAGCTCCTGCTCGCGGAACACCACGAAGATGTTCTGGTCGAAGGCGTCCCTGATCGCCTTCACGGTGGCGTCGTCGAGCGGCTTGCGCAGATCGAGCCCGGTGATCTCGGCGCCCAGCGCCTTGGACAGCGGCGTGACCTTCATGGCTTCGTCTCCTTCTCGTTTCCTTGCTCGTTTCTTGTTCCTGCTATCTGCTCGACCGTCTTGCCCATCCCATCCTTGATCGCGGCGCGGGCGCGCGCAATCACCTCCGGCGGGCTCGCATAGACGCTGCGCACCAGCGCCTGGATCTCATCGCCGCTCACCGGATCGATATCGAGCTTCTGCTGCCTGGCGTCGGCCAGGAACTCGGGATCGCTCATCGTCGCATCGAATGCGCGCCGCAGCGCCTGCAGCCGCTCGGCCGGGACGTCGGGCGATGTCACGAACGGATAGGACATCGACTGCCGCACGAAGATCAGCTCGAGCACCTTGCGGTCGCTCTCGTCGGCCGCCGCATCCATGATCAGCGGAACGTCGCCCAGCAAGGGCAGCTTCTTCAGCGCAAGCTGCAGGATGATGTTGACCTTCTTGTCCCTGATCCAGTCGGCCTTGGCGGTGGCGAAGTTGCCCCAGGACGTCGCCGCGCTGCCGTCGGTCTCGCCGCGCTCGATCGACAGCATGGTCTCGGCCGCGCCGGGATAGCCGGTGACGACCTTGAACTTGGTTCCGAGCACGCCGTTCATCACATAGGGAAAGATTGCGCTGTCGGCGCCGGTGCCGGTGGCCGGCACGACCATTTCGCGCGCGCGGAGATCGGCGAGCGTCCGGAACGGCTTGGTGTGCCAGGCGAACACGACGCTCACCTCGGACGCCGGACTGCCGAGCCAGTTCAGCTTGGTGGCTTCGAATTGCACGCCGGTGTCGTCGAGCAGCGGCTGCATGGCGATGCCGCGCGCGAACACGGCGATCTGGGTGCCATCCTTGGGCGCCTGCGCGTAGATGAAATTCGCCGCCTTCATGCTGCCGGCGCCGGGCATGTTCACCGGGACGACCGCGGCCGCCCGGGAATGTGCTTGCCGATGTGGCGCGCGACCGTGCGCGCATAGATGTCGTAAACGCCGCCGGGCGTGTAGCCGATGTTGATGCTGACGCGATTGCCTTTGTAGAAGGCCTCGACCGATTGCGCCGCCGCATCGCTGCCGGCCGCCGCAACGAGCAGCACCGCGGCGGCAACCGTCAGACGCTGGCGCATAGAAATCCCCGGATCGGCGCCGCCTACGCCGTCGCGGAGCGACGACTCACGCGCCGTCGCGGAGCGACACGTCGAGGAGTCTGCGGCATTCGGCCAGTTCGTGCAACGCGGCCTGCAGCCGCCGCAGATCCTCGCGGGGAATGCCGGTCGCGCCCGGCACCGGCGGCACCAGCCGCTGCGACGGGCGGCGCCGGCGGCTCGGGGCGAATATCCGGAGGGGCAAACTCCGGCTCCGGCGCGCTCGTTGCGGTCGCCCAGCAGCGACGGCAGCAGGCTGAACAGGCCGCGGCTGCGCTCCGCCTCGGCGACGGCCTCGGGCGCATCGACCTCCTCGATCAGTTCGTCGGCGTCGTTCTGCTGGTGCCGGGCGACCGGGTGGCCGGCCGCTTGCACGAATTTTACGCCCTGCTCGCGGATGATGCGCTGCACGCCGCGGATGGTGTAGCCCTCGCCGTAGAGCAGATGGCGGATGCCGCGCAGAAGCGAGACGTCGTCGGGACGGTAGTAGCGGCGGCCGCCGCCACGCTTCATCGGCTTGATTTCGCGGAAACGGCTTTCCCAAAACCGAAGCACGTGCTGCGGCACGTCGAGATCGGCGGCCACTTCGCTGATGGTCCGGAATGCGTCCGGTGCCTTTTCCACCGCAGCCCTGCCCCCTTTAAGACGACCCGAAGCTATTCGTCGCTACCGTTCGCACCTTCGGGCAAGCCGTTAATGCGCTGCTTGAGGATGGCGGACGGCTTGAACACCATGACGCGGCGCGGAGAGATTGGAACTTCCTTGCCGGTCTTGGGATTGCGGCCGATTCGCTGGCCTTTCTTGCGCACCACGAACGAGCCGAAGGACGAAAGCTTCACCGTCTCGCCTCGTTCGAGGCAATCGGTGATCTCCTTCAGCACGAGTTCCACAAGTGTGGCGGACTCCGTACGCGACAGTCCCACCTTTTGGTAGACCGCCTCGCAGAGGTCCGCGCGTGTGATCGTCTTTGCGCTCATCGCCTGCCCCGCTTTCGGCGATTAACATATCCCTCTGTTTTATCAAACGATATTCGTTTGCCTCGGGAAAAGTCAACGGGGACAACGCGGAAGGTGTGCGGCTACCCCCTTACCACCGGATAAGGGTGGCCTCCCAGGTGAAGCCCCCACCCATAGCCTCAAGCATCACCAAATCGCCGTGTTTGATGCGGCGAATCGGCGGCCGGCAGCGGGTTTTGAGGCGGGTGTGGAGTGCCGTAGGCCGGATTGGCGCAGTGCAATCCACCGGGCGCAACTCAGACCGCGCCTGGTCCGTGGTCCCGGGTTAAGCGCAGCGAAACCTGGGAATCATTTTCGAGCTGCCAAATCGGCCTGGATTTCGCTTCGCTCAATCCAGGCCACGCGCTATCGCGCTCCAATAGCCTCCAGCCCATGGGCCCTCAATATTTCCACTGCTCCTGGTTGGCCGAAATAGCTGACAAATGTTCTCGCGGCATCTGCATCCTGCACAGCACGACCCATGCCAGACGAATACTGGACATAGTCCTGCAGCTCGCGCGGAAGCGGCCCTGCGAGTTCGGCACCGGCGTTCAGCGAGGATAAAAGGGATCGAGACAATTCCGATCTCGACGTCGCCGCTCGCGACCGGACCAACGACGAGGGAGCCCGCGCCCACCGGCTTGAGCTTCGGTCTGACGTCTTGCGCTATGCCCAAACGCTCCAGCACGCCTGCCAAGTGCACCCCGCTCGGACCCTGTGCAGCATAGGCAATCGATTTCGACGTCAACAGCGCGCGCTTGAATCCATCAATCGATCGAATGTCGGGCTTGGCCGCTCCCTTCCTGACGGCCAACCCCAACCCTGCGCGCGCGATGTCCACACGAGTGCCGGCGGCGACTTTGCCCTGCCTGATCAAGTCGTCGACCACGTTCGGGAAGATCAAGACAACATCGAATGGTTCGCCGGCATCGATCTGCTTTCGCAGCGGCTCGGACGGAGCGTATCTTGACCACGAGCCTATGACCCGTCGCACGCTCGAATTGGGGCGCGATCTGGTCCAACGGTCCCTTGAACGGAATGCTCGATACCCTGACGTCGGCTGCCGTGGCGCAATCCGCCGCGACTGCCGCAAGCCCAACAGCCATGATTGCTGCAAGTGAACCGATCCTCATCCTGGCCTCCAAGTTTTGCTCATCGCGGCGACCGTGGGCGGCTTCCTGAAATTTGCAAAGTTCTAAGATCGGATGCCGGTATAGTTGATCGGCTATCGATCTTCGGGAGCGGGCATGGACTGGTCAGACCGCATCGGTCGCCGCATCAAATTGCGCGATCTCCATATCCTACAGGCGGTAGCGCAGCAGGGCAGCATGGCCAAGGCCGCGCGGCATCTCGCCATCTCCCAGCCGGTCATATCGAAGGTCATTGCCGACCTTGAGCGAGAGTTGGGGCGGCCTCTCCTGGACCGTGATCGTCATGGTGCCGAACCGACGATCTATGGTGCCGCATTGCTGAAGCACGGCCTGGCCGCCTTCGACGAGTTGAGACAGAGCGTCAAGGAAATCGACCACCTGGCCGACCCCACGACCGGCGAACTGCGCATTGCCACCAACGACCGTCATGGCGGCCGGCTTCCTTCCCGCCGTCATCAGGTCGCTTCATCGCCGCCACCCGAATCTCACCATTCACGTCAAGCTGTCGGTCGTCGCCGACACACTCTATCGCGAGCTACGCGACCGCAATGTGGACATCATCCTCGAGCGGATAGCTGACGCCGTTTGTAGAAGAAGAGCTCAAAGCAGAAGTCCTGTTCAACGAGTCGACGGTAATTGTTGCAGGAAAAAGGAATTGATGGACGCGCCGCCGCAAGCTCGAGCTTGCCGACCTCATTCACGAACCTTGGGTGTTTCCGGCCGCAGGCAGCCTCGCCGACCCTCATTGCAGCGGAGATGTTTCGGTCGAGCGGTTTGGAAATGCCGCGCCGAGGCGCCGTCTGCGCTCCCATGCCGGTGGCTGCCGCCTTGGTCGGCAAATGGCCGCTACCTGGCGAACCTACCGGGCTCCCTGGTGCACTTCGGCGACAACCATCTCTCGATCAAGGTCTTGCCGCTCAAGGTGCCTGTGCCGCCCAGTCCTGTTGGGATCATTACCTTGAAGCGCCGGACGATAAACCCGGTGGCGCAGCTCTTCATCGAGCACGCTCGAGAGATCGCAAAACCGCTGGCAAAGAAGAACGGACCTGTCACCTAGGACCTAATTGTGCGATCGGCGGCTCGCTTTCGGCTCCGTCGGCCCACCAATGTGCCCGTTCGCTGTCCACACCACGCAGAATTCTGTTCATAGACGTGCCGCAACAGAAAGCGCGACGTCTGTTGCATTCCGTGCGCGCGCGACGTCAACGACACGCGTCGTTATCATCAGGCTATGAACAATTGAGCGAACGCTCGGCTTGACCGCATTGATTTCTCTGGCACCGTCGCGGCGTCCCGTTCGCTTCAGGGTGCTCTCGCGAGGCATTGCGATGGCAGAGCGGGATGCGGCGTCCTGCGCGTTTGCCTATGCAAGCAGCACCCGGGAGGCTCCGGAAACCCGCCCTCCGCCACTACGAGCGGAACGTGAGAATGCACCAATGCGAGACCGAAGGGCACCGCTCATATGCACCGCCCCGAGGTCTCGCCAAGGCGGGCCCGGAGCCAACAAATCGCCGCGGTGGAGCGCCGAGAGGCGAGCGTCCCCGGCGCGCGGACTGCGTGAGCGCGTTTGCGCGGGACGCAAGGCGCGCGCTATGCGCCTGCGGGCCTACGTCACTGGCCCGCCGAAGGGTGCCGCTGCACCCGAGCGCCTGTCGGCGCTCCGCTCCCCTCGTTGGTCGCGAGGGGATATTGGCAAACCTCGGAGGTCCCTATGACTCGCGAGAACGATGATGCGTGCCGATTTCGTAGGGTGGGCAAAGGTGCGGAGCGCCGTGCCCACGTCCGGCGCCGACCCGCGTTGCCAGCAAGACGTGGGCACGCTTCGCTTTGCCCACCCTACGCTTGCTGCGTGATGATGACTCGCGAGCGCGACGAAGCGTGTGCGGTTCGTAGCCCGCATGGAGTGAAGCGCAATGCGGGAATCTCCTTTCGCAGTGGGAACACCGATCCCGGATTTCGCTGCGCTCATCCGGGCTACGAAGCTCGCCTACCACCGGATCAGGGTCGCGCCCCAGGTGAACCCGCCGCCCATCGCCTCCAGCATCACCAGATCGCCGCGCTTGATGCGGCGATCGGCCACCGCATCGGTGAGCGCCAGCGGAATCGAGGCGGCCGAGGTGTTGCCGTGGCGGTCGAGCGTGAGCACCACCTGCTCGGGCGACAAGGCCGAGCTTGCGGGCGACGCCGTCGATGATCCGCTTGTTGGCCTGGTGGGGCACGAACCAGTCGATGTCTTCCGAGCGTGAAGCCGGATTGCTTGAGCGCGCCCTCGACCGCCTCCGATATCGCGCCGACCGCATAGCGGAAGACCTCGCGGCCATCCATGCGCAGATGGCCCGTCGTCTGAGTCGAGGACGGGCCGCCGTCGACATAGAGCTTGTCGCGGTGGCGGCCGTCGGAGCGCAGGTAGGAGGTCAGGATGCCGCGATCCTCGTTGGTGCCGGGCTGCTCCTGGGCTTCCAGCACCACCGCGCCGGCGCCGTCGCCGAACAGCACGCAGGTGGTGCGGTCCTTCCAGTCGAGGATGCGCGAGAACGTCTCCCCGCCGATGACCAGCGCGCGCTTGAACATGCCGGAGCGCAGCATCCCGTCGGCGGTGGCGAGCGCATAGACGAAGCCCGAGCACACCGCCTGGATATCGAACGCCGCGCCGTGGTGGATGCCGAGCCCGGCCTGCACGGTGACCGCCGTCGCGGGGAAAGTCTGGTCGGGCGTCGAGGTCGCCAGCACGATCAGGTCGATCGCCTGCGCGTCGACCTTGGCATGCGCGAGCGCGGCGCGCGCCGCATGCGAGGCTCAGGTCCGAGGTCAGTTCGCCGGGCGCGGCGATGCGGCGCTCGTGAATGCCGGTGCGCTGCACGATCCACTCGTCGGACGTGTCGACCGTCTGCGCCAGCTCGGTATTGGTGAGAACCCGGCTTGGCAGGTAGCTGCCGCAGCCGAGGACAACGGAACGGATCATGCTCACGAACGGCTCCCCCCGATGAGACGGGGCGGCAATTGATCATCACCCTCGCGCGTGAGGGTCTCGCCGATCCGCGCCAGCAGATCGTGCCGGATCATGTCGTAGCCGATATCGACCGCATAGGCGAAGCCTTCGGCATCGGTACCGCCGTGGCTCTTGATGACGATGCCGTTCAATCCGAGGAACACGCCGCCATTGGCTTTGCGCGGATCCATGCTCGCCGCCAACGAACGGAACGCGCCGCGCGCGAGCAGATAGCCGAGCTTCGACCAGATCGACCGGCTCATCGCCGCCTTGAGCAGATGCTCGATCTGGCGCGCCGTGCCTTCGGCGGCCTTGAGCGCGATGTTGCCGGCGAAGCCTTCGGTGACGACCACGTCCACGACGCCCTGGCCGATGTCGTCGCCTTCGACGAAGCCGACATAGTCGAGGAACGGCAGATTGCGCTCGCGCAGGATCTGCCCGGCCTCGCGCACCTCCTCGAGGCCCTTCACCTCCTCGACCCCGATATTGAGGAGGCCGACGGTCGGGCGCTCGCGCCCGAACAGCATCGCGCGCCATCGCCGAGCCCATCACCGCGAGATCGACGAGATGCGCCGCGTCGGCGCCGATCGAGGCGCCGAGATCGAGCACGATCAACTCGCCGCGAATGGTCGGCCAGCGCGCCGCGATCGCGGGCCGGTCGATCCCGGCCATGGTCTTGAGCTGGAATTTTGCGAGCGCCATCAGCGCGCCGGTATTGCCGGCGGAGACCGCGAGGTCCGCCTCGCCGCGCTTGACCGCATCGATCGCCATCGACATCGAGGACTTCCAGCGCCCCTGGCGCAGCGCCTGGCTCGGCTTGGCGTCCATCGCGATCGCGACGTCGGTATGGATGACGCGCGAGGCCGCCTTGAGCTGCGGCCGCGCATCGAGCAGCGGCTCGATCAAGGCGCGGTCGCCGAACAGCAGGAACTCGATGCCGGGATGCCGGTCGAGCGACATCTGCGCGCCGGGAACGACCACGGACGGACCGAAATCGCCCCCCATGGCGTCGAGCGCGATACGAACCTTATCCGGCATGAACGACCTTGAAGGCGCATCGGCCGCCGCGCCGGACCGCTGGTCATCCGGAAGCGCCGACCCCGATTGACCATAGCCTGCCGGGGAGGCCCGATGCCAGTGCGGTTCCGTGGTCATGAACCGCCGCTGCCCTTTCTTGAGCGCGGCCAAGGCGGCAAACGGGTGCGGGGAATCATCGCCGGTCGCGGGCGCGCGTGAATTCCGCGCCGGATTTTCGAGGATATGGGTCGATTCCGAGCGCCAGAAACTCGGTCGCGACCGCGCCGAGATCGACAACCCCGCCAACCAGCGGTTCCGGTGCATCGTCGGCGGCAACCTTGCTGCCGCCGCTTCTTCGTGTGGAACCTCCTCGCTCGGGCGCCGGCTCAAACACGAGATCGACCGCCTCGTCGATCTCGTTGTCGATCGGTTCGAGCGTCACCACGCAGGTTTGGCCGACGGTCGCGGAGACGCGCCCGACCACGTGCAAGCCTTCGCGGCCATGGCGGCTGACGTCGAAGCTCGCCTCCAGCCGCGGCAGCGCGCGCAGCCCGATCGATTCCGCCACCGCGGCGCGCGTGTTTTCATCGGCCACGAGATCGACATGCCGTCCGGTTTCCGGAACGTCGTGAATGGCGACCGGCGCGCTCCACGGCGGCTTGCTGGTCGGGCGGCAGGGTTTCGCGGCTCATGTTGCGATTCATGGCGCACCTGCGGGCGCGGGCCGCGCCAACGCCACCGGATCGGGGAACTCGATGTGCCCGCGGAGCAAGGCCGCGCCGTCGATGGCGGCGAGCCTGCGCACGGCCTCGCGCAGATAGGCGGCCAGCCGCTCCGTGCCCGGCGCATCGGCAGCGGTCCCGTGGACATTGCGGGCCGAGCGCGGCCGCGAGTTCCTCCCGCCCGGGCGCCGCCAGGGCGGCCTCGTAGGCCCGCTTGCGGCCATAGAAGGCCTCGGCAATCGCCTTCATCTTGCGGGGCACCGCCATGTCGCCGACCCCCATTTCCCGCAGATTCGCGTCCATATCGCGCAGAAATGGTCGAAAAGCGCCTGGCCCAGGCGCCGGGCTGGCCCGCCTTCGGCCTCCAGACGGGACAACAGCACGACGGCGTGGAGGACGATCATCTCCAGCCGGCCGTTGGCGGTATCGGGAACCCCGTAGAGCTGGTAAAATGCCGGGTGGCGGGCCTGCGCCACGATCGCGCCATATAAAATGGCGATGGTGTCGTCTCTTGGGGTTCGCCGAAACAGGTTCAAAATCATCGGGATAGCTCAAGGGGCCCTGGGCCCGCCCGAGAACCGGATCGGTTGCAAAAGGCGGCGCTGCCCGGTACGTCAACGGGATCGCGATTGCAATGGGATATGGGGATGTTCGGGGGCAAACCTAACCTTCGATCGAGCCGATGGGCTGCCGCGATGGTCACCGTCGGCCGCGCTGGCGCTCGCCCTGCCGCTGGGCGGCTGCTTCAGCGAGACCTACCAGAAGGGCTACGTGATCCCCGAGGGGGCGCTCGAGCAAATCCCCATCGGCGCCAGCCAGGAGCAGGTGCTGATCCTGATGGGCACCCCCTCGACGGTCGCGACCGTGAGCGGCGAGGTGTTCTACTACATCTCGCAGCGCGCCGAGCGCACGCGTCGCGTTCATGCCGCAAGCCGTGGTCGATCAGCGCGTGGTCGCGGTGTATTTCGACCGCAATCGGCGCGTCGAGCGGCTGGCCAATTACGGAATGCGGGACGGCAAGATCTTCGACTACATCAGCCGCACCACGCCGAGCGGCGGCGAAGAGATCAATTATCTCGGCGGCATCTTCAAGGCGTTCAGCTTCTAGGCCCGTGCGCTCGACGCCGCTGTAGCGTCGGCGCCTCAATCTTCCTTGTCGCTCACCGGCCCGCGCACGAGATGCATGATCTCGATGACGTTGCGGTCGGGATCGAGGAAATAAGCGCTGCGGCCCTGGAACGTGCCCGCGCGCCGATCCTCCTCCTTGAAAACCTCCACGCCCTTCGACGCCAGGAACGCTTTCGCCCGATCGTATTCGTCCGCGGTCAGGCGGAAGGCGCTGTGGATCTCGTGCTTGCCGGCCGGATTGGGATCGATCGGCTTTTCCGAATAGGTCAGCACGAAATTGTCTTTGCCGGCGGCGCGCAGGAACACCATGTGGCCGGTGCGGCGGATTTTCTCCATGCCGAGAATCTCGGTGTAGAATTTTTCCGACCGATCGAGATCCTTGACCGGAATGGTGAAGTGCAGAACGCCCTCGGTCTTCAGCATCGTCTCTCCCTGACTCGCCTGCCGATCAATACACCAGTCAGGTCGCGAAGGTCAGCCGCCCGGGTTCATGATTTTGCGGAGCCGCGCGATCACGTGCGGCGGGGTCTTGCGTGTAGATGCGCTGAACCAACGCCTGCAGCTCCTGGCCGGTGCGCTGCGAATTCACGTCGAGCTGGCGCTTCTTGGCTTCCTCGAGGAAGGCGGGATCGTTGAACGTGTCCGTCATCGCCTTTTGCATGGCCGCGACGCGGTCGGCCGGAACGCCGGGCGGCATCAGGAACGGCCGGCCGGTGCCGAGCGGCGCCGCCCCCACCTCGATCAACGCCCTGTCGTCGGCATTGCGCGCGAGATCGAGGGCGGCCGGCACGTCGGGCAAGTTCGGATCCTTCTCCAGTCCGACCTGGACCAGGAGCTTCACCTTCTTCTCCGGCACCCAGGTCGGGCGCGTCGATGTCAGCGCGCTGTAGAAGACGCTTGGATAGCCGTCGACCTCGCCGCGCTCCATCGCCAGGAACACGCGGCTTTGCGATTCATAGCCGACGATCAGCTTGAGCTTGAGGCCGAGCGTTTCGATCAGCAGCCGGCCGTAGAAGCTCGGCGTCGAGTTCACGCCCGACGAGCCCATGGTGATCTCTTTGGTCAGCACGTCCTTCCAGGTGGTGACCGGCGCCAGGTGCCAGACCGTCAGGATCGCGGTTTCGATCGACGGCGTGCCGAGCCAGTTGAACTTGAGCGGGTCGTAGATCGCTTCCTTGGTGCCGAACAGCGGCTCGAACGGCGTGTTGTTCTGCACGTTGCCGATGACGGTTCCGTCCTTGGCGGCGACGTTGAAGAGATGGTTGACCGCAACGATGCCGCCGGCGCCCGACATGTTGCGCACGACCACGGTCGGATTGCCGGGAATGTGCCGCGAGAGATGCGGCGCGACCGTGCGCGAGAGCGCGTCATAGCCGCCGCCCGGCGCCGAGCTCACGATCAGCGTGACCGTCTTGCCCTTGTAGAACTCGGCGACCGGCTGCGCGTGCGCGGGCGACGCTGCGATCGCGCAGGCCGCGATCAACAGCGACCAGAATGCGACGTCGATTTCCTGAGCCAGTCCTGCACCTTCGTCTCCGTCGGATCGAACACGATCATAGTCCGCCGCGTCGGACGCTTCGGCAAGCGTCCCTGCGACCGCTGGCCACACCTTGCGGGCGAAGTTTCGCGCCAGCACCTCCTCGTTCGCCGGAGATCGACGATGCAACGTTCGTGCCTGATCGCGACGCCTGAAAAGCAAAAGCCCCGCAATCGTGCGGGGCTTTCGTCTTTCGAGTCGTCTTGCGCGGCTAGTGCGCCAGCACCGCCAACAGCAGCAGCGCCACGATGTTGGTGATCTTGATCATCGGGTTCACCGCCGGGCCGGCCGTGTCCTTGTAGGGATCGCCGACCGTGTCGCCGGTCACCGCGGCCTTGTGGGCCTCGGAGCCCTTGCCGCCGTAGTTGCCGTCCTCGATGTACTTCTTGGCGTTGTCCCAGGCGCCGCCGCCGGAGGTCATCGAGATCGCGACGAAGATGCCGGTGACGATCACGCCGAGCAGCATGGCGCCGACCGCCGAGAACGCCGCCGACTTGCCGGCCGCGCCGCCGCCGGCGATGAAGTAGATCGCGAAGTACACCACGATCGGCGACAGCACCGGCAACAGCGACGGGATGATCATCTCCTTGATCGCCGCCTTGGTGAGCAGGTCGACGGCCGCGCCGTAGTCCGGCTTGTCGGTGCCCTGCATGATGCCGGGCTTCTCGCGGAATTGCCGGCGCACCTCCTCGACGATCGCGGAGGCCGCGCGGCCGACCGCGGTCATGCCCATCGCGCCGAACAGATACGGCAGCAGTCCGCCGAACAGGAGGCCGACGACGACGTACGGATTGCTCAACGAGAAATCGAGCGCCACGCCCTTGAAGTACGGATACTGGCTCGCGTTGCCGATGAAGTATTTCAGGTCTTCGCTGTAGGCCGCGAACAGCACCAGCGCGCCGAGACCGGCAGAACCGATGGCATAGCCCTTGGTCACCGCCTTGGTGGTGTTGCCGACGGCGTCGAGCGCGTCGGTCGACTTGCGCACCTCCTTCGGCAGCCCGGCCATCTCGGCGATGCCGCCGGCGTTGTCGGTGACCGGGCCGAAGGCGTCGAGCGCGACCACGAAGCCCGCCAGCGACAGCATGGTCGTCACCGCGATCGCG
The DNA here is from genome assembly GCA_963850705.1 of uncultured Alphaproteobacteria bacterium. Classification (GTDB taxonomy): domain Bacteria; phylum Pseudomonadota; class Alphaproteobacteria; order Rhizobiales; family Xanthobacteraceae; genus VAZQ01. The sequence goes on along the minus strand of CAWKMR010000055.1, from coordinate 46,787 downwards.
ATGCCGAACAGGCCGGCGAGCGCATAGGTGATGAGGATGCCGGCGATGATGACGATGGTCGGCAGCGCGGTCGAACTCGAGCGACATCGCCAGGCCCTGGATGATGTTGGTGCCGTGGCCGGTGACCGACGCCTTGGCGATCGACTGCACCGGGCGGAAGTTCGTGCCGGTGTAGTATTCGGTGATCCACACGATCAGCCCGGTCACCGCCAGGCCGACCACGCCGCACCAGAACAGCGCGGTGCTGCTGAACGTCAGGCTCGCGACTTTGACCGGCACGCCGAAGCCGACGAGCCAGTGGATGACCAGCGCCAGCGCCGGCAGCGAGAGCACGCCGGTGGCGATCAGGCCCTTGTAGAGCGCGCCCATGATCGACTGGCTGGCGCCGAGCTTCACGAAGAACGTGCCGATGATCGAGGTGACGATGCACACGCCGCCGATGGCGAGCGGGAGCGTCATCATGTTCAGGAGGATCGGCGTGCCGGCGAAGAAGATCGCCGCCAGCACCATGGTGGCGACCGCGGTCACCGCATAGGTCTCGAACAGGTCCGCCGCCATGCCGGCGCAGTCGCCGACATTGTCGCCGACGTTGTCGGCGATGGTGGCGGGATTGCGCGGATCGTCCTCCGGGATGCCGGCCTCGACCTTGCCGACGAGGTCGCCGCCGACGTCGGCGCCCTTGGTGAAGATGCCGCCGCCGAGACGGGCGAAGATCGAGATCAGCGAGGCGCCGAAGCCGAGCGCGACCAGGGCGTCGACCACGGTCCGGCTGTTGGCGGCGTAGCCAAGCGGGCCGATCAGCACCCAGAAATAGACGGTGACGCCGAGCAGCGCGAGACCGGCGACCAGCATGCCGGTGATGGCGCCGGCCTTGAAGGCGAGTTCCAGTCCGCCGGCGAGCGAGCCGATGGCGGCCTGGGCGGTGCGGACGTTGGCCTGCACCGAGATGTTCATGCCGATGAAGCCGGCCGCACCCGAAAGCACCGCGCCGATGAGGAAGCCGATCGCCACCAGCAACCCGAGGAAGTACCAGACCACCACGAAGATCACCGCCCCGACGATGGCGATGGTGGTGTATTGCCGCTTGAGATAGGCCTGCGCGCCCTCGCGCACGGCGGCGGCGATCTCCTGCATCCGCGCGCTGCCGGAATCGGCCTTCAGCACCGACATGGTCGCCCAGGCGCCATAGGCAATGGCGAGCAGACCGCAAACGATGATCACCCCAAGAGCTGTCATTGATGAGAATCCCGGTTGGTAGAGGCCTGCCGGGCAAAGCCCCTGCCCGGCCTAAGGAATTTGGGTATCGGCCGGCTGTCGCGGCCGAAAGCGCGCGGACATTGCCAAAAACGCCCGCGCCGCGCAATGTTTGCGAGGCAATTGTCCCGCGCCACCGGAGGCTCAAGAAATCGGGTGGAAGTCCCTGAAATTGCGCGCGTTTCCGGCAACGGCGTGGGCCGCGGCAGCGGACAGCCAGCCGCCGTCCATCCGTCATCAAACCAACATCGAAGCACCGGTAGGTTGCACGCCAGGAATCATCGAGGCGCGCACCAGGCTTTGACCATAGCCGGCGTGCGCAGCCGGTGACGTACCGATGGGTCGGAATTGAGCCTCATTCCCCTCCCCGCTCCGGTTGTCGATCTGATCGGAAACCTTGGCGCCATTCTCACGACCGTGTGCTGGCTGCCGCAGGCCATCAAGATCATTCGCGATCGTGAGACCCGCGCGCTCTCGCTGCCGACCAACCTCGCATTCACGCTCGGCATGGTGCTCTGGCTGCTCTACGGCATGGCCCTGCCCGACTGGCCGCTGATCTGGTCGAGCAGCATCACGGTCGCGCTGATGCTGGTGATCGTCGCGCTGAAAGTCCGCTACGGCTGAGCGACGCGCAAACCGCTCAGGTGGCCTGCGGCCGCGGCCGCAGCACCTGCCACAGCAGCAGTGCGCCGGCCGTCAGGATCACCGGGAAGACGATGTTGTTGACCGCGACCCAGCCGAAGCTCGCCAACACCTTGCCGGACGAAAACGAACCGATCGCCATCGAGCCGAACACCAGGAAGTCGTTGAACGCCTGGACCTTGTTGCGCTCATCCGGCCGGTGGCACTGGGTCACCATGGTCGTTGCGCCGACGAAGGCGAAATTCCAGCCGACGCCGAGCAGGCAGAGCCCGATCCAGAAATGCCAGAGCGAGACGCCGGAGATGCTGATGACTGCGCTGACCACGATGAGACCGAGCCCGATGGCGATCATGCGCTCGACGCCGAACCGCAGGATCAGCGAACCGGTGAACAGGCTCGGCACGAACATGCCCATGACGTGCCACTGGATGCCGAGCGTCGCCTCCGCCACCGAATGATTGCACTCGACCATGGCGAGCGGCGCGGACGTCATCACCATGTTCATCATCGAATAGCTGCCGACCCCGCAAACGACCGCGGTGATGAAGCGCGGCTGGCGCGCGATCTCGGACAGCGGCCGACCCTGGTTCGATGGCCGTGCGCGGCGGAGGCCTGGGAATCTTCACCAGCGTCAGCACGCCGGCCGACAGCACCGCCATCGCCGCCTGCGCCAGGAATGTGCCGGCGAAGAGATAGGGCTGCCAGAGATCCTTGGTGCCGATCACGAGCTGCGGGCCGATGATGCCGGCGAAAATGCCGCCGACCATCACCCAGGAGATCGCCTTCGGACGGAAGCGGTCGGTCGCCGTGTCGGCGGCGGCGAAACGGTAGGACTGGTGCACCGACGCGTAGAAGCCGCTGAACAGCGCGGCGATGTTGAAGGTATTGAACGACGCCGTGAGAACCGCGGCACAGGCCGTCAGCCCGGTCAGCACGCCGAACGCGGTGCCGACATAGAACGACGCGCTCCGTCCGTAGTTGCGAGCGATCCAGCCGGTCGGCAGGGTGCCCATCCACATGCCGAGCACGTAGACCGTGACCGGCACGGTCGCGAGCCCGCGGTCGGGCGCGAGCATCGCGCCCACGATCGCGCCGGTCGAAATCAGCACGGCATTGTTGCCGCCGGCCAGGGCCTGCGCGACCGCAAGGATCCTGGCATTGCGCCGGGCAAGCCGGTCGCCGGCGGCGGCGTCGATGCGGAGGCTTCGGCCGCGGCCGACATTGCCATTCTCCAGAACGGGCCAGGCGTGAAAACGGCGTCCTGTCTATCGGCTCAAAAGCGAAATTACCACCTGACTGCACGCGGGACAGCAATGCCCGACCCGGGACGCACCTATCAGGCGCGCGGGAAGGCCAGCGCGCCCGGATGCCGGATCACCACCGACCGCGCGTCGGCGGGTGTCTTCGCTCCGATCTGGCCGAGCGAAGCGCGTGTTTCGTCGATCAAAAGGTCGATGACGTGCTTGGGACCCAGTCCACCGAGCGCACCGAGGCCCCAGAGGAACGCCTTGCCGGCGAAGGCCGCGTGCGCCCCGAGCGCGAGCGCCCGCACGACGTCGAGCCCGCTGCGCACGCCCGAATCGAACAGGACGGTCGCGCGCGACGCCGGCCTGCGCCGCGATCGCCGGCAGCACGTCGATCGGCGCCGGCAGCGCCTCGATCTGGCGGCCGCCATGGTTCGACACCCAGATGCCGTCGATGCCGAGCGAGATCGGCGCGTTCGGCGTCGGCCGGATGCATGATGCCCTTGAGCACCAGCGGCTTCTTCCACTTGTCGCGGAAGCGCGCGATCTCATCCCAGGTGAACGCGCCGCCGATCTCGCTGCGCGCGAAGCTGATCACCTCGTTCGTGCCCGCGTTCTCGCCGGCATAGTTCTTGATGTTGGCGAAGCGCGGCTGACCGTGCTGCCAGAGCGACATCAGCCAGCCCGGCGAGCGAAGCATTTCGTAGAGCATGCGCGGCCCCGGCGAGAATTTGCTGCCGCCGAGCCCGACGACGACCTCGCGCGGACGCACCGTGCGCACCGGCACATCGACCGTCATGACCAGGACATGCACGCCCGCCGCCTCGCAGCGGCGCATCAGCTCGAAGCCGAGCCAATGGTCGTTGCGCGCCATGCGGTAGAGCTGGAACCACAGAGACGTCCGGCGCGATCTTTGCCGCCTGCTCGATGGTGATCCCGCCGACGGTGCCGAGCGTGTAAGGCACGCGCGCGTGCTGCGCCGCTTCCGCCATGTAGGCGTCGGCGCCCGGCCAGACGATCGCCGGCCCGCCCATCGGCGGGATGCCGAGCGGCGCCGCATATTTGCGGCCGAACAGTTCGACCTCGACCGGCGGCAACGACGGCATCACGCCGTAACGCGGGACGAGCTCGACTGCGTCGAGCCCGGCCCAGTTGCGCCGGATGCCTGCATCGGTGCCGGCGCCGCCGTCGGAGTATTCGAAGGCGAAGCGCGGAATGTGATGGCGGGCGCGATCACGCAAATAAGCAATTGTCGGGAATTGCGTGCGCAGCTTGTCCCCGCCCCGATACGCCGCCTGTTGCGCGGCCGAAACGGTCGCTGTCGTCACCGCCGACCTGTCGTCCATAGGGAGTTCCTCCGTGCGCCCTTTCAAAAGTGACTGAAGGACGTCTGCTTGAACTGCATCGGCTTGCCGTCGCGGCCGAAAAATTGCGGCGATCCTTTAAGCGCGGTCACGCGGCCGATCTCTGCGACCGGTACATGCGCGCGCTTCCGCCGCGGCGCGGAACGCGGCGAGGCGCTCCTGCGGCACCGTGCAAACGATTTCGTAGTCGTCGCCGCCGGTGAGCACCTTTTCCATCGCCGCCGGCTCCAATGCAACGACGCTCGCCGCGGCCTCCGAGAGCGGCACCTGCGCCACATCGATGTCGGCGGAAACGCCGGACACGTCGCACAGCTTGCCAAGGTCGCCCGCGAGGCCGTCGGACACGTCCATCGCTGCGGTGGCGTTGAGACGGATCGCCTCGGCCAGCGCATTGCGCGGTTGCGGCAGCAAATAGCGGTGCATCAGGTGATCTTGATGTTTGTTGTCGAGCTTCCAGCGCTTGGCGGCGGTGACCGCGTCGCGCAGCTCGAGCCCGAGCGCGGCGTCGCCGATCGTCCCGGTCACCATCACCGCGTCGCCGGCTTGCGCGCCGCTGCGGCGGACCATCGTGTTCTTCGGCACCGATCCGAGCGCCGTGATCGAGATCGCGACCGGGCCCGCGGTGCCGGTGGTATCGCCGCCAAGCAGCGGGCACGCGTAAAGCTCGGCATCATCACCGAGGCCGCGCGCAAACAGCTCGACCCAGCGACTCCGCGACCGCTTTCGGCAGCGCCAGTGTGACCAGGAAGCCAAGCGGCTTCGCGCCTTTGGCCGCGAGGTCGGAAAGATTCACCCGTAACGCCTTCTTTGCGATCATGTCGGCGGCGTCCTCGGCAAAGAAATGCACGCCGCCGATCACCGCATCCGCGGTCAGCACGAGGTCGTGACCCGGAGGCGGCGCGATCACCGCGGCGTCATCGGTCAGGCCGAAGTGCGCCAGGATGCGTGGCGAACGGACGGAAATGGGTCGCGATCAGACGATCTTCGGCCGATTTCGGTTCGCCGGCCATCGCGCTACCCTGCCCGCTCGAATTCGCCGGAGCGGAGCTTGCGCGCGATCTGGTCGAGCACCGCATTGACCATGCCGGTCTCGTCGCGCTCGACGAAGGCATGCGCGATGTCGACGTATTCCGAGACGACGACCCGCGCCGGCACGTCGCGGCGGTGATCAAGCTCGTAGGCGCCGGCGCGCAGCATGGCGCGCAGGATCGCCTCGATCCGCTTGAGCGGCCAGGTCTTCGCCAGTGCGTCGTCGATCAACGGATCGAGCTTGCGCTGCTCGCGCACCACGCCGCCGACGACGTCGCGAAAGAAAGCCGCCTCCGCCGGCAGATACTGCTCGCCTTCGACCTCGCGGCCGATCCAGTGGCTCTCGAACTCGGCCAGGATCTCGTTAAGCCCGGTCGACGCGATATCCATCTGATAGAGCGCCTGCACCGCGGCAAGACGCGCCGCGCCGCGCCGGTTGGCCTTGCGCTCCTCGGATGATGGACCCTGGGCCATGCGGCTACCCGGCCTGGCGCTTGAGGCGAATGAGCGCGAGAGCGGCACGCGCGGCATCGCCGCCCTTGTCGCCTTTGTCCAACAGCGCGCGCTCGCGCGCCTGCGCATCGGTATCCACGGTGATGATGCCGTTACCGATCGGAATCCGCCGCGCCACCGACAGGTCCATCAGCGCACGCGCCGATTCAAACGACACGATCTCGAAATGCAGCGTCTCGCCGCGGATGACGCAGCCGAGCCCCACCGCGCCATCGAACGGCTTGCCGGCGCGTTCGGCGGCGTCGAGCGCAATCGCGATCGCGGGCGGCACTTCGAGCGAGCCCGGCACGCTCACGCGCTCGTAGGTGCACCTGGCCGCCTGAATGGCGCGAGCGGCTCCGGCCAAGAGCGCATCGGCGATGTCGTCGTAGAAGCGCGCTTCGACGATCAAGAGGCGCGCGCCCGCGAGGTCGTCTGCATCGGTGCCGGTCGTCCGGCGCGGCTCGGCCATTCATGGTCTCCACGTATTTGTGAAGTCAGTACAAGCGGATCGGCATAGCCGCAAGGGCGGCCTTCGACTGGCAGGAATGTCGATTTTTGCCTAGAGTTGAAGAAAGCCGGCCGCCACAAGGCCGGGCGAAGACATAAGGGAGGCAGAGATGCGGTACTGGCTGGCAGGATTCTCGCTGATCGCCGGGTTGTGCGGATTGATCGGCGACGCGAGCGCCAAGGTGGTCAAGCTCGAAATCGTCCGCATTGAGCCCGCCTTCGAGGGGCGTGTCTTCGGTACGGTCGGCACCTACGACCGCATCATCGCCCGCGCCACCGTGGCGCTGTCGCCGGCCGACCCGCACAACACCATCATCGTCGACATCGACCGTGCGCCGCGCAATGCGCAGGGTCTGGTGGAGGCAACCGCCGATGTCGTGATCCTCAGACCCAGCAACGCCGCCAACGGCAACCGCCGGCTGCTCTACGACGTGGTCAACCGCGGCAACCAGCGCGCGATCACCTATTTGAACGATGCACCCTCGGGCAACGATTTCTCCAAGGCCGCCGCCGCCGGCAACGGCTTCCTGATGAACCGCGGCTACACCGTGGTGATCAGCGGCTGGCAGGGCGACCTCCGCCCACGCGCCAACTGGCAGACCATCTCGGTGCCGGTGGTGCCGGGCATCACCGGGGTTTCGCGCGAGGAATTCATCTTCGATCACACGCGCAATCCCGCCGCCGCCACCCTCACCTACCCGGCCGCCGATCTCGATCCGTCGAACGCGCGGCTGACGGTGCGCCAGCGCGAGAGTGATCCGCGCGTCACGCCGGTCGATCATGAGTTTCACCTTCGAGGGACCGGACAAGGTCTCGATCAAGCGCCCGGCCGGATTCGACGCCGGTGCGATCTACGAATTCATCTACACGGCGAAAGATCCCAAGGTCATGGGCATCGGCTTCGCCGCAACGCGGGACATCGTGTCGTTCCTGCGGCGCGACACCGCCGATGCCGCCGGCACGCCCAATCCGGTCGCCGGCCGCATCGACCATGCAGTGTCCATGGGCGTCTCCCAGAGCGGACGCTTCCTGCACGACTTCCTGTATCTCGGCTTCAACGAGGACGAGGCCGGGCGGGTGGTGTTCGACGGGCTGATCCCGCACGTCGCCGCCGGCAAGAAGATGTTCACGAACTACCGCTTTGCGCAGCCCGGCCGCAACATGCAGGAGCACGGCGAGACGCTCTATCCCGGCACCGCGTTCCCCTTCACCTATCCTGTGACCACGGATGCGATCACCGGCCGCACCGATGGCTGGCTGGCGCGCTGCCTGGCGGCGAAGAACTGCCCGAAGATCATGCAGACCGATACCGATCTGGAATTCTACCAGTCGTTCGGTTCGCTGGTGGCGACCGACACCAAGGGCGAGCCGCTGACCATGCCCGACAATGTGCGGCTCTATTATCTGTCCAGCCTGCAGCACGCGGCAACCGCGAATGCGAAGACGGGAATGAACCCGGTCTGCACCTACCCGACCAATCCGCTCTATGCCGGGCCGGTGTTGCGGGCGCTGATCGTTGCGCTCGAAGCATGGACCGCCGACGGCACGCCGCCACCCGCGAGCCGCTATCCAAGCCGCGCCGACGGCACCTTGGTGGCGGTCGCGGAGAACACCAAGAGCTTCCCGACCATTCCGGGCTTCAAGTATAGCGGCCTGGTGCATCAGCCGACCGTGGTCGATCATGACGCCATGCCGCCGGTGAAGAAGACCGCCTATCCGGTATTCGTGCCCAAGGTCGACGCCGACGGCAACGCGGTCGCCGGCATCCGCCTGCCGACGCTGGCGGCGCCGGTTGCAACCCATCTCGGATGGAATGTGCGCATTGCAGGCCATGGCAACGGTGCGCTCTGCGGCAATTTCGGCTCCATGCTGCCGTTCGCAAAGACCCGCGAGGAACGCATGAAGGCGAACGATCCTCGCCTGTCCCTCGAAGAGCGCTACCCGACCGCCGCCGCGCGCGCCGCCATCATCGAGCAGACGGCACGGCAACTGGTGCAGGACCGGCTCCTGCTGGAGGACGACGTCCGCGGCTACCTGCAGGCGACGAACTAGCGCGTTTCTAACAGCCGCGCCGCGTAGCGGGCCATGAGATCGACCTCGAGGTTGACCGCGTCGCCGGCCGCGAGCGCGCCGAGCGTCGTCACCTTCAGGGTGTGCGGGATGATCAGCACCGTGAAAGTATCGCCGTCGACCTCGTTCACGGTCAGCGAGACACCATCGAGCACAACGGAGCCTTTCGGCGCGATGAACCTCGCCAGCGGCTTGGGCGCCTGCAGCGTCATGCGCGCCATCTCGGTCAAATCCTCGCGCCGGAGAAGCGTCGCGAGCCCGTCGGCATGGCCGGCGACGATGTGCCCGCCAAGCTCGTCGCCGACTTTCAGCGCGCGTTCGAGATTGATCTTCGTCCCGTGCCGCCAGCCGCCGACGGTGGTCAGCCGCAGCGTCTCGGCGGCGGCATCGACCGAGAACCAGGTGCGGCCGTCCTCCTCGCCGATAGCGACGACGGTGAGACACACGCCGGAGCACGCGATCGACGCGCCCTCCACGATCGACGCGCGCGGATAGCTGCAGGCGATCTTGATGCGGTGCAGCCCTTCCGCGCGCTGGCGGACAGCAACCACGTCGCCGATGTCGGTCACAATTCCGGTAAACATCTAGGCCTCACAGCACGGGCATGAGCTTACGCGTTTGCAGAAATTCGATCACCAGGGCGTCGAAGCCGGCCGGATCTTCCAGGCAGCAGGCGTGGCCGGTTCCGGGCAGCACTTTATGCACCGCGCCGGGCGTAAGACTGGCCGTCGTCTTCCCGGCGGGCAGCGAATGGTCGAGCTCGCCGTTGATGACCAAGGTCGGCACTTTCATGGTGCCGAGGCGTTCGGTCGTCGCGGTGTGATTTCCGGCCATGAAGACCTGCGCAATCGCCTCGCCCTTGAGGCGCGGCTCGCGCTCGACCCACATGTTCAGGAGATGCTTGCCGAGGGGGCTGTCGGCGAAGGCCGGCGCCACCAGCTCGCGCAGATGCCTGATGTGATAGCCGCCGAGATCCTTGCGGTAGCCATCGATGCGGTTCTGGTAGCGCGAACTCGACCCGCTGTTGCCGCCGACCAGAAACAACCGCGTCGAACAGCTCCGGATGATCGAGCGCGAGCAGCAACGCAATCGAGGAGCCGACGCTGCAGCCGCCGAGCACCGCGCGCGAGATATTGAGGTCGCGCATGACGCCGACCACGTCATCGGTCATGTCCTTGAGCGAATACGGCGTGGTGACCTTGCTCGATCGGCCGTAGCCGCGGATGTCGATCCCGATCACCTTGAACCAGGTCGAGAAATGGGCGCTCTGGTACATCCACAGGTCATGGTCGAACGGATTGGCGTGGACGAGCACCATCGCCGGGCCGTCGCCCTTGACCTCGTACCAGATGTCGACCCCGTTGCTGCGGCTGACCGGCATCGCGATCTCACTTCACCGCCTTGACCACCGCGGTCGGATGCTTGTGCCAGACCGGATCGGCCGCCTTGAAGCCCGCGACCTTCATCGAATGCTGGTGCAGCGGAACGCCGCCGAAATTGTCGAAAAGATCGTAGTCGAGGAAGCAGCCGCCGGGCTTCAGCAGCCCGTGCACGGCTTCGTAGCAGGCGGCCATGGCGGCAAGGTTTTCAAGATGGTGGATCGCTTCGCCGGAGACGACGAGGTCGAACGGCCCGCCCGCCTGCTGCGGCCAGGTCGGATCGCCGAGATCGCATTGCACGTATTTGATCGCGCGGTCGTGAGTTGAAAACCTTTCGCGGGCGCGCGCCAGCATGGGCTCCGAGAAATCCTGCAGGGTCAGCCGCGCCGACGGAAATGCATCGAGCACCGCCTCGGTGACCGCGCCATTGCCACCGCCGACATCGAGCACGTCGAACTGGGCGTCGGCGGGAAACGGCACCGCCGCGATCAGGGCCTCCAGGATCGGCATGCGCTCGGCCATGCGCCGCGCATCGCGCGCGATCCAGTCGTCGACATAGCGGTGGGAATGCCAGTCTGGCCCGTGATCGTGGTGGTGGTGATCATGTTCGTGGTCATGGTGATGGTCATGCCCGTGGTCGTGGCTGTGACCATGGGAATGGTCGTGGCTGTGGCCGTGCGCGTGGCTGTCCTTGGGATCGTGCGACATTGACTACTTCTCCTCGCGGCCGAAGCGTTCGACCGTATCGGTTCCCGCCATTTCCGTGCCCTTCATGGAGAGCCGCGGCGACGCGGTCAATGCGGCGAGCGGCAGCCCCTCCAGCGCATCGATCCCGTCCGGCCCGATCGCGTTGGGCGAGCGGAACACGATCGCTTCGTCTACCAGATCAGCGTTAACGAAAGCTGCCGACAACGATCGGCCCGGCTTCGACCATCAGCCGGGTGATGCCGCGCGCCGCCAATGTTTGCAGTACCGCGCCGAGATCAAGCCTGCCGTTCGCCGAACGGACGCGCAGCACCTCCGCGCCGCGAGTTCCGCAGCGCCTGCTCGCGATCCGCCGGCGCTCCCTCGCCTGCAATCATCCACAGCGGCACCTCGCGCGCGGTTGCGACCAGCCGGCCGTCGAGCGGAAGGCGAAGTTGACTGTCGAGCACGACCCGCACCGGCGAACGATCGGCCATGCCTGGCAGGCGACACGTCAGCAACGGATCGTCGGACAGCGCCGTGCCGATGCCGGTGAGGACCGCATCGCTGGTCGCGCGCATCAGATGGACCTCGTTGCGCACGGCCGAACCGGTGATCTGCACTGGCCTCCGTCCCGACAGCCCGGCCTTGCCGTCGGCGGAGACCGCGAGCTTGAGGATCGTGTGCGGCCGGCCGTCGGTCATGCGGCGGATGTGACCGGCGTTGTCGCGCCGCGCCTCGTCGACGCCGATGCCGACTTCGACCGTCACGCCGTTTTCGGCCATCCGCCAATGGCCGGCACCGGCCACCTCCGGATTGGGATCGGCAAGCGCCGACACGACGCGTGCAATACCGGCCTTGATGATGGCGTCGGCGCAGGGCGGGGTCTTGCCGTGATGCGAGCACGGCTCGAGGGTGACATAGAGCGTCGCGCCGCGCGCGGCGGCGCCGGCCCGGCCGAGCGCCTCGGTCTCCGCATGCGGCCGGCCGCCCGGTTGCGTCCAGCCGCGGCCGACGATCACCGGCCCTGCCCCATCGTCGCGCACCACCACGGCACCGACCGCCGGATTGGGCCAGGTGCGCCCGAGCCCGCGGCGGCCGAGCGCAAGCGCCAGCGCCATGAAGCGCAGGTCGTCCGCAGGCATCTCATCGGAGCGTTCGGTCATTCGACCCTTGTTGCATCCCGCGTCGGCATCCGGTCAACTACGCAGCCCGCATCGACAATACACCCACCACCCTGAAAAATGAGCACCATGGCGCCGCGTCCCAACGTCCTGTTCTTCATCTGCGATCAGCTCCGCGCCGACCATCTCGGCTGCTACGGCAACCGCACCGTCCGCACGCCGGCGATCGACGGCATCGCTGGCCGCGGTGTCTCGTTCGACAACTTCTATGTGGCGAGCCCGGTCTGCCAGCCCAACCGCGCGACGCTCGCGACCGGGCGGATGCCGTCGCTGCACGGCGTGCGCTTCAACGGCATCTCGCTCTCACTCGCCGCGAACACATTCATCGAACTCTTGCGCGTCGAGGGCTGGCGCACGGCGCTGATCGGCAAGAGTCATTTGCAAAATTTCACCGGCTTGCCACCTTCCTTGAAGAAAGCGGAAACGCCCGCAGGCTACGTCGCAGCGCCGAAAGGCTTCGACGAAGCCGACAAGGAAGACCGCGGCGATCCGATCTACGACCAGGAGAACGCCAGGACCTTCGCGGCCGATACCGCACACGACCTGCGCCGGCCCTACTACGGCTTCGACCATGTCGAGCTGTGCTCCGGCCACGCCACGCAGGTGCACGGCAACTATACGCGCTGGCTGCGCGAGCGCCGTCCCGACGGCGACACGCTGCGGGGACCGGAGAACCAGCTCCCCCACGACTACGTGATGCCGCAGGCCTGGCGCACGGCGCTGCCGGAGGAGCTCTACCCGACCTCCTATGTGGTCGAGCGGACGCTCGCCTGGCTCGACGACTACGCGCGCAACGACAGCGGCAAGCCGTTCTTTTTGCAGTGCTCGTTTCCCGATCCGCATCACCCGTTTACGCCGCCGGGCCGCTACTGGGACATGTACAAGCCGTCGGACATGGAGCTGCCGGCCGCGTTCCATATCGGCAACCGGCCGCTGCCGCCGCACGCGGCCGCGCTGCTCGCCGCCCGCGACAACGGCACGCGCCAGGACGGCGCGCAACCGGCCTTCGCGGTCAACGAGCGCGAAACCCGCGAAGCGATCGCGCTGACCTACGGCATGATCACGATGATCGACGACGGCATCGCGAAAGTCCTCAAGCGGCTCGCCGAGCTCGGACTGGCGAAGGACACGGTCGTGGTCTTCACCAGCGACCATGGCGACCTCATGGGCGACCATCAGTTGATGCTCAAAGGCAACTACGCCTATCGTGGCCTCGTGCGCGTGCCATTCATCTGGGCCGAACCGGACGGCGCGCGTGCCGGCACGCGCACCGACGCGCTCGCCGGTACGCTCGACATCGCCGCGACCATGCTCGATCACGCGCGCATCGAGCCCTACAACGGCATCCAGGGAAAGAGCGCGCTGCCGGCAATGACCGGCGGCGAAGGTCATGACGGCATCCTGATCGAATACGGCTCGCAGCGTCCGCTGCACGGCACGACCGGCGAGATGGCGATGCGCACGCTGGTCGATCAGCGCCACCGGATCACCTATTATCGCGGCGTGCCGTGGGGCGAACTCTACGATCTCGAAAACGATCCGCTCGAGATGGATAACCTCTGGGACGATCCCGCGGCGGCCGCGGCCAAGCGCGAGATGACGGAACGGCTCATCCACAAGATGATGGAGCTTGCCGAGCGCAGCCCGCGCCCGACGCGGTCGGCGTAACGTCGCGTCCGTTTGCGTAGCAAAATGCGCGTAGCGCACGGCGCTACGGTGGTCGGCGCCACGATGACTGTGTATGATGCAACCAGGTCGGCGGACAACATCCGACGCAACAATCCGGCCTGACGAGGTGCCCAGGAGCCACCTATGAACGCCCCAGATCAAACAACCGCAAAGCCCGCGTCGACGAGCAGTCCGGTTCGGCGCATTGCGGCATGTGTCATCGCAAGCGCTATTGTCTTTTTGGTGTTGTGGGTCATGGCCTTTAGTCTTGTCACCTCCGTTCTCATCGGTTCGGGTGTTGGCGTCGTCCTCATTGCGGGGAGCAGCGTGTCGGACTTGATCGCGACAGTGCTGGATCTAATTGCCACCGTTATCTTTGGCGTATTCGCAGTCATCGCCGCCTTGATTGCCGCAGTGTTTAGCCTGTTTGGCTAGGGGTACAGCCACAAAGCGGCCTTCGTCCGCCGCCAGGCGCTTTAATCACCAGGCGAGCGCAGCGGCGTCGAAGCGCGCCTAATCCAAGAACTGATCGTAATATTTCGTCGTGAACCGCGGTCGCGCGAGCTTGCGCGGGATCGTCACGTCGCCGCGCGTGAGCCATTGCGTCTGGATCGGCGACGCGCGGCCGCCGAGCTTGTGAATGGCAAGCTTGTTGTACTCGATCGAAAAGCCCTTCCAGCGTGGCTCGGCCGGGTTCGAGCAGAACGGATCGAACGAGAACGACACGCCCGGACCGTCCGAATAAAGCCCGAACGGCTTTTTGGCCTTCTCCGGACGGTTGACGAAATAGGTCGCCCAGCCGTTCGGGGCGTAGCCGGTGTCCTTCTCGAATTCCTTCACGAAGCGATAGGTCGCGAGCACGACCTCGGGCAGCCGCGCCAGGTCATGCTCGTAATATTGGAAATCGAGCCGGCGCTCGGCGGCAGTCGGGCGCCAGTATTCGTTGACGAAGTCGGCGCGCGAATAAACGAGCCCCTTGGGCTGCGGCACCTCGACGCCTTCGAAGCCGTGCTGGATCGCAAGCCGCTTGGCGACGCGGAACTCATCGCAGGCCGGCTGCGACGACGCCGGCGTCATGTCGCCCGGGCCGGCCATGCTGCGCTGGTCGAAGAAGCACGCCAGTTGATGCAGGAACACGATCGCGAGCAGCGCGTCACAGGCGTCGCGCGCGTCAAGCATGCCCTTCACCAGTTCGTCCGGCGACTGGAACGGCGACGAGCGAAATGTCCGACTTGCACAGCGTCGCCGGACGCACCTCGAGCTGGCACTCGACCACGATGCCCGACAGCCCGAACGAGCACTTGAACTCGTGGAACGCCGCGCCGTCGGCGTGATCCGACAGCGTGCGCAATTCGCCCTTGTCGTCCACGTAAGTGAGCGCGACCACATGCGCCGAGAAATAGCCGGGACCGTCGAGCGAGGATTCCTTGGTGTCGCCGACCGCAACCGAACCGACGGTCGCCTCGCCGATCTCGGCCTGGAACGGGATTTCGACGCCATGCGCCTGCAGCCACATGTTGAGCTTCTTGAGCCGGCAGCCGGCCTGCACCCGCACCACCCGGCGGCCCTTGGCGTCGCGTTCGAGCCCGAGCACCTCGTCGAGCTTGCGCAGGCACACCATGGTGCCGCCGTCATTGACGATGGTGTCGGTCACCGAAGCGATCGAGCCGACCGGATTGACCGGCGCCGGGAATCGGGCGGCGTCGCGCACCACCGCCTGCACGTCGCCGTAGCTGATCGGCTCGACATAGACCGCGGGTTTGGTGGTGCGATGCTGGCCCCAATTGCTGAGGACGCGGCCCTCGTTGTCGAGGATGCCGTGGAACGGCTGGTTGGTTCGTTGCGCGGCGGCCTGGATGTTCATGGGCGTTTCCTCGGCGTTTTCCCTCAAGCGATTTTTTGGTAGCGGCGGTCGTCCGGAGCGGCCGCGAGCAGCGGCACACCGCGCGCCAGCGCTTCCTGCACATGCGGCGCCGCCCAATGGGCATCGAGCGCGGCATCGCTCGCCCATTCCTCGACGAAGGTGAAATCGCAGGGGTCGGCGACATTCTGGAAAATCTCATAGGAGAGGCAGCCCGGCTCCTTTCGGGTCGGCCGGACGAGGTCCGTCAGGATGCGCTTGAGCTCGTCGACCTGTCGGGCTTTGCAGACAGTCGCAGGATGACTTTCATGGTCTCCCCCAAATGTTGAGGTTTTCAACTATACGGAGGCGGACGGCGTCCGGATGCAGCACAGGGAACTGATGGTGAACGCGTGCCAGCGACAGCCGCGCTTTCCCCCTTCGCCACCGCGGAACGGCGGCCTTGCTGGCAAGTTCGATCAAGAATTTGGCAGGAAATAACAAGACGGTCCCACGGCGACAGAATATTTCAAGAAGGGCCTGGGGGACTGGAACTTACGTGTCACGTTGGGAAATTCTGAAAATCGCTATCCTTTCAGTCGCGATTTCGACGCTCCTGACCACGATTTTGCTCGCGGTTTATTGGGCATTGAAATAGACGGCTAATTTCGCAATGCGAAGAAATGCTGCGCCGCCGTGTGGCAGGCCTATCGGGCATGCGCCTTGGCCGCGGGCCCGGCCGCTTCCCGGGAGGAGGCGCTGGAGACGGCCTGGAAGGCGTTGACGAGGCCCGCGCCAGCGCGCTCGCGGGGACCCAAGGACTTCGCCGTCCGGGTCAGGATCCGGCGGACATCGGCCGGGGTGAGCTTCGGATTGCGCTCGATCAGGAGCGCCACGACCCCGCTGACATGGGCGGCCGCGACCGACGTTCCGGTGGTGTATTGATAATTGCCGCCGCCCGGGGCGGGAACGAGGACATCGACACCCGGCGCCGCCACCGCGATGTGGTTGCCGCGATTGGCGCCGCTGAAGAGGCGATCCTCGATGTCGGTCGCCGTCACCGCGATGACGTTGCGATCGGCCGCGGGATAAAGCGGCGGCGAGTTCGGGCCAGCATTGCCGGCGGCCGCGATCAGCACGATGCCGCGTTTCGACGCACGCTCGAGCGCGTCGCCGAGGCGCGGGTCGGCCGGTCCGGCAAAGCTCATGTTGATGATCGCGCGCGCCGTTGTCGGCCGCCCAATCAAGGCCCTTGATGATGTTGAAGGTGGTGCCCTCGCCGTTGGTGCTGCGCGGATCGAATGCGCGTACCGCCAGCACGCCGACGCGCGGCGCGGTCCCGAGCACGTTGCGCCGCGCCGCGAGCGCGCCCGCCATACCGGTGCCGTGCGGATGCGGCGCGCCGTTGCCGGCTGAACCGTTGGCGGCCACGGCATCGAAGCTCTGCACGATCGCGCCGGCCAGATCCTCGTGCGAGGCGTCGATGCCGGAATCGATCACCGCCACCAGCACGCGGCTGCCGGTCGCCAGCCGATGCGCTTCCGTGAGGTTGAATCCGCTCCGGCGCGTACTGGTCGGCATTCATCTGCGGAAGCTGATCCTGCGCCAGCGCAAACAGGTAGTTCGGCTGCGCGCCGGCGACCTGGGCCTCGCCCGCGACACTGCGGATCATATCGGCGACGCTGGCGCCGCCGTCGATCCGCCAGCGGAACAGCCTGCGCCCGGTGAGACGGAAGGTCTGCGTCTCCATGCGGGTCATCGCGTGACGCGCGGCGATCGCATTGAGCTGACCTTCCGAGACGCTCGGCGGGACGTCGAGGATAACCTCATTGGGCACGAACGGGGCACCGGGCGGCGGCAGATTGAAGCCCTTGCGCGCGACCGGCGTGGTCTTGGAACCGCCGCTGCTCTTGGCGCTCTTGCCAGCGCCTCCTGCTCCGCCGCCTGAGGGCGGCAGGTTCACAGGCGTCACCGGCGGCGGATCGCCGGATGGTGGCCCCTGCGGCGGCAGTCCGCGCTCGGGCGTCGGGAACAGCCGCGACGCGATGAACGTGCCCAGCGCCAGGCCCGCCATGCCGCCGACGACGTACCAAACGGTGTTGCGGTCCGAACCGCCGGATGGCGTTGGATTGGTGGGCGGGCATGCAAACGTGCACTGGCTCTGTGCCGACGCGCTGCGCACGCCGAACGTCAATGCAACCGCCAAAGCCAGAAATATGCGGAAAAGCGTCCGGGTCATCGACTGACCGGCCCCCCAAGAACGATTTTCCCCGGCAACGCGCGAAGCGTCGCCACCCGCGCAGGAGATTGCCAGAAGCCCAAGGCGAAACTGTGTTATCCGGTTACCGTCCACAACGCAGTCAACAAGTGTGACCTTACTGCGCCTGTCCGGTCACGTAGGCGGTGCGCACCTTCGCGAGCATCTCGGGCGAGAGATTGCTGACGGTGGTGATCAGCTTCTGCAACGCCTCGCCGCCCAGTGGGCCGACGGTGAGACTCGTTTTCTTGGCGTCGGCCAGGAATTCGGGATCCGTCATCGTGGCGTCGAAGGCGCGCCGCAGCGCCGCCAGCCGCTCCGGCGGAACGCCGGGCGTCGTGAAGAAAGCCGAGCCGACCTCGGCCGCCACCATGATGGCGCTCAGCACCTGCTTCTCCTCGTCATTGCGCGCGAGATCGACCGCGGTCGGGATATCTCGCAGTTCTGGATGCCGCGTGAGCGAGAACTGGACGAGGATCGAGATCGTCTTCTTCGGCCACCACTCCGGATGGCCGACCTTCACCGCAGTCCATGACGTCGAATGTCCCTCGACCTCGCCGCGCTCGACCGCAAGCTGCGCCTCGGCCGATCCCCTGTAACCCATGATCAGTTTGAACTTGGTCGCGAAGACGTTGTTCATGACGGTCGGATAGATCGAGACCGTCGAGCCCGCGCCCGTTCCCGACAGCGTCGATTCGAATTTCTGCGCGTCCGCGAAGGTCTTCACCTTCGAGGTGTGCCACATGAATACGATGTTGATCAGCGAGTTGACGCGGCCGACCCAGCCGAGCTCCGCGGTCTTGAAACGCACATTGGCGGTGCCGAGCCGCTCGTCGAGCGCGACCGTCGGCGCGCCGATCGCGAGCACGGTGCCGTCCTTGGGCGAGACGCCGTAGACATTGTTGACCGCGAGGAAACTGCCGGCACCCGGCATGTTCTTCGGCACCACATTGGGCTGGCCTGGAATGTGCTTGCCGATGTGGCGCGCGAGTGCCCGCGCATAGGTGTCGTTCGAGCCGGCGGGCGGATAGCCGATGATCATGTCGACCGTCTTGCCTCTGTAGAACTGCTCGACCGCCGGCTGCGCCGAGGCCTGCGTCGCGAGGCTCGCCGCGGCAGCGACGGTGGCAGCGGCGACACCCGCACGAACGATCACCTGCATCCTGTTGTCCTTCCCTGTGTCCTGACCGACGCGCCCGGCACGGCGCGATCCGTTTCACGATCAAGAATGTCTCTTTTTCGATCCTGCTCCAAGGGCACGTCGCGACCCCGGCCGGGGCAAATGCGCGCGCAACCGGGGTCGGGATGTCGCATCGGGCGGCCGCCACGGAGGCCGCCAACCCCTTGGCATTACGGAAAAATGACGTAAACCTGCGGGGGCCCGCCCGGCCCCGTATCCATACTGACAAAACTTCCCGGGGTCGCTAATGTCCGCCCGGGCGGCAGTTCCCTCGGCGTGGCATATGGCGTCGCGCATTTCATTGGAGACGGTAGTAATGAGGTTATCGCAGTCTTTCACGCGATCGCTGGCGCTGTCGTGCCTGGCGGTTGTCATCGTGGCGGGCGCCGCGCTCGCGGAAAAATTCGAGCCGCGCGTTGGCCAGGCGGGCAAGGACGTGGTCTGGGTGCCGTCGCCGCAGGCGCTGGTCGACCGGATGCTCGACATCGCCAAGCTGACGCCCGACGACTTCCACATGGACCTGGGCTCCGGCGACGGCCGCACCGTCATCACCGCGGCGAAGCGCGGTGCGACCGCCGTCGGCGTCGAGTTCAATCCGAACATGGTCAATCTGGCGCGCGAGAACGCAAAGGCGGCGGGCGTGAGC
Organism: uncultured Alphaproteobacteria bacterium; assembly: GCA_963850705.1. Classification (GTDB taxonomy): domain Bacteria; phylum Pseudomonadota; class Alphaproteobacteria; order Rhizobiales; family Xanthobacteraceae; genus VAZQ01. The sequence goes on along the minus strand of CAWKMR010000055.1, from coordinate 27,344 downwards.
GACCGCGCGACCTTCATCGAGGGCGACCTGTTCCAGGCCGACATCTCGAAGGCGAACGTGATCACCCTGTTCCTGCTGCCGGACATCAATCTGCGGCTGCGTCCGAAGATCCTCGACCTGCGCCCCGGCACGCGCATCGTGTCGAACTCGTTCGACATGGGCGACTGGACACCCGATCAGACGATCCAGGCCGGCCCCGAGTGCACGTCATGGTGCCGCGCGCATCTGTGGATCGTGCCCGCCAAGGTCGGTGGCACCTGGAAGCTGGCCGACGGCAGTGAGCTGACGCTCGAGCAGAAGTACCAGATCGTCACCGGCTCGCTGCGCTCGGGAGCGAGCAACATGAACATCACGACCGGCAAGGTGATCGGCGACCAGATCACCTTTACCGCGGGAACGCAGCAGTACACCGGCCGCGTGAGCGGAAACGCCATCGAGGGCATCGCTCAGACCTCGACCGGCTGGCGCGCCACGCGCTGATCGACAACGGGACTGCGACAATGCAGGCGGGAGTATTGGCTCCCGCCTGACCCTTTCGGACCACGTCAGTGGACCGCCTTTCGCCGAGGCGCTCTCATGGAGGAAGCCATGATATTTTCTTCCCGCTCATTTGCGTTTTCGCTGCCGGTCGCAGCCGTCGCGATCATCGCCGCAAGCCTTGCGTTCGCCGAGCCGAAGGCGTCGTTCGAGCCGCGCGTCGGTCAGCCGGGCAAGGACGTGATCTGGGTGCCGACCGCACAGGCGCTGGTCGACCGTATGCTCGACCTCGCGCAGGTCAAACCGTCGGACCTCCTGATGGACCTCGGCTCGGGCGACGGCCGCACCGTGATCACCGCGGCGAAGCGCGGCACCCGTGCGATCGGCGTCGAATACAATCCCGACATGGTGGAGCTGTCGCGGCGCAACGCCAAAGAGGCGGGCGTCGGCGAGATGGCGACCTTCATGCAGGCCGATTTGTTCGCGACCGATTTCTCCAAGGCCAACGTCATCACGATGTTTCTCCTGCCCAGCATCAATCTCAAGCTGCGCACGAAGATCCTCGACATGCGGCCGGGCACGCGCGTGGTGTCGAACTCCTTCGACATGGGAGACTGGCGGCCGGAGCAGACGGTCGAAGCGCAGGGCGAGTGCACGTCCTATTGCCGGGCGCATCTGTGGATCGTGCCGGCCAAGGTCGAAGGCATGTGGAAGCTGCCGAACGGCGACCTGCGGCTTGAGCAAACCTATCAGCACCTCTACGGCACGCTGCGCACCGGCAACGCGACCTTGAACATCGTCGACGCCAAGGTGATCGGCCCGACCATCAGCTTCGTCGCCGGCGATACCCGTTACACCGGCACGGTGAACGGCAACGCCATCGAAGGCATCACCCAGACCTCGACCGGCTGGCGCGCGACCCGCGGGAATTAGCGCCCGATCAATTTAGGCTGTAGCGGCGCCGCGACGGCGGCGGCCTCCCTCGCCTCGCATAGGCCGTCGAAGACGGGCGTGAACGCCCTTTTGCGGGGAGAGGGTGACGGAGCACGCGGCACCGCTTAATCCTTGCGGCCGTCGACCGAGAACCGCCCCGCCCCAGCGACCGCCAGCAGGATGAGCCCGCCGATCATGGACAGGTTCTTCATGGCGTGGGTCATTTGATTTATGCGCTCGGCGCCGACCGGCAAATTCCAGAAGTCGTGAAAGAAGAACGCCGCAACGGCCGTGAACACGATCAGGCCAGCGGCGGCAAGCCGCGTGTGCCATCCGACCGCGATTGCCAGCCCCAAGACAAGCTCACCAATGCCGGCAGCGACCGCCGCCACTTCAGGAAACGGCAACCCATTGCTCGCGATATACGCGGCCGTCCCGGAAATATCCGTGAGCTTTCCAAGACCCGAAAAAATGAAGATGATGACGAGGACAATTCGACCGATCGCGAGCGCTGCATCCATCGCACGTCTCCCGGTTTGTGCTATCCTTGCAGGAGCCCCTTGCCCTCGGAGCCCATCATGGCACGCGATTTCGAAGATTTCTGCTGGAAAGACGTGATCGATCCCGACACCTTGCAGATCTATCAGGCCTATCGCCGCAAGCTCTACATCGGGAACAATCCGGCCGTGCTGGCGATCGACCTCTACAACAAGGCCTATCTCGGCGGAAATCGCCCGGTGGTCGAGGTCGACCGCGAATTCTCGGGCTCCTGCGGCGAAAACGCCTGGCGCGCGCTGCCCCCGACACAGAAGCTGTTCGCGGCCGCGCGCCGCGCCGGCGTGCCGGTGATCTACTCCACCCGCCATGTCGACACCGGCGGCGTGCAGTCGACCAACCGCAACCTGAACGACCTCGCCGACGATATCTACGACATCAAGGACGAGCTCGCGCCGCAGGCGGGCGAGCTGGTGATCTACAAGGAGCGCGCCTCCGCCTTCTTCGGCACGCCGCTGATCGCGCATCTGCAAATGAAGGGCATCGACAGCCTCATCATCTGCGGCGAAAGCACCTCAGGCTGCGTGCGCGCCTCGACGGTCGACGCCTATTCCTATGGCTTCCACAACACCGTGGTCGAGGAATGCACCTACGACCGCTCGATGATCACGCACAAGGTCAATCTGTTCGACCTGCACCACAAGTACGCCGACGTGATGCACATCGAGGACGTGCTGGCGCATCTCGACGGACTCGCCGGACAGCGCAAGGTCGCCTAGCGCCGCACAGGCGGTGCTGGTTATTGCGCCCTCTCCCCTTGCGCTGTCTATTTCTTCTCGACCTTGATTTCCTGCGTGTGCTCGTCGCGCGGCTGCAGCGCGACCTTCATGCGCTCGCGCACGTCCTGCGGCGACGTTGAGCAGGCCGGCGATGATCTTGGTCAGCACCTCGGCCGACTGCGGCCGGATCTCCATGTTCTCCTTCTTGGCGGCGGCGATGAAATCCGGATCGCGCACGGTCGCGTCGAACGCCCGGCGGAGCGCCGCCACGCGGTCGGCGGGCACGCCGGGCGTGGTCGCCAGCGGACGTCCGACCGACGATGAATTCGCCATGAACTCCAAGAGCGGACGGTCCGCGGCAGGAACCTTCTGGTCGATGATCAGCGGAACGTCGGGCAGCGCCGGCTCCTTCTCGACGCCGGCCTGCATCAGCGGGATGATCTTCTTCTCCGGAATCCAGGTCGGCTTCGACGCCATCCAGCCCGAATAGGGATTGGTACCGCGCCCCTCGACCTCGCCGCGCTCCATCGCGAGATCGATGAACTGGCCGCCGGGATAGCCGAACACGATCTTGAACTTGGTGCCGAGCACGTTGTTGTAGAACGCCGGATACTGCACCGACGCCGAGCCGGCGCCGGTGGTGCCGATCGTGGTCACGCGGTTCTTGGCGTCCTCGATCGTCTTGGTCGGCGAGGTGTGCCACACGACCAGCAACTGGTTCGAGTGCACGACATTGGCGATCCAGTTGAACTCGCGCAGATCGGCCTTGAGCTGCGGCGACGCACCGAGCGCCTGGTCGACCGCCAAGCCCTGGCTGACGATGCCGATCACGGTGCCGTCGCGTGGGGCAACCTGCGCCATGTAATTGGCGGCAGTGATGCCGCCGCCGCCGGGCATGTTGACCACGATCATCGACGGATTGCCGGGAATGTACTTGCTGATGAAACGGGCGACCAGCCTGCTGTATTGATCGTAGTCGCCGCCGACCGTGGTGCGCACGATCATGCGGACCTGCTTGCCTTTGTAGAAATCGGCGACGGCGTCGGCCGCGGCGGGCGTTCCGCCCAGCATCAATGCTCCTGCCAACGTCGCGAACAGAAATCTGGACATTGTCACTCCCTGACGTTCCTTGACGCTATTTCGCGCCCGGCGGCTGTTCGATGATGTCGACGGGCCTCGGCTGAAGCACCACTTTCATCCGCTCGCGGATGTCGGCGGGCGAAGTCGAGGATGCCGCCCACGATCTCCGCGATCGCCTGCCCGCTCTGCGGCCGCACATCAAGCTTTTCCTTCTGCGCAGCGGCGATGAATTCCGGCATCCTTCGTCATCGCCACAAACGCCGCGCGCAACGCCGCCACCCGGTCAGCGGGAACGCCGGGCGTCGCGGCAAGCGGACGCCCGACCGTCGATGCGTTCGCCATGAACCGGAGCAGCGGCTTGTCCGCCGGACTGACATCGAGGTCGAGGATGTTCGGCACGTTGGGCAGGTCGGGCTCTTTCTCGACGCCAGCCTGCACCAGCGGAATCAGGAGCTTCTGCGGAATCCACTCCGGGTGCGTCGCCATGTAGGACGAGTACGGGTTTGTCCCCCGCCCCTCGACTTCGCCGCGCTCCATCGCGAGATCGATATGCGCGCCGCCGGGATATCCGAACACGACCTTGAAGCGGGTGCCGAGCACATGATTGTAGAAGGCGGGATACTGCACCGACGCGGAGCCAGCGCCGGTGGTGCCGATCGTCGTGACCCGATGTTTCGCGTCCTCCAGCGTCTTGGTCGCCGAGGTGTGCCACACCGCGAGCAATTGATTCGAGTAGTTCACATTCGCGAGCCAGCCGAACTCACGCAGATTGGCCTTGAGCTGCGGCGACATGCCGAGTGCCTGGTCGGCGGCCAGCCCCTGGCTGACAATGCCGATCACCGTGCCGTCGCGCGGCGCAACCTGCGCCATGTAGTTGGCGGCAATGATGCCGCCGCCGCCGGTCATGTTGACTACGATCATCGAGGGATTGCCGGGGATGTGTTTCCCCATGTAGCGCGCGATCAGCCGCGAATACTGGTCATAGTCGGTGCCCGGCGTCGTGCGCACGATGACGCGAATCTGCTTGCCGCGGTAGAAGTCGGCGACCGCATCGGCCATGGCCGGACCGGAGCCAAAAATCATCGCGCTCAACAGAGCGGCACCAAGCGGCCTCGACATCGCGTTTGCTCCCGTCAGTCATTTTTTTGTTTTGTCGATCGTCGTGATTGAAACGGCTTATTCGGCGGCTTCCCGCTTCGGATTCTGCGCGTATCGGCTCGGCGGCCGCGGCAGCCCGAGATTCTCGCGCAGGGTCTTGCCCTCATAGGCGGTGCGGTAGAGCCCGCGCCGCTGCAGCTCGGGCACGACCAGCGCGTTGAACTCGTCGAGCGAATTCGGGAAGAACGGCGGGATGATATTGAAGCCGTCGGCGGCCTCGGTGGTGAACCATTCCTCCATCAGATCGACGACGTCCTTGGGCGAGCCGACGACCTGGAAATGGCCGCGGCCGCCGGCGATGCGCTGGTAGAGCTGGCGGATGGTCAGCCCCTCGGCGCGCGCCGTTTCGCTCAGGAGCTGCGAGCGCGACGGCTGGCCGCTCTGCTTCACCACCGGCACCGGACCGTCGATGTCGTAGCCGGTCAGATCGAAGAACAGATATTTGGAAAGCAGCGCGACGCCGACCTCGGGATGGATGAGGTCCTGCAGCTCCTGATATTTGTCCTCGGCTTCCTGCCGCGTCGGCGCGACCATGACGCCGAGACCGGGCATCACCTTGAGATGATCCGGGTCGCGGCCGTAGCGCACCATGCGCTCCTTGACGTCGCGATAATATTGCCGCGCGCCGTCGGTCGACTGATGCGCGCAGAACACCACCTCGGCGGTTTCCGCCGCCAACTGCCGGCCGTCGTCCGAGGCGCCGGCCTGCACCACCACCGGCTGGCCCTGCGGCGAGCGCGAGACCGTCAGCGGTCCCCTCACTTTGAAGAACTCGCCGACATGATCGAGCACATGGCGGCGGTCGGGGTCGTAGAAGCGGCCGTCCTCCTTGTCGAACACGAAGGCGTCGTCGTCCCAGGAGTCCCACAACCCGCGCACGACCTCGACGAATTCGCGGGCGCGCCGGTAGCGCACCTCCTTCGGCATGTGATCCTCGCGGCCGAAATTCTTGGCTTCCGCGTCGTTGGCCGAGGTCACGAGATTCCAGCCGGAGCGCCCGCCGCTGATGAGATCGAGCGACGCGAAGCGGCGGGCGATGTGATAGGGCTCGTCATAGGTGGTCGTCGACGTGCAGACGAGACCGATATTCTGCGTCACCGGCGCGAGCGCGGTGAGCAGCGACATCGGATCGATCCAGGCTACATAAGTGGTGCGTGACAACGTCTCGCGGTCGTAGCGTTCGCCGGTCAGCGCGTCGGCGGAGAACAACAGATCGAACAGCCCGCGCTCGGCGGCTTTGGCGGTCTCGACATATTTCGCAAAATTCAATCCGCCGTCGGCCCAGGCATCCTTGTGCCGCCATCCGGCGATGTGATGCGCGGCCGGGCGCAGAAACATTCCAAGCTTGATCTGGCGCGGCGCGGTCATCGGCTCGCCTATTTATTTGGCAATCGTATTTGACGATAGATTGTGCCCGTTCCACCGCCTTGGCAAGTTCGCGCCGCTGCGCAAAACGTCACGTAACAACCCCGTCATCTGCACCCGCAAGACTACTGACAGCCACGGCACGCCCGGCTAATGTCCCCCGCGGCGGGCAGTCTTACCGGCGTGGCGCATGGCGCCGTGCATTCCATCGGAGGTTATCCATGAGGTTCACACAATCGGCCATCCGGTCGCTGGCGGTCGCCGGCGTCGCAGCCACGGTGACGCTGGGCATTGCGTTCGCGCAGCCGAGCAAGAAACCGTTCGAGCCGCAGGTCGGCCAGCCCGGCAAGGACGTCATCTGGGTCCCCACGCCGCAGGCGCTGGTCGAGAAGATGCTCGACCTGACCAAGGTCAGCTCGAACGACATTCACTACGATCTCGGCTCGGGCGATGGCCGCACCGTGATCGCCGCCGCCAAGCGCGGCGCGCGGGCTTTTGGCGTCGAATACAATCCGGACATGGTCGCGCTCTCGCAGGCCAACGCCGAGAAGGAAAAGGTCAGCGACCGCGCGACCTTCATCAACGGCGACATCTTCAAGACCGACTTCTCGAAGGCCAACGTCATCACGCTTTACCTTCTCACCAGCCTGAACGCGAAGCTGCGGCCGATCATCCTGGAGATGCGGCCGGGCACCCGCGTGGCGTCGAATTCCTTCGACATGGGCGAGTGGCGTCCCGACACCACGGTCAACGGCTTTGATGGCTGCCAGTACTGCACCGCGCACTACTGGATGGTCCCGGCCCGCGTGGCGGGCACCTGGAAGCTGCCGAACGGCGAATTGCGGTTCCAGCAACGGTATCAGGTGGTCAACGGAACGGCCATGATCGGCGGCAAGGAAGTGCCGATTTCCGACGGCAAGCTGACCGGCGACCAGATCACCTTCAGCGTCGGCGGCACCGTCTACACCGGCAAGGTCGACGGCAACACCATGGAAGGCACGGCGGGCGGCGCGGCCTTCAAGGCCACCCGCGGCTAGGCCTCTACAGCTAGAACTCTCATGCGCCGATGAATACATGAAGGCGGGAGCAAAACTCCCGCCTTCTCGCTTTCAGGCATCGAAGGAAGATAGCCATGCAGACGAAACAGTACCCCGTCACCCACACCGACGCAGAGTGGCGCAAGATTTTGACGCCCGAGCAGTACCACATCATGCGGGAGCACGGCACCGAACGGCCGGGCAGCTGCGCGCTGAACTACGAGAAGCGTGCGGGCACGTTCGTTTGCGCCGGCTGCGAGCAGCCCCTGTTCACGTCGAAAAAGAAATTCGAAAGCGGCACCGGCTGGCCGAGCTTCAACGATCCGGTCGCGGGTTCGGTCGAAACCACGGAGGACCGCGCCTTCGGGATGCTCCGCACCGAGGTGCATTGCAGCCGCTGCGGAAGCCATCTCGGTCACGTCTTTCCGGACGGCCCGCCGCCGACCGGCTTGCGCTACTGCATCAACGGCGTCGCGACGAACTTCAAGCCGGAATGACGAGCATCAAACACCGAGGCGCTTCGCCAGCGCGCGGAGATAGCGCCGGTCTTCCTGGTCGAGTTCGCCCGTGGCAAGCTGGCGCTTCATCTCGGTGAGGTCTTCGCGCAGGTTCTCCGACACGCCCTTGCGCAACAGACGGTCGATCAGCCGTGTCGTCTCGGCCGCATCCGGGCTGGCGGGGGATGGCTCCTGGCCCTGGTCAGTCTCGGCCGCCCCCGGCTCGTCGATCGTCCTGATCCAGCCGGAGCAGGTCGTCCCAGGACATCCCGGATTCGGCGGCCTTTCGATGCAGCGCGCGGGCCGCCTCGAGGACCGTCGCATCGTCGCTGGAACCGAGGCGGTCAAGCAATTCGATCAGGGCGGCGCGGTCCGGATCTGTCATGGCATCCCCCATAAAGCCTGTCACTAAGACCTTGTAATCAAACCTCGAATGCAGCGGATTAGGGCCGCCTTGTCCGCCGCGCAAGCCCTCTTTCGGTCGCAACAAGCGCGCCAATGTGATCGAACGCGGTCTTGCAGGGCGGTGGCATCCCCGCTTACAGTCGGGCAACAAGCCTTCCAGACTGCCGACCGCGGAACCGGCCAGCGACATCATGCTCCGACGCGCATTCTTGAGCTTCCTTCCGGCGTTTCTGGCGCTGGCGTTCCTGTGCGGGACGCCCACCACCAGCGTCGGCGGACCGGAAGCCAGCGCGACCTCGTGGAGCACCGGCGGTGCAAGCACCCCGGTCGCCCGCGGCGACCTGACCCAGGATATTCCTGACGACGCGCTCGGTCAGCGCTCGGACCAGGACGATACCCCCGGCGACCGCATCGTCCGGGTCGTTACCACGATCGAATGGCCCGACTCCGCGCTCAGGGTTCCGATCCTCAGCGCGAACGATATTATCAGGCCGCCCCACCGGACCTGCGCCGCCCGACCCCGAGCTCCCCCGACTGCCTGAGTCAGGATCGCGGCTGCTTTCCCACGAAAGCAGCGCGAATGCGCGTGAAAAATCGCGCTCCTGCTCATGCAACGAGACCCGGTCGGGTCGGTGCTTTTCCGCTTTCGGGCGGAATCCTCCCTCAGCCTCGGCCTGACCGGACCTCAGCATCGCGCGAGCGCTGATCCCCGTCCACCCGTCGCCGCGGCGAAACATCGAAGTGCCGGCCGGCAGACTGAAGCGAAGCCGCAAGCCTTCTCGATTGCAGGCGCTTTGCCGTGGAGAGAGTCCATGAAGTTGATGACCTACTACATCGCCCTTTCGCTCATCGGCGACATCATCGCCGTTTTCCTCTGCCTCGCCATCGAAAAGGTGGTGCCGTGGATCAGCATGCCGATCTTCCTCACCCTGTTTTTCGCGATCCTCTGGGCAGCCTGGGTTCTCGCGGTCAGGCTGACCGAACCGAAATCAGCACCGGTTGGTGCAACGAGCGACCAGCGGGCCTAAACCGCCGTCCCTCTCGGGCACGCTGGAAGGATGGGGAAGCCGGTGAACAACCGGCTTCCCCTGCGGCCTTCCGGTATGATCGACCTTTTCTGTTCGTTGCCCTATTCTTGGGACCGGCTTTCGCGCCGGAGCAACAAGAGCAAGACGAACAGGAGGACGCATGTCGGAGCCCGTCTGGAACAAGTTTCTCACTGAACGCGACAGGGCGGTGTTCGACGCGTCCGGCTACGGCACGCGCGGCGGCTTCGGCAAGCGTCCCGCCCTCATCATCATCGACGTGAACTGGGCGTTCTGCGGCGACCGGCCGGAGCCGATCCTGGAGTCGATCAAGCGCTGGCGGAATTCCTGCGGCGAGGATGCCTGGACCGCCCTGCCCTATATCCGCTCCCTGATCGACAAGTGCCACGAGAAGGGCGTGCCGGTGATCTACACCACCGGCGTGCGCCGCGACGACAATTGGGATTCCGGCTCCTGGAACTGGAAGAACAACCGCAACAGCGAAGACGTCCATGCGCTGGTGCCGAACATCGACGGCAACGAGATCGTCACGCCCATTGCACCGGCGCCGCAAGATATCGTGGTCTACAAGCAGAAGCCGTCCGGCTTCTTCGGCTCCAACATGGCGAGCTACCTGACGCTGCTCGGCTGCGACAGCGTGATCGTCACCGGCACCACCACATCGGGCTGCGTGCGCGCGACCGTGCTCGACGCCTTCAGCCTCAACTACCGGGTCGCGATCGCCGAAGAGGGCTGCTTCGACCGCTCGCAGGCGAGCCACGCGATCAACCTCTGCGACATGAACGCGAAATACGCCGATGTCGTCCGGACGTCCGAGGCGCTGACCTTCCTGGACGGATTGAAGCCGGGCCTATTCGAGCTTCCGAAGGGGTCGTCTACGTCGGCGCCGGGCGCGCGGGCGAAAATGGCTGCACGCGCATAAGCAGCCGGTCGCTCTCGGCCCTCGGGAGGATAGTCATGACCAAGCGACGCTTGGCGACGGTGCTCGCGCTCGCGGGCCTGCTGCCTTTCGGCTCGCCCGCTGCGGCGCAGAGCGGCGCGGACTTCTACAAGGGCAGGCAGATCGACATGTTCATCGGCACGCCGACCGGCGGCGGCTACGATCAGTACGGCCGCCTGCTCGGACGGCACATGAGCCGCTTCATCCCGGGCAATCCGATGATCGTCTATCGCAACATGCCGGCCGGCGGCGGGCGGCAGGCCATGAATCACGTGTACAACGTGGCGCCCGCCGATGGGACCGCGATCGGGATCACGATCCGCAATATCGGATTTGACCCGCTGTACGGCGAGACGGCGACGATGATCGATGCGTTGAAGCTGACCTGGATCGGCAGCCTCAACAACGAAATCCCGGTCTGCGTCTCCTGGCACACATCGCCGTTCCGCACCGTCGACGACATCCGCAAGGACGAAATCGTCATGGGGTCGAGCGGGCTGACCGCCTCGGACGCGATCCATGCGAAGCTCATCAATCGGATTGCCGGAACGAAGATACGCCTCATCCACGGCTACAATGGCAGCACCGGCGTCCATCTCGCGATGGAGCGCGGCGAAGTGCAAGGACGCTGCGGGCTCGGCTGGGACAGCATCGTTTCGCGCTACGCACAGTGGGTCAAGGAGAGCAAGATCTCGATCCTGGCTCAATTTGGGCTCTCGAAACACCCGGACCTGCCCAATGTCATCTCGATCGTCGACCTGGCGAAGACGACGGAAGACCGGCAGCTCGTCGAACTGCTGCTGGCTCCGCTGGAAATGGGCCGGCCGTTCTTCGCACCGCCCGGCGTTCCGGCGGATCGCGTGCATATCCTGCGTCGCGCCCTCGACGCCGCAGCCAAGGATCCCGCTTTTCTGGCCGACGTGGAAAAACAGAAGATTGAGCTCTTTCACATGTCGGGCGAAGATGTCGAGGCTCTGGTTCGGCGTATCTACGCGACCCCGCAAAATGTCGTCGAAATCGGCAAGCAGCTCTCCACGGGCAAGTGAGCATGGCCGATCAGGAGTGAAAGCATGACAGGTGAAAAACCGGCCGCACAGACTTTCACGCTGCGCACGCCCTTGCTGAGCAAGGGGCGCAGCCACACCATCCTGGCGTCGAGCAAGGCCGACACCGGTGCGATGAATGTCGCCATCAAGTGCTACGCCGAAGGCGGCGAGAACGAGTTCCACGCGCACGGCCGGGAAGACCACACCTTCATCGTGCTGCAGGGCCGCGCCCGTTTCTATCAGCCGGATCAGCCGGCGCGCGAGCTCGGCCGCAACGAAGGAATTCTCATTCCGGCTGGCGCGCTCTATAAATTCGAGGTCGCGTCCGAGGAGCCGCTGGTGCTGCTGCGGGTCGGCAATGTCTGGCAGCCGGTCGATGGCGAGACCACCGCCGAAAACAGCGGCCGGCAGGACACGCAGGGTGCGGCGTTCGGCTCGCAGGCCAAGGCCAACAAGGGATCGAAGGGCGTGCCGATCCCCGGCGCGTTCTACGAGTAACGGCACACGGCGACACAGCATGAGCACCAATGGCCGCATCCGCGCTGTCTATATGCAGCAGTTCGCCAAGGACGAGCTGTTTCCGCTGCTTTCAAGCCATCCGGTTCTCGACGCCACCGCCGTCCGGAATGCGGCCGAGTTGCGTGACGTGCTCCCCGGCGCCGAGCTCCTGATCGCCAATAACCGCTTCTACGACGAGGAAGTCGGCCGCGTGGTGATGGCGCACGGCCAGGACCTGCGCTGGATCCAGTTCTGGACCGCCGGCATCGAGCGCGGCATCCGCTTCGGCATGCCGCGCGGCATTCCGGTCTGCGCCGCGCCCGGCGTGAAGGGGCCGACCGTGGCGGAGCACGCCATGCTGCTGCTGCTGGCGAGCTTCCGGCGCTTCCGCGAAATCGAGCAGGCCCGGTCGAAGCGCGCCTGGATCCGCGATCAGATGCACGAAACCTCGCGCACGCTCGAGGACGCGACGCTGGTCATCGTCGGCTTCGGCGCCATCGGACAGGAGATCGCCCGCAAGGCCAAGGCCTTCGACATGCGCGTGATCACGGTGACGCGCGCCGGCCGCGCCGGACCGACAGTCGACCAGGCGGTGAAGCGCGAAGCGTTGCACGACGTGCTCCCGCAAGCTGACGCAGTCGTGCTCTGCCTGCCGGTCGAGCCCGACACCATCCGCCTGTTCGGCGACGCCGCGTTCGCGCGCATGAAAGCGGATGCGCTGTTCATCAATGTCGGCCGCGGCGAACTGGTTGACGAGGAGGCGCTGATCCGCGCCCTCGCGGCGAAACGGATCGGCGGCGCCGCCCTCGATGTCACCACGGTCGAACCGCTGCCGGCGTCGAGCCCGCTGTGGACGTTCGACAACGTGCTGATCTCCCCGCACAGCGCCGGCTGCGGCAAGGACGGCTCCGAGCGCTTCAACACGATCTTCGCGGAGAACCTGCGCCGCTACCGCGCCGGCGAGCCGCTCATCGGCGTGGTCGACTGGGAGAAGATCGCCGCCGGGGTGCTGGTGTAGGTCCAGGCGGTGACACGCACTCCGTCACCTCGCCCCGCTTGCGGGGAGAGGTCGGATCGCGAAGCGATCCGGGTGAGGGGGACTATCGAGACAGCGCGATCTTGGTAATCCCCCCTCACCCCGCCCCTCTCCCCGCAAGCGGGGCGAGGGAGCCCGCTGCCGTTGCCGCAATGCTTCGTCAACTCACTTCGCCAATCCGCCCGAGGCGGCCACCACCTTGGTCCACCGGTCGATCTCGCGCAGAATGAAGGCCGAAAATTCTGCCGGCGTCTGCGGCATCGGTTCGGCGCCGAGCGCACGGATGCGTTCCACCACCGCCGGCTCCTTCAACTCCGCGACCAGTGCGGCATTGAGCTTCGCAACGATGGCCGGCGGCGTCTTCGCCGGCGCGACGATGCCGAACCAGCCGATGGATTCGAACTCCGGCAGGCCCTGCTCCGCGAAGGTCGGGACATCCTTGAGCCGCGGAAAACGCGCCGCCGAAGAGATCGCGATGGCCTTGATCTGGCCGCCTTCGATCGCCGCCACCGCGGACGGCGGGTCGACGATCCCGAGTGCGACATGACCACCGATCAGGTCGGTCACTACCGGCGCGATGCCGCGATACGGAATCAGCGGCAGCTTGATGCCGGCCATCTGGTTGAACATCTCGGCGGTGAGATGCATCAGCGTGCCGTTGCCGCCGTGCCCGATCGCGATCTTCTCGCGTTTCGCGAGTGCGATGACGTCGGCGAGCGACGATCCCGCAAGCGAAGGCGACGCGGCGAGGATAAAGGGCGACGCAGAGAGCACCGTCACCGCCGCCACGTCCTTGCGCGGGTCGTAGGGCATCTTCTCGCCCAGCGCCACGTTGCCGCCGAGCGCCCCGGCGCCGCCGAGCCCGATCGTGTAGCCGTCGGGCGCGGCCTTCGCGATCGCGTCGATGGCGATCATGCCGCCCGCCCCGGGACGGTTCTCGACCACGATCGGCTGGCCGAGCCGCTTCTCGAGTCCCGGCTGGATGATGCGCCCGATCGCATCCGAGCTGCCGCCCGGCGGAAAGCTGATGAGCATGCGGATCGGCCGGTCCGGCCAGGTCTGCGCCGACCCGGTTTGCGCGGCGGCGACGCCGACGAAGCCCATGCAGATCACGATCGTCGCGAGCGCAGCGCGAACAAAGGACGTCATCACAATGCGATCCTCCCTGCGAGCGCCTTGCGGTTCTAGTGGCCTTTGAACAGGTCCTCGTAGAATTTGCGCGCCTGGTCCTGCGTCTCCGGCGACATCTTCATGGACGCGCCGATCACTTCCTGGAGCTCCGCGCCCGGCAGCAGGTCGAGCTCGATGCCGAGCTTGTTGATGTCGGCGAGGAATGCCGGATCGGCGACCATCGCTTCATAGGCTTTGCGCAGCGCCGCGAGGCGATCGGCGGGCACGCCGGGCGGCGTCGCGATCGAGCGGCCGACTTCCGCGGTGACGTTGAAGACGCCGAGGAACGCCTTCTCCACCTCGTTGTTGCCGAATTCGCCCAAGGTCGGCGCGTTCGGGAAGTCCTTCAACCGGCGGACGCCCTGCACGAAGATCGGGGTGAGCTCGCCGCTTTCGAGCTTCGGCCAGTGCAGCGAGCGCAGCGCATCCATCGAGGTCGCCGCCACGTCCACCTCGCCGCGCTCGAGCGCGAGGAAGCTCTCGCCGGTCGAGCGATAGCCGGCGACGACCTTGAATTTCGTGCCGGCGATCTTGTTGAGGATGATCGGCGCCTGTCCGGGCACGGACTGCGCACCCGGCGCACCGGCCGCGACCTCGCGCGCCTTGGCGTCGGCGAGCGAACGGACCCCGGATTTCTTGCTGGCGACGCCGACCGACGCGAAGCTCGTGAAACGGCCGACCCACAGGAAGCCGCGCGGATCGAATTTCGCCTCGGTGTTGAACAGACCCTCATGCACGATATTGATGTGGCCGATGGTGACGATGGTGCCGTCGCGCGGCGCCGCGGTGCCGAGCCAGTTGAGCGCGGTGAAGCCGCCCGCCCCCTGCATCGACTGCATCACCACCGTGGGATGGCCCGGGATGAAGCGGCCAAAATGCCGCGCCACGAGTTGGCCGTAGACGCCGTAGGTGCCGCCGACGCCGGTCCCGATGATCACCCGGACGGTCTTGCCTTTGTAGAAATCGGCGACGTCGTCGGCATGGGCACGGGACGGGGCGGCCGCGCCCAGCGCGAGCGTGACAAATAGTCCAACCAAGCAAGTTCGGCGGATCATCGTTTCCTCGGGCGCCCTTTGTCTTGGCAGCGTTGATAGCCCCTCCAGCGTCCTGAAAACAACAGTTGTTCCGAGAAATGGGGTACCAAAATTCGCGCGACACTTTAGACGTTTCACGGCCCAGTCGATAAACGATAAGAATCCGGCTCTCTCATTGGGAGCCTGTAACAACCCATTGCGAGGACGGATGGCGGAAGCGTTCAAGGATGGCGTCAAGCTCGGCGCCGGCTATGCCGATCTCGACCCGATGGTCGCGACCGATCTGGTCGCGGCCAACCACATCCTTTCCGACAACGGCGTCCTCGACTCCTTCGGCCATGTCAGCGTGCGCGACCCGCGCAATCCCAACCGCTATCTGCAGACGCAGGCGATGGCGCCCCGCGACGTGACGGTCGCGGACATCATCACCTTCGATCTCGACAGCAATCCGATCGATGCCAACGGCCGCTCGCCGTATCGCGAGCGCTTCATCCATGGCCAGATCTACAAGGTGCGCCCGGACGTCAACGCGGTCGTGCACAGCCATTCGCCGACCATCATCCCGTTCAGCGTGACCGAGAAGCCTTTACGCGCCATCTTCCACAATGGGCACTTCCTCGGCCAGGGCGTGCCGGTGTGGGAGATCCGCCAGCACGCCGGCGTGCAGAACAACATGCTGGTGCTCACCAACGAGCTCGGCCAATCGCTGGCGCAGGCGCTCGGCAACGGCTCGGTCATCCTGATGCGCGGCCACGGCAACGCGGTCGCGGCGGCCGACCTCAAGACCGCGGTGTTCCGCGCGATCTATACCGAGGTCAACGCCAAGCTGCAGATGCAGGCGGTGATGCTCGGCGGCCCGATCAATTTCCTCAACGAGTATGAACAACTGAAGGCGCAGAACGTCGATCGCCCCTGGGCGACGTGGAAGAAACAGGTGGGAGCGCCATAAGATGGGAGGATTACAAACATGCCCCGGACAGCGAGACAACTGACAACGCTTCTTGCGATCGTCGTCGCACAACTTGCTTTTGGCGCCAGCGCGCGCGCGGACACCGTCGCCGACTTCTATCGCGGCAAGACCGTGCGCGTGATCATCGGCTACGGGGCGGGCGGCAACTACGATCTCTATGGGCGGATCGCTACCGAATTTCTCAGCCGCCACATTCCCGGCAATCCAACCGTCATCCCGGTGAACATGCCCGGAGCCGGCGGCTTCAAAGCGGTCGACTATCTCTACAAGGTGGCGCCGCAAGACGGCACGCACCTCGGCGCCGTCGCCCAGCAGCTCGCGCTGACCCTGCTCGTCGACGACAAGATGGGCATCGACCCGCGACGCTTCAGCTATCTCGGTCGACTGGTCTCGATGGTCGACGTTGCGGTGGCGCTGCCGAAAAGCGGCCTAACCTCGTTCGACGACACGCGCAAGCGGGAAGTCACCGTCGGCGCCGGACAGTCGACCTCGACGTCCGCCATCTATGCCCGCGCGCTCAACGCCTATGCCGGATCGCGCTTCAAGATCGTCACCGGCTACAGCGGCACCGCGGAAATTCAGCTCGCAGCCGAGCGCGGCGAAGTCGATGTGAACGGCGGTGAATCGCTGCCCGCAATTATCGTCCAGTATCCCGAATGGCTGCAGGGCAAGGCTATTCTCTTGTACCAGAACGGTGTCAAACGGTACTCGATGTTGCCGAACACACCGACCATGACCGAGCTGGCGACCAGCGACGAGGGCAAGCGGGTGATGGGCGTGCTGGCCGGCACCGCCGAGATCGGCCGTTCGATCCTGACCACGCCCGGCGTACCGCCCGAGCGCCTGGCCGCGCTGCGGACGGCGTTTCAAGCGATGATGAAGGATCCGCAATTCGTTGCAGCGACCGAAAAGCGCAAGCTGATGATCGACGGCGCGACCGGTGAGCAGATGGACGCCGTCACACGCGATACGATGAAGCTGCCGAAGGACACCATCGACGCCCTGAGGCGCGTCATGCAGAATTAACATGAGCGCGCCCGCGGACAGCGCCGGCACCGTAGCCGCCGGCGACGGGCCGATCCCCTACCTGCAGCGGATCAGGACCTACTACGCCGCGCTCGGCTACGGCGCGCCGTACGAGTGGGCGCACTACGAGAGCGTTCCGTTCCATCAGCTTGCCAAGCCCTTGTCCCAATGCCGAATTGCGCTGGTCACCACCGCGGCGCCCTACCAGCCGAACAAAGGCGACCAGGGTCCCGGTGCTCCCTATAACGCGGCCGCAAAATTCTACAGCGTCTATTCGCTCGACGCGGCAAAGGACCATGATCTCCGCGTCGCGCACGTCGCCATCGACCGCGCGCATACCACCGCCGAGGATCCCGGCAGCTACTTTCCCCTCCCCGCCTTGCGCGCTGCGGTAGCGCAGGGCCGCATCGGATCTCTGGCGCCGCGCTTCCACGGCCTGCCGACCAACCGCAGTCATCGCACGACGATCGAGACCGATTGCCCCGAGCTGGTTGCCCGCTGCAAGGCCGATGGCGTCGACGGCGCGCTGCTCGTTCCCAATTGTCCGGTCTGTCACCAGAGCGTCAGCCTTGCCGCCCGCGCGCTGGAGGAGAACGGCATCGCCACCGTGGTGATGGGCTGCGCCAAGGACATCGTCGAATATGTCGGCGTGCCGCGCCTGCTGTTCTCCGACTTCCCGCTCGGCAATGCGGCGGGACGCCCGCACGACCCGGTTTCGCAGGCCCTGACCCTCGACCTCGCGCTACGCCTGCTCGAGCACGCGCCGGCAGCACGCACGACCGTGCAGTCTCCGCTGGTGTGGTCCGACAATCCCGATTGGAAGCTCGACTATTGCAATATCGAGCGCCTGTCGGCCGACGAGATCAGGGCGCGCCGCGCGGAATTCGACAAGGCGAAGGATGTGGCGAAGGCTGTACGCGAGGCAACGGGATAGACGCTACTTCCGTCCCACCGGCGGTGCCGGCTTCCCCTCTTCCTCGCTCGACAGTTCGCCGAGCAACTGCTCGAAATCCTTGGCCTCGCGGAAATTGCGATAGACCGAGGCGAAGCGCACATAGGCGACGTCGTCGAGCGAGCGCAGCGCTTCCATCACGAGTTCGCCGACCGCCTCCGACGAGACTTCGCTTTCGCCCTGGCTTTCCATTTCGCGCACGATCTTCGAGACCGCCTGGTCGATGCGCTCCGGCTCGACCGGGCGCTTGCGCAGCGCGATCTGCACCGAGCGCAAGAGCTTATCGCGGTCGAACGGGACGCGCCGACCGTTGCGCTTGATGACGACGAGCTCGCGCAACTGCACGCGCTCGAAGGTCGTGAAACGGAAATTGCAGGCGAGGCACACGCGGCGACGGCGGATGACGGACGAGTCCTCCGTCGGCCGGCTATCCTTCACCTGGGTATCGAGGCTGGCGCAGTTCGGGCAGCGCATGGCAGTCGCCTCACCCCTGATAAATCGGGAACCGCTTCACCAATGCCTTCACCCGCTCCCGCACCGCGCCTTCGACCAGGGCATCTTCCTCGGCGCCCTTCTGCGACAGCACATCGAGCACTTCGGAGATCATCTCGCCGACCTCCTTGAATTCGGCGATGCCGAAACCGCGCGTGGTGCCGGCCGGGGTGCCGAGCCGGACGCCCGACGTGATCATCGGCTTCTCGGGATCGTAGGGGATGCCGTTCTTGTTGCAGGTGATGTAGGCGCGGCCGAGCGCCGCTTCGGCGACCTTGCCGGTCAGCCGCTTCGGCCGCAGATCGACCAGCATCAGGTGCGTGTCGGTGCCGCCGGAGACGATGTCGAAGCCCTTGGACTTCAGCGTCTCGGCGAGCGCCTTGGCGTTCTCGACCACGTTCTTGGCGTAGACCTTGAACGACGGCCTGAGCGCTTCGCCGAACGCCACCGCCTTCGCGGCGATCACGTGCATCAGCGGGCCGCCCTGCAGGCCGGGGAACACCGCCGAGTTGATCTTCTTCGCAAGCTCCTCGTCGTCGGTGAGGACGAAGCCCGAGCGCGGGCCGCGCAGCGTCTTGTGCGCGGTCGAGGTGACCACATGCGCATGCGGGAACGGCGACGGATGCACGCCGCCGGCGACGAGCCCGGCGAAGTGCGCCATGTCGACCATCAGCTTGGCGCCGACCTCGTCCGCGATCTCGCGGAAGGCGCGGAAGTCGATGACGCGCGGATAGGCGCTGCCGCCGGCGATGATCACCTTCGGCCGATGCTCGCTGCGCAAGCTTGCGCACCTCGTCGATGTCGATGCGGTGGTCGTCGCGGCGCACGCTGTAGGGCACCGGCTTGAACCAGCGGCCCGACATGTTGACCGGCGATCCGTGGGTGAGATGGCCGCCGGCCGCAAGGTTGAGACCCAGGAACGTGTCGCCCGGCGCCATCAGCGCCATGAAGGCGGCGGCATTCGCCGACGCGCCCGAGTGCGGCTGCACGTTGGCGAATCTGCATCCGAAAAGCTTGGTGACCCGTTCGATCGCCAGCGTTTCTGCAATGTCCACATACTGGCAGCCGCCGTAATAGCGCCGGCCGGGCAGCCCTTCCGCGTATTTGTTGGTGAGAACGGAGCCCTGGGCTTCCAGCACCGCCTTGCTGACGATGTTCTCGGAGGCGATCAATTCGATCTCGTCGCGCTGGCGGCCGAGCTCCTTCGCGACGGCGTCCGCGATCTCCGGATCGGCCTCCGCGAGTGACGCCGAAAACATTGAAGTTGCTTGGTTTTTTACGCTCGGGTCGATTGCTGCCATGACCGCCTCCTGCGGCTCGGGCGATACCATATCGCCCGCGTAGCGCCAAGCACTAGCGCCGCAGCAGGGGATTGCCGCAATATCTTGGGCTGACAGGCGCTTCCGATCGGCCCTCAGGCGACCAGATCGTAGGGCACCTGGGTCGGGCCGTAGCCCTCGGTCCGGGTCTTGGCCGTGGGATCGTAGCGGCCCTGCAGGACCGTGCCCTGCCCGAGCTTCTGGCTGCGGACGATGATCGCGACCGAGCGGGCGTCGCCGCCCTGCTCGGCATGGATCGCGCGCGGCGGCACCAGATCGACCTTGCCCTGCGTGCCGGTGGTCACCGACGAGAGCTTCACCTCGGCGTAGCCGGGCTGGCTGCCATCGTCGACGCGGTCGTAACGCTCGAGGCTCTCGGTGCCGTCGAGCAAGCCGTAGAGCACCCAGGCGTCGGCGTGGTCGTGGATGCTGCCCTTGCGGCCCGGCACACGCACCACCGCGTTGATGACGAAGTCGTGGTCGGGATCGACGTAGAGCAGCAGGTTCTTGTGGCCCTCGGTCGACGGCCAGTTGGCCGAGTGCGCCTTGACGGCGGGCTCCATGACGAACTTCTCGAGCAGCGGCTTCGCCTTCTCCATCCGATCCTTGTTCTCGGCGTTCGCGGACCAGATGGCGCGCAGTTCGCCGATGAATGTCTCGAGGACCGGAAGCCGTGCGCTCATGTCGTTTCCTCAAGTCGCGATTTTCGACGCAGCATACCCTTGAAACGGCGAACGCTCCAAGGCCGATCAGGCCCTGGAGCGCCCGCTATCGTCGCTCCAGCCGATCGTCGACGCTAGGCGAGCGTGTCGGTTCTTCAGCGGCAGGCTGCGCACCGGCTTGCCGGTCGCCGCCTGGATCGCATTGATGACCGCCGGCGCCACGACGCAGATCGTCGGCTCGCCGACGCCGCCCCAGAAGTCGTTGGTCGGAACGATCACCGTTTCCACCTTCGGCATCTCCGCCAGCCGCGCGATCTGGTAGGTGTCGAAGTTGAGGCTGGTCATGCGGCCGTTCTCGCACCGGGCACTCGCCGTAGAGCACGGCGGTGAGGCCGTAGGCCACCGAGCCTTCGACCTGCGCGGCGATCTGGTCGGGATTGACCGCGTGGCCGCAATTCAAGGCCAGCACCATGCGGTGCACCTTGACCTTGCCTTGCGCATCGACCGAGACCTCGGCGGTCGCGGCCGAGTAGCTGCCGTAGCCCATGAACTGGGCGATGCCGCGATGCACGCCCTGCGGCAACGGCTTGCCCCAGTCGCCCTGCTCCGCCGCCGCATTGAGCACGGCGAGGTGCTTGGGATGCTTGCTCATCATGGCGCGGCGGAATTCGAGCGAGTCCTTGCCGGCCGCCCGCGCCAGCTCCTCGATGAAGCATTCGATGTAGTAGCCGTTCTGGTTGGTGTTGACCCCGCGCCAGGGACCGACCGGAACATGCGTGTTGCGCATGGCGTATTCGATCAGCAGGTTCGGCACGGTGTAGCCGAGCTGCGCATCGCCGGGCTCCTGCCAGTAGCCCTGGAGCTGGCGCATGTCGCGGCCGCCCGCCATCGCCGCCGGATTGAGCCAGGCGTTGATCGACTGGCCCGACACGCGGACATGCAGGCCGACGAGATTGTTGTTCTCGTCGAGGCCGGCCGAGAACTTGCACATCGAGATCGGCCGGAAGAAGTCGTAGGTCTGGTCTTCCTCGCGCGACCAGATCATCTTGACCGGAACGCCGGGGAATTCCTTGGCCGACCGCGACCGCCTTATGGACGTAGTCCTGGGTGCCGCCGCGCCGGCCGAAGCCGCCGCCGAGGTCATGCCGGTAGACTTCGCATTGCGAGAGCGGCAGGCCCGAGGCCGCCGACAACGCCGCCAGCGAGGCTTCCAGGCTCTGCGTCGGCGTCCAGCATTCGGCCTTGTCGGCCGTGATCCGCACGGTGGCGTTCATCACCTCCATGCAGGCATGCGAGAGGAACGGGGTCGAATAGGTCGCCTCGACCTTCTTCGCCGCACCGGCGATCGCGGCTAGCGCATCGCCGATCGCGCCGGTCGCCATTGGTCTCGGCCGAGGTCAGCCCGGTCTCGAGATGCTGGGCGATGGTGGCGCTCGACACCTTGGCGTTCTCGCCTTCGTCCCAGACGATCGGCAGCGCGTCGAGCGCGGTCTTCGCCTGCCACCAGGTATCGGCGACCACGGCGACGGCGCTGTCGCTCACCCGGACGACCTTGCGGACGCCGGGCATCTTGGCGACCTTGGACTCGTCGTAGCTCTTGAGCTTGCCGCCGTAGACCGGCGTGTCCTTGATCGCGGCACTGAGCATGCCCGGCAGCTTGATGTCGATCGCGTAGACCTTGCTGCCGTTGAGCTTGGCGCGCGGTATCGAGCCGCTTCATCGGCTTGCCGGCGATCGTCCAGTACTTCGGGTCCTTGAGCTTGACGCTCTTCGGATCCGGCGGCGTGAGCTTCGACGCCGCGGCGGCCACCCGGCCGTAGGTGGTCTGCCGCCGCGATGCGGCGTGGCGGATGGTGCCGTTCGACACGGTCAGTTCGTCGACCGGAACGCTTCCATTCGTTGGCCGCCGCCTGCAGCAGCATCATGCGTGCGACCGCGCCGCCGCGGCGGACATAGTCCTGCGAACCGCGGATGCCGCGGCTGCCGCCGGTCGACATGTCGCCCCAGACGCGCTTGCGGGCGAGGTTCTGGCCGGGCGTGAGACCTTCGGTCGAAACGCGCTTCCAATCGCATTCGAGCTCCTCGGCGACGAGTTGGGCGAGCCCGGTGAGCGTGCCCTGCCCCATCTCCGAACGCGCGATCCGGATCACGCAATCGTTGTTGGGCCGGATCACGACCCAGATGCCGACTTCGTTGCCGGCATTCTGCGCCTGCGCCGAGGCGAGCGGCACGTCGAAGCCGAGCGCCAGTCCGCCGCCGGCGACGGCGGCCGAGCCGACGATGAATTTGCGGCGGGAGATCTTCGGTGGTGTCGTGGATGGTCTTGGTCATGGCTGATCTCCCCGACATCAGGATTTGCGGTTGGCGCGGCCGGACGTGCCGCTGGTGCCGTTGCCGGCCGCCTGGTGCACCGCCGCGCGGATGCGCTGATAGGTGCCGCACCGGCAGATGTTGGTCATCGCGTCGTCGATGTCCTTGTCGGTGGGACGCGGCGTCTTCCGCAAGCAGCGCCGCGGCGGCCATGATCTGGCCGGACTGGCAGTAGCCGCATTGCGGCACGTCGAGCGCGAGCCCAGGCCCGCTGCACGGGATGCGATGAGTTGCGCGACAGCCCCTCGATGGTCACGATCCGGTCGGTCGGGCGCACGTCGCCGACGCGCATCGAGCACGAACGCACGACTTCGCCGTTGAGATGGACGGTGCAGGCGCCGCATTGCGCCACGCCGCAGCCGTATTTGGTGCCGGTGAGGCCGAGCTGTTCGCGGATGACCCACAGGAGCGGCGTGTCGTCCGCCACCTGCACGTCGCGATTCTGGCCATTGATGTTGAGTCTTGCCATTCGCACCCTCCCAAGGCATCGCCCGTCGGCGACGCCATTCATTGTTGATTGTCCGGCGGCTTACGGCCGCGCGGTCGAGGTGCCGGAAGTCCCATCCCGGCAGTTACGAAGTATTCTAATTTAACAGATGGGCGCTGGGCTGCCTACCGCATCAACGACGCGGCCAGAATCAATTTTCCGGTAGGCGGACGGTCACCAGATCGCGTCCGACCACCACGTTGCCGGTGAAGTCGCATCGCCCCAACTCTCGACGGCGTCACTCGCGCAGCGGATCGCCCTCGACCGTGCAGCGGCGCAGCAGCCGGCGCTCCTCTTTCGGGAAATCGGTGCGGGCGTGGATGGTGCAGCGGTTGTCCCACATCAGGAAATCGCCGAGCTGCCAGACATGCTCGTAGATGAACTCGCGCCGCTCGCCGATGTCGTAGAGCTGGTCGAGGATCGCGGAGCCTTCCGCCGGATCGAAGCCTTCGAGCGCGGTGGTCATCAGGCGATCGACGAACAGCGTCTTGCGGCCGGTGTATGGATGCGTGGCGAACACCGGATGGTAGTGGTGCGGGATGTTGCTGATATCGCCTGAGGCATCCGCCTGCCGGGCGCGGTTGTATTCGTGGATGTGCAGCGCGCGCTTGCCCGTGAGCTTCTGCTTGAGCGCGTCCGGCACCGCGTCATAGGCCTTGTACATATTGGAGAACATCGTGTTGCCGCCGGTCGACGGCAGTTCGAGCGCGTAAAGGAACGTGTATTGGTAGGGCTTCGCCGAATAGCCGGAATCGATGTGGAACCAGAACTCGCCCTCGCCGAAGGCGCCGATCGGCACGCCGTTGTCGTCCTTGATGTTGCTGACCAGCAGCACCTTCTCGTGGTCCTGCTGGGTTCCTTCGGCGCGGGCGCGCAGCTTCTCGGGCGCCTTCTTGCGCGAACCGAGATCGCCGAAATAGGACGCGAAGGTCAGTTGCTGGTCCTGCGTGACGGTCTGGCCGCGGAACACCAGCACGAGGTGCTTGTTCCAGGCGTCCCGGATCGCCTCCACCGTCTCGCGCGACAGCGGCTTGGTGAGGTCGACGCCTCTGATCTCCGCGCCGCAAGCGGATGACAGCGGCACGACCTGGATGTCGAGAACGTCTTGCATGGGCTGCAATTCCTTGGGTCGGTTCCTGTCGACGGTATCGTCGTTGCTCCCATGTTAGAGCGGAATTGCCGCGGACGGGAATACGGGTTAGCCGGCGGCCTTCAGCCGCGCCATGAGCTTCTGCAGCGCCAGCCGCTGGAGGTCCGCCTGCGAGGCGGTCGCGGGGCCGACGATGCTGACTTCCGTCCCGGTCGCCGCGTCGATCGCGGAGACCTTCATCGTGCGGCCGATGCCGGTGAACTCGAAATAGATTTCGCGGCCCTCTGGAGGGTCATCGGGCACGGCTATGCCTCGACGACGACGTAGTTGTTTTCAACCCGGACCGGGAACGACTCCGCCTTGTAGGGCCCTTCGACGAGCTCCCGGCCTTCCTTCACGGTAACCGTGTATTGCCGGATGCGCATTCGCGTGGGATCGCACCAGGATTTTCCGGAGCGAATATCGAACTCCCAGCCGTGCCAGGGACACTTCACCATCTCGCCGGGGCGCGAGCAGAGATATTCGCCCGGCACCTTCGACTCCACAAGCGCGGTCTGGATGCCATGCGCCAGGCTGCCGCCGCGATGCGGGCAACGGTTGTTGAGCGCGAAGAAATCGCCGCCGAGATTGAACACGACGATATTGCGGCCGTTCACCTCGACCAGCTTGCGCTGGCCCGGCGGAATCTCATCGACGGCGGCGACAACGTGACTGGCCATGAACGTTTCGATGTTTCCTGCCGCTCATTCCCGCGCACGCGGGAATCCAGTCCAATGTTAAATGCCTTTATCGGAACAGCTGGGTCCCCGCTTTCGCGGGGACGAGCGGAAGTCGGGACCGATCAGTCGAGCTTGTACAACGCGCGCGCGTTCTCGCAGAAGATCATGTTGCGGGTCTTCTCGTCGAGCGACGGCGGCAGCGCCAGGAACGGATCGTCGAAATCCCAGTGCGGATAGTCCGACGAGAACATGATCTTGTCGAAGCCGATCCATTTCATGGTGTCGAGCAGTTGCTCAGGCGTGTCGGTCTCCTCCATCGGCTGGGTCGAGACCCAGATATGCTCACGCATATATTCCGACGGCGCCTTCTTGAGGTGCGGGACTTCGTCCTTGAGCTTCTTCCAGTTCTTGTCCATGCGCCAACCGAGCGAGGGCATCCAGCCGAAGCCGGCCTCGATCATCACGATCTTGAGCTCGGGATAGCGCTCGAACACGCCTTCGAGCACCAGGCTCGCGACCTGCGCCTGGCAGCAGGAGGCGTGCTCAGTCATGTCCTCGATGTAGAACGACGGCCAGCCGGTGCTGCTGGCGGGCCGCCCGCTGGTACCGAACACATGGATGCCAATGGGAAGCCCGGCTTCGATGGCGGCTTCGTAGACCGGCCAGTATTGCTTCTTGCCGAGGAGATCGTTGGTGCGGGTCTTGAGCAGCACATGCGCGAAGCGCTTGTCGCCGGTGCGGCGCTTGACCTCGACGCGGGTCGCGTCGCCGTCCTCGAACGGCACGACGACCGATGCCAGCAGCCGCTGGTCCTGCTTGTGCCAGCCCTCGAGCTGGAACTCGTTCGACGCATAGGCCATGGCGGCGGAGAATTCGGAATTCTGGTCGCCCTGCCCGGTGGGCGAGAGCGGATTCATGATCGCGTACTCGATCGGATAGGCGTCGAGGAACTGCTGCTTCATGAAGTTGAGATTGCTCGCCGGCAGTCCGCCATCCGGCGGCCAGCTATCGCGGCGCGACGCCATCGGCTGCATCTTGGGATAGGGAAAGCCCTTGAGGTAGCCCTGGCGCTGACGCGCACCGTAGGTGGTGACATGGTCCCACCAGCGCTTGCTCAGATAGGGCTTGAGGTCCTCAACCGAGCTCTTGGGATGGATGTCGACGTCGACGATCTTGAGCTTGCTGTTCGACCGGACGTCGGACTGGCGCACTTCGATGTTCATCGGGCGTCCTCCCTGAGACGCGGATAGGTCGCAAGCGGATTATCGACCAGAATTTCTTCTTGAGCGATTCCGGCAAGCCCCGCGGCAGGGCGTCGTCGCCGTCGAACTGCCAGTGCGGGAAATCGGACGCGTACAGCAGTATATCATCGGAATCGAGGTGATCGACCATCTGTTCGGTAATAGCAGGGTCGTCCGGGGCGTCGAACGGCTGGATCGTCAGCCGCACATGGTCCCGCACGATTTCGGTCGGCGGCCGGTCGACCCAGGGCACCTCCGAGCGCACGCCGCGCCAGAATTTCGACAGCCGCCACAGGAACCCGGGCAGCCAGGTGACGCCCGATTCCATGAGCACCACCTTGAGCTTGGGGAATTTGGCGAAGGCGCCCTCGCAGATCAGGCTGCCGAGCTGCGACTGGAACGCCTGCGCATAGGCCACGTAGTCCTCGACGTAGTAGCTCGGCCAGCCGAGCGAGGTCATCGACTGGCGATAGCTCGAGCCCGGATGGATGCCGATCGGCAGGCCGTGCTTCTCGGCCGCGGCGAACAGCGGCCACCAGTGCCGGCGCCCGAGCGGCGTCTCCTGCATGGTGACGAGTTGGATCTGCACGAACCGCTGGTCCGGCGCGACACGCTCGATCTCGTCGACCGCGTATTCGATGTTCTGGGTCGGCACCACGATCGAGGCGCGCAGCCGCGGATCGCGATCGAGCCACTCCTTGGCGATGTAGTTGTTGACCGCCTTCGCGACCGCGACGCCCATGTCCTCGCTGTAGGGCAGATGCGCGCCGTAGAGGCAGTTGAGGATGGCATGGCGGGCGCCGAGCCTGTCGAGCACCTGCGCGGACAGCGCCGTCACGTCGTTGGCGGCGCTGCCGTTCGTCCCTTCCAGTCCTGCCGCACCGAGATCGGCGCGCGCGGCGGATAGGAGTTGCTTTCGAAGCCCGGAATGCCGCGCTCGGCGATCGATTGCGCCAGTAGTCGTCGAAATGCGGCAGCAGCGCCTTGAGGTTTGGCACTGCCGGATGGACGTCGCAGTCG
>CAWKMR010000054.1:0-25039 GCA_963850705.1 uncultured Alphaproteobacteria bacterium | reverse complement strand
GGCAATCTCACCGCCGCGGCCTAAGGCAAGAATCATCCGCATGACGCGTGCGCGTCCGGCGCGTTGACACGTCTTGTCGGCGATTGCATCGTGCATTGGGTGAGTGGGTACCGAACTGGGATTGGCAATGAACCGCAGCGCAGACCGCATTTTAACTACGCACACCGGAAGCCTTCCTCGACCTCGTTCTCTGCTCGCGCCGCTGCACGCGAAGGATTCCGGCGATGCGTTCGATCGCGACGCCCTGACCAATGATGTTCGGGCGTCGATCGCCGATGTCGTCCGCCGGCAGGTCGAACTTGGAATCGACATCATCGATGACGGTGAGCAAAGCAAGTCGAGCTTTTCCAACTACGCGCGTCGCGGATCGGCGGGCTTGAGAGGATGCGCGTGCCACCGCCGCATTCTGGTAGGCCGACACGAGACGCCCTCCAGTTTCCAAAGGTCTACGAAGAATTGAAGGTGATGTTTGCCGCCAAGATGAAGCACGCGGGTCGGCTGCCGGATACGACGTCGATGGCTTGCACCGGGCCGATCACCTATATCGGTCATGATGAATTGAGGGAGGATATCGAGACATTGAAGGCCGCGATGGCCGGCCTCGATGGTAAGGAAGCCTTTGTCAGCGCGATATCTCCCACCAATCTGGAGATGTATTTCAAGAACGAATACTATGCGACGGACGAGGAATATGTCGCGGCGCTGGCGGAAGCCATGAATCAGGAATACCGCGCGATCGTTGACGCCGGCTTCCTTCTGCAGATCGACGATCCTCGCCTGATCACGCACTGGATCCGCGAGCCCGACCTCAGCGTGGAGGACAATCGAAAGTTCATCGCCGCGCGCGTGGAGGCAGTGAACTATTCCTTGAAGGAAATCCCTGAGGATCGCGTTCGCTTCCACACCTGTTACAGCATCAATGTCGCCCCGCGGGTCCACGATCTTGAGCTCAAGCATTACGTGGACCTGATGCTGCAGGTCCGCGCACAGGCCTATTCAATCGAGGCGGCCAATCCGCGCCATGAGCACGAATGGCGCGTGTGGCAGGAGGTGAAGCTGCCGCCCGGCAAGATCCTCATTCCGGGAGTGGTGTCGCACTGCGTCTATCAGGTGGAGCATCCAGAACTCGTCGCGGATCGCATCGAGCGCTTTGCCGGCGTGGTCGGTCGAGAGAATGTCATCGCCGGCACGGATTGTGGTTTTGCCACCGCCCGTGCCGGAGATGAGATGCATCCGGACGTGGCGTGGGCCAAGCTCGAGGCGCTGACCGAGGGCGCGGAGATCGCAACGCGACGGCTGTGGAACTGAAGCGAGAGGGGTGTCGGTCAGGGTTTGACCTTGGCGATGCCGAGTTGCTCCCCCGCACGAATCCAGCGCGCAATATCCGCCTTGAGGAACGCCGTGAACGCTTCGGGGCCTTCGTCCGCCGGCTCCATCCCGCGCGCGACCAGTGTGTGTTGGGGTTCCTTGCCGTAATAGTGATCCTTGAAGGCCGTGTAGAGCTTGTCGACGATGGGCTTCGGGAGATTTTTCGGACCGATCAGGCCGAACCAGCCATCGCCATAAGCCGGGTAGCCAAGCTCCTCCAGCGTTGGAATGTCAGGAAAGGCCAGTGCGCGTTTGACTCCGGCCGTCGCCAGTGCCCGGAGTTTTCCGGCATCGACCAGCGGCTTGGCCTGCTCACCCGTCATCACGGTGTAGGTCAGCCTGCCGGCAAGCATTTCCGTCGCCACCTGGGCGGATGCGGTGAACGGGACGGCGACCGGCTCAAAGCCCGCGAGCTTTGCAAACAGCGCGCAGGCGATCTGGATCGGGCCGCCTTGGTATCCGTACGTGATGGTCTTGGGATTTTTCTTGGCATAGTCGACAAGGTCTTTGACCGACTTCACCGGCAGGTCGGGGTTGACCACCAGGATCACCGACGCAACCGTCAGGCGCGCGATCGGTGTGATGTCGTTGATCGGATCGTACGGCAATTGATAGAGCGCAGGCAGCACCGCCTGGCTGCTGGCCAGCATGAACAGACTGTAGCCATCGGTGCGTTCTTTCGTGAAGGCACTGAGCGCCACGAGCCCCTGGGCGCCGGGCCGGTTCTCGACCACGAAGGTCTGTCCGAGAGCGTCCGTGAGGACCTTGGCCGCGACCCGTGCCGTAGTATCAGCAGCGCCCCCGGCGCCGGTACCGACGCCCATTCTCACGGTGCGCGATGGATAGTTGGCTTCCTGGCCACGCGCCTCCGTGTGGCTCAGCATTAATCCTCCAGCCAAGCCGGTGAGCACCGCACGTCGATTGATGATCACGCGAATTTCCCCCTGCCATGGGTTGTATCCCATTGCTTGCATTGTAACTCATGCTGCGGATTTTTCTTCTGCGCGATTGTGTCGCCACGCCGACTGTGTCGGCCCCATCGGGCATTCTCAGCCCGCCATCGAGGCGGTGGGGGGAATTTTGGCGAGAGGCCAAGCTGGGATTTCGCTTCGCTCAAGTCCGGGCGCGAACCTGGATCTCCAGCGTGCCCAGACACGCCGCCGAGGTGACGCGAATCACGTCGCCGGTCTTGACCGGACCGACACCGTCAGGAGTTCCTGTATAGATCAAGTCGCCGGGATGGAGCGTGTAGAACGATGAGGCGAACTCGATGAGTCGCTTTACCCCGTAGATCAGTTGCGACGTGTCCGACTTCTGCCGTGTCTCGCCGTTGACGGTGAGTTCGAGGGCGAAGATC
Source organism: uncultured Alphaproteobacteria bacterium (assembly GCA_963850705.1). Lineage (GTDB taxonomy): Bacteria > Pseudomonadota > Alphaproteobacteria > Rhizobiales > Xanthobacteraceae > VAZQ01. The sequence goes on along the minus strand of CAWKMR010000054.1, from coordinate 22,314 downwards.
GTCCGGATCGGAAATCTCGTCAGCAGTCACGAGCCAGGGACCCAGCACGGCATAACCATCCGGCGACTTGCGGAAACTTCGGTCCTCTCCACCGCGCACGGTCATGTCGAGGCCGAGGCTGTAGCCTGCAACGTAGTCAAGTGCGCTCGCGATCGGCACATCGGCGCCTTGCTTTCCGATGACGACGACCAACTCGGCCTCGTGATCATTGCGGCGCTCCGGGAACCTGATCGCAAGCCCGTCGCTCGGTCCCACCAGTGCAGAATTGGCCTTCAGAAACAGGCCATCCTCGCCGATTTTCGCGGTGTGCTTGGAGCCCCGCGCGACACGAGCGGCCGCCATCTCCTCAATGTGCTTCTGATAGTTGGTGGGCGCGCACACAAGCTTGGTGGGACGAGCGACCGGCGCCCGCAGCCTCACCGACGCGAGTGGAACCGCAGGCGCCGTCGCGGCCGCTTCGGCCATCGTGCGCCGATTGTCGGGCGAATGAAGGAAGGCGGTGACCGGATCTCCAAGGTAAGTATATGGAATCTTGGAACGGATCTCCGCCTGGAGCGGCGTCACGTCGTGAATCTGGGAGCCGCGAACAACTCCGAGGCGGTCGTCGTCATAGCGGGCGACTTGCATTTAAGAATCCCTCATTGACTTCAGCGCCCATAGAAGCTCCGCACCGTTTCGTCCGCGACCTTCTGAACGAAGGACTTCGTGTCCTTATCGAGTGCGCCGAAATAGTCGTACGGATTGCCGACCGGCGACTTGCGTAGAGGCTCGCGTATACCACGCCGGAAGCGAGATACTGGCCCGCGACGGTCGGATGATTTCCGTCGTAATCCATCTGCAGCTTGATGCCCGGCCGCTGGCGATAGGCTTCTCGAAGGCGAGCGCTACAGGGATGATGAATGCTCCGACTTCGTTGCCGACGGACAGCATCATCGTCTCTGCTTTTTGCGCACATGTCGCTGCCGGCGAGCGGGGGGGCTTCACGACAGCGGGCAGCCACAGAGCGCCGTCCGCGCGCCATGCTTCCTGATGACGGCATCGAACTCGATCACCGTCTGCCGATACGGGCGCGGCGGTCCTCCGTCATGCCTCCCGGAAGCTGCCGGCAAGAACGACAATCTCGAATGGCTCCTTGAACCCCAGATTGCCGGGCGTCACCAGGAACTCGATCGGGTAGTGGTGGAGATGCGCACTAGTGATGTGCACCGACTTGAACCCTCCCGCACATTGAGCGGAGGGGTCGCGGCAGCCGCGATCCGATGCGTATGAGTTTGCAGTGCGCCGTTGTAGTAGACGAGGCTGTTGCCGACGAAGAGTACGCGCTGCGGGGTCTCGACCGGCGATTTTTTCACCGCGGGGGCCGGTGCCGTCTGACCCAGCACGGCGGAGCAGGGCAGGCAGAGCGATATAGCCGCCATGAAGGCGACGCCGTGGCGTTTCACTTGGAGCCTCCCCGCTATTGCTATCGCTTTCGTTTTCTATCTCTTTCGGATGGCAGCAGGTGCCAAGCGTCAGAGACGGAACGTGTAACACTGCAGTGCTCGCCGGGCAACGCAGGCTCCAGATGCAGTGAGATTGATTCGTGACTTAACCTTTGTCGCGGATTGGCCGGCGCGCGCGCATTCACGAAGCTTGCGATGGGGCCGTCCATTGATAGGATGCTACCAAGCAAAAAAAGCTGATGACGAAGGCCTTGCTCAAGTCGCTCAGCGGCAAAGGGAGGAGCGGCTCATGAGATATCGCATCTCTGCGGGCAGCGTAGCGGCGTTGCTCGTGTGGACCGCAGCCGCGCTCGCTCCCAGCGTCCCCGCCGCGGCGCAGGATTTCTACGACGGTAAGCAGATCAAGCTCGTGGTCGGCGTGGAGGCTGGCCCCGGCTACGATACCTACGCCCGGTTCGTCGCGCGCCACATCGCGCGTTTCATTCCCGGCAAGCCCACGATCATCGTACAAAACATGCCCGGCGCCGGCACCTCCAAGGCAGCCGAGTACATCTATACGCTGGCACCGAAGGACGGCACGGTGTTCGGCATGATCTTTCCCGGCACCATACTCGAGCCCTTGTCGGCGGAGCCGGGCAAATATCGGTTCGATCCCTCCAAGTTCACGTATGTCGGGAGCGCCGACAGTGGCGTGCGCATGTGCATCACGTACAAGACCTCGCGCATAAAGACGTTCAAGGATGCGCTCGAGATCCCGTCCATTTTCGGCGGTGCACAGCCCGGCGCCGCCATCACCGACTACGCGCAGATGATGGTCAATCTGGCGGGGGCTAAATTCAAGATCGTCAACGGCTATCGCTCTTCGCTTCCCACCATGCTGGCCATGGAGCGGGGCGAAATCGATGGGGTGTGCGGCCTCGACGTGTCATCGTTACGGGCGATGCGACCGAACTGGATCGACAACCGCGAGGTGAACCTGCTCGTGCAGGCCGCCCTCGAGCCGCGGCGGGATTTGCTCGAGAGTGGGGTCCCGTCACTCTGGGACTACGTCACCGGCGACAACCGCAAGACCGCCGAGATCGTCGTCGCCCAGCAGGAGTTTCAGCGCCCCTTCATCGCTCCGTCGGAGATGCCTGCGGACCGGCTCGCCATCTTGCGCAAGGCATTCATGGCGGCGCTCGCCGACCCGGCGACATTGGCCGAGGCCGATAAAATCGGCCTGACGATCAACCCGAAGGATGGAGAGAGCGTTGCCATTCTGGTCACGCAACTCTATGCCTCCCCGCCCGAGCAGATCGAGCGACTGCGGAAGGCGCTGCGCCCCTGAAGCGCTGGGCCGCCTCACACGTCCAGCAAATCCTCGCTCGCGAATTCCGCCTTCTCCTGGATGAAATCGAACCGCGCCTCGGGCTTGTTGCCCATCAGCCGCTCGACCGACCTGTCGGTCGCCTTGCGGTCATCCTCCACTACCTTGACCCGCAGCAGCGTGCGCTTCTTCGGGTCCATGGTGGTTTCCTTGAGCTGCGCCGCCATCATCTCGCCCAGCCCCTTGAATCGGCCGATCTCGACCTTGGCGTTGGCGTGGAATTCCTTCTTCAGGATTTCCGCCTTGTGCTTGTCGTCGCGCGCATAGAAATTCTTGCCGCCGTGGGAGAGGCGGTAGAGCGGCGGCACCGCGAGATAGAGGTGGCCGTTGTCGATCAGCTTCGGCATCTGCCGGTAGAAGAACGTGATCAGCAGCGACGCGATGTGGGCGCCGTCGACGTCGGCGTCGGTCATCACGATCACGCGGTCGTAGCGCAGATCCTGCTCGCGGAAATGCGCGCCGGTGCCGCAGCCGAGCGCCTGCACCAGGTCGGAGAGCTGCTGGTTCTGCGCAAGCTTGTCGCGGCCGGCGGAGGCGACGTTGAGGATCTTTCCGCGCAGCGGCAGGATCGCCTGCGTTGCGCGGTCGCGCGCCTGCTTGGCGGAGCCGCCCGCCGAGTTGCCCTCGACGATGAACAGTTCCGCGCCGTCGGCGGCGGTGGAGGTGCAGTCGGCGAGCTTGCCGGGCAGGCGGAGCTTTCGCACCGCGCTCTTGCGCGAGATTTCCTTTTCCTGCTTGCGGCGGATGCGCTCGTCGGCGCGCTCGATCACGAAATCGAGGAGCTTGTTGGCCTGCGCCTGATTGGCCGCGAGCCAATGATCGAACGGGTCCTTGACCGCGTTCTCGACGATGCGCGTCGCCTCGTTGGTCGCGAGGCGGTCTTTGGTCTGGCCCTGAAACTCCGGCTCGCGGATGAACACCGAGACCATGCAGGCGGCGCCCGCCATCACGTCATCGCTGGTGACCGACGCGGCGCGCTTGCCCTGGTTGGTGCGTTCGGCATGATCCTTGATGCCCTTGGTGATGGCGCTGCGCAGTCCGGACTTGTGGGTGCCGCCGTCAGGTGTCGGGATGGTGTTGCAATAGGAGGATAGGAACGGGTCGACGTCGGCGACGAAACCGACCGCCCACTCGACCGTGCCGTGTCCGCCTTTCTTTTCCGACTTGCCGGCGAAAATGTCGGGATGCACCAGCGTCGCGCCGTTGAGAGTCTCCTTGAGATAGTCCTCGAGGCCCTTCTCGAAGTGGAAGACTGCTTCCTCCGGCACATCGTCGCCGTCGAGGAGTTTTGGATCGCAATGCCAGCGGATCTCCACGCCGCCGAATAGGTAGGCCTTGGCGCGAGTCATCTTGAACACGCGCAAAGGATTGAACGCCGCCTTGGCGCCGAAGATTTCCGGGTCGGGCTTGAAGCGGACCTTGGTGCCGCGGCGGTTGTTGACCTTGCCGAGCTTTTGCAGGCCGCCCTTTGGCTTGCCGCGAACGAAAGCCTGCGCATAGAGCTGGCCGCTCGCGGGCGACCTCGACCTCCAGGCGCTCCGACAGCGCATTGGTCACCGATATGCCGACGCCGTGCAGGCCGCCCGAGGTGGCGTAGACCTCCGAGTCGAACTTTCCGCCCGCATGCAGCGTCGTCATGATCACTTCGAGCGCGGACTTGTTCTTGAACTTCGGATGCGGATCGACCGGGATGCCGCGGCCGTTGTCGGTCACGGTGACGAAGCCGTCGGCCTCCAACTCGATCTTGATGAAATTGGCGTGGCCCTCGAGCACCTCGTCCATGGCATTGTCGATGGCCTCGGCGAAGAGGTGATGCAGCGCCTTCTCGTCGGTGCCGCCGATATACATGCCTGGCCGGCGACGCACCGGCTCGAGCCCCTCCAGCACCTCGATGTGGCGTGCGGTATAGCCACCCTCGGCGGAGCTCGATGCACGTCCACCGCGCGCGGCGGCCTTGCCCCGGCCGGGCGCGCTGCGCGCCGCCGGAGCATCAAACAGGTCGCGGGTCGCGGGTTTTTTCGCTGCTTTTGCCATTCGGAGTTCCCAGCCTCGAAACGAATCAATCGGCTTCAACTATGCCACGGGCGTGGCTCAATCGTGATCCCAGAGGTATGTCGTCTGGGGCTGGTATTGGAGGGTTGGGCAGGCTAATTCTCAGCGCCCGCCAGGGGACCCGCCCGCCAAATGTTCGAGAGACTGGAAGGCTACGCGAACATCATTATCGAATTTGTTAAGGCGCACGAGGGATGGGCGCCGCTGGTCGTCTTCCTGCTGGCGTTCGGGGAGTTGCTCGCCTTTATTTCGCTCTTGCTGCCGGCCTGGGCGGCATTGATCGGCATCGGCACCGTGATCATGGCGGGCGGCATGAATTTCTGGCCGATCTGGATCGCCGCCTCGCTTGGCGCCGCCATGGGCGACTGGCTGTCATATTGGATCGGCAAGAAGCTCGAACATTCGGTGCAGCACATCTGGCCGTTGTCGAAGCACCCGGACCTGATCCCCAAAGGCGAGGCCTTCATGAAGAAATGGGGCGTGGCCGGCATCTTCATCGGGCGCTTCTTCGGACCGCTGCGCGCCTCGGTGCCGCTGATCGCCGGCATTTTCGAGATGCCGTTCTGGCGTTTCCAGATCGCGAATTTCACGTCGGCCTTCGTGTGGGCGGCGGTGCTGCTCACCACCGGCGACATCGTCGGCAAGCTGATCAAGTGGCTGTGGAGCTGACCGCCGCCTCAGGATAACCTGGACGATGCCTGGCGCTGTCCTGCCGCGCGGCGCTGGCGTTGCAACCAGGCGGTCTCCGGCGCCGCGGTCCCGACGCCTGACGTTATCGGCCGAGACCTACTGCCCCGCAATTGCCGGATCAGTGCGCCGACGATGTTGGAATAGTCGTCGGTCCAGACCTGCTGCCGCGGACGGGGCCGCTGCAATTCCCAATATTGCGACTTGGCGAGCGGGCCGAAGTCTTCATCCTTGCGCGCGCTCACGGTGACGGTGCCGAGGAACTTGTAGTCGCTGTCGTCCTCCACCACGTCGCCGCTCTCGCTGATGCGCGTGACCATGTCATTCGCGGCCGCGATGCCGGTGACCACCGAGCCGAGCTCGAGATGGCGGTTGGAAATATGAATCAGCACGATACCGTTCGGCGAGAGCTTGCGCTTGTAGATCGCCATCGCCTCTTTGGTCAGCAGATGGATCGGGATCGCATCGGAGGTGAACGCATCCACGATGATGATGTCGTAGCTGCCGTCCTTGGCATCGGCGAGGGTGAGCCTCGCGTCACCCATGATGATCGGCACGTCCTGTCCGCACTCCTTGAGGAAGGTGAACAGGCCGGTATCGCGCGAGAGCCGGACCATCAGCGCATCGATCTCGTAATACGCCGCCTTGTCGCCGGGCTGGGAGCGGCAGATCAGGCTGCCGGTGCCGAGGCCGATCACCGCGTAGTTGATCGGCCCGCCGCCCTTGACGGCGCGCGCGGCGTCCATGCCCTGCGCGATCGCGGAGCCGTCGTAATAGTACATCGTCGGTTGGGGGCGACCGGTGACCGGCTTGCCCTGTTTGTCGCGGATACGCTGTCCGCCATGCAGGGTGGTGCCGTGCGAGAGCGTGCGGAATTGCCCGTTCAGCGTCTCGTTGACCTTGAGCACGCCGAAGAAGCTGCGCCACGTCAGCGTGCTTGTGCCCTCGACGACGAAATGATGCGCAAGCAGCACGGTCGCGATGATGGCGGCAAACGGAATCGGATCGCGCCAGAACACGACGGTCAGGATCAGCAAGCCGCCGAGCATGAAATTGTAGGTCTGGAGATCGATGTCCTGCTCGAACTGCCGGAACAGGACCAGGCCGATCACCGCGAGGAAGATCGATCCGAACACGATGATCCGCTGCCAGGTCGTCTTCGGCCAGGTCAGGCCCGGACGGCACAGCACCGCGAGCGTGATCAGGATCGGATATTCCGCGATCCAGTTGAACACGTACGGCGCGATGAGGCCGGCTGAAATGCCGCCGACCATGCCGCCGAACGACATCCACATGTAGAATGACGTCAGATAGCGCGCGGCCGGCCGTTTGCTTGCGAGCTCGCCGTGGCACATCAGCGTGCAGACGAAGAACACCGCAAGGTGGACCGCCATCAGGCCGACGATGAGCCGGATCGGCTCGTAAACGACGACTGCGACCAGCGCGAGGATGAAGACCGGCTGAATCTCGACCACCAGCCAATGCGGGATGATCGGCTGGCGCGAGAACACGATCACGAAGGTGAGAAGATAGAGCGCGAGCGGAATCACCCAGAGCAGAGGAACCGCGGCGACGTCGGTCGAGATATGGGCTGTCACCGCGACCAGCAGTCCGGACGGAACGGCCGCCAGGAAGACCCAGCGTACGACATCGCTCCAGGTCGGAGGCGCTGACTCAGCGGTTTTCGTTTTCGCGTCCACCGGCGCCGCCGTCGGCGCCTTGTCGACCGAATTCCACAACAGATAGCCGCAGCCCGCGACCAGCAGGATGAGGACGATGAATCCGGCCGCCCACAGCCAAGTCTGCGTCGAGAGCGGAATGAACGGCTCGATCAGGATCGGATAGGAGAGCAGCGCCAGGAAGCTGCCGATATTGCTGGCGGCGTAAAGGAAATAGGGATCGTTCGCCGACGGATGATCGGTGCGCGCGAACCACGCCTGCAGCAGCGGCGCATTGGCGGCGAGCGCGAAGAACGGCGGTCCGATCGAGACCGCGAACAGGCCGAGCAGCCAGAACGCCTCGCCGATGTCTCCGGACGATCCCATCCCGACGCAATCGACAGCGGCAGCCAGAAGCAGGCGACCACCAGCAGACCGATATGGATCATCACCGACCGGCGACCGGGCGCGTAGCGCGTCAGCAGGTGGGCGTAGCCGTAGCCTGCGAGCAGCGCGGCCTGGAAGAACACCATCGCCACCGACCACACGGCGGGCGCACCGCCGAGCCGCGGCAGCACCAGCTTTGTGAACATCGGCTGCACTGCAAACAGCAGTGCGGCGCTCACGAAAATGGACGCGGTAAAGACCACCAGAAGCTGGGTCATCCGCGCGGCGTGAGATTGGGCGGCAGGGGTCGTGGGGATGTCGGAATTGGTCATGATTGTTCACTTATCCGCCGCGGCGCGGGCGCTGGCAAGCCGGGAATACAAGCTGGGAATAGCTGCCTTGGCTATGTGGTGGATTTTACGTTCCTACTGTTTCGCGGCAACTTCGCCATAGGAACGTCAAATCCAAAACCACACTAGATTTATAAAGTTGCTAGTGCCCCTTTGATTCTCCGATGTTCGTTTCGGTGGATGCTGCGAGGGAATACGAACGTCGGAATCGGGACACTATATGTTTGTAACGACGCTCCCAGCGCCCGTGGTATCCTATTCGGTACCGGTGGCTCAAGCCGGGTTGCACGCAAACGTGCACATCAATCCCGGGCAGGATTTGTTCCTTACCCACGCTAAATCGCCGCGCCCGACGACGGCGAGATGAGCCGACAGGCCAGCCATCGCATGGATATCGAGAAGAGCGGCTCGGGATACCGCGATTTCGGTTCCGTGGAATCCGGTGCTGATCAGGGTTCATTTTTTGAAGAAGGAAGCCGTCGCGTTTGGGGCGGCCTTTTGTGCCCGATAACGCTGCCGTATTCGGTTGGGCTTGCGTGGGCCAGGCGATAGCTGCCCACGTCCTTGCACGCCTACCGTGGCCGCCGTAGCATTCCCTTGAAACCACGCGAGATGGTTCATTGGGGAGGAAGACGATGCGCAAGCCGTATTATGACGGCGATGCCGTCAATTCGCTGATCGACGCCGCCTATTTCGGACGCATCAGCCGCCGCACGTTCTTCAGGGCACTCATCGCTGCAGGGTTTACTGCTGCGGCGGCGCGCGACATGGCCGAACAGGCCGCGCAGGCGCAGGCCAACCAGGCGAGCGCAGCGCGCAAATCTGAAGAACGAATACGACTACATCGTTGTCGGCGCGGGCTCGTCGGGCTGCGTCATGGCGCATCGGCTGTCGCAGGACGGACGCGCGAGCGTCCTGGTGATCGAGGGCGGCGGCACCAATCTCGACCAGGACAAGATCCGCGATCCGCGCATCTATACGCAGAATTTCGGCACCGATACCGACTGGGGCTACAAGTCGACGCCGCAGAAGCACCTCAACAACCGCGTGATCGTGGCGCCGGTCGGCCGGATCATCGGCGGCGGTTCGAGCATCAACGCGACAGTCTGGCTCAAGGGCGACAAGGCCGACTACGACCAATGGGAGGCGGCGGCCGGGTCGAACTGGTCCTTCAACCCACATCATACAGAAGTTCAAGAAGGTCGAGCGCTACGCCGGCGGCGAGACCGCGATCCGCGGCGGAAGCGGCATGATCGCGACGCGCAAGCCCGCGGTCGAGCGTCCGGTGACACGCGCCTTCATCGCGTCGGCGGTTGGGCTGGGCAAGACCGAAGGAGCTCGACGTCAACAATGCCGCAAGTATCGGAAAACATCGCCGGCCAGCAGGACATCAACGTCGACCACCGACATGCGCCGCGTCTCGGCGGCCCACGTCTTATCTGCTTCCGGCGCTGTCGCGCGAAAACCTGACGCTGCTCCCCAACGCGACGGTGACGCGGCTCGATATCGCGAGCGGCGACTGCCGCGGCGTCATGGCGGCGGTGGACGGGCAGGAGCGGCGCTTCTCCGCCGTGCGCGAGGTCATCGTTTGCGGCGGCGGTCTGCAATCGCCGAAGCTGTTGATGCTGTCCGGCATCGGTCCTGCCGATCATCTACGCCAGGTCGGCATTCCCGTCATGCAGGACGCGCCGCAGGTCGGCGCCAACCTGCACGACCATCTGCTGGTGCGGCTCGTGTTTGCGACCAAGGGCCCGATGGCGCCGCCGGTCGACACCGGGCATGCCGGTATCACCTATCATCGCAGCAACTCCTCGCTGCCCGGGCCGGATATCCAGATCTTCGGCCGGTTGAACGCGCCGAACGTCCCGAACTTGCCGTCCGATCACGGCTACCTGACCATGCCCGGCCTGATGAAGCCGAAGAGTCGCGGCACGGTCCGGCTGGCATCGGCCGATCCGGCCGCGCCGCTGATTGTCGATCCGAACTACTTCGCCGAGCCGGCGGACGTCGACGCCTATGTCGCGAGCGTCGAGCTTGCGATGGCGATCGGCAACGGCAAGGGCTTCGACGGCATGCGCAAGGGGCAGGTGAGCATCCCGGGCGCGGGGAGGGCGGAGATCATCGACTACATCCGGGCCATGCCGCGACCTACTTCCACTTCGTCGGCACCTGCGCCATGGGCAACGACCCGAGTGCGCCGGTCGACGAGAGCCTGCATGTGCGCGGCGTCCGCCGCCTGCGTGTCGCCGACGCTTCCGTGATGCCGGTGATCACCTGCTGCAACACCAACGCGCCGACGCTGTCGCTCGCGGAGCGCGCCGCCGAGCTGGTCTTGGCTGCGCGCGCGGTCGGCAGCGTCAAGTGAAGCGCAACCTTCAGAGGGAGAACGCCATGATCGAACATATATCCCGCCGCGCCGCCCTTGTCGGGGCCGCCGCAACGACGCTGCTGCCGCTTGCCGTCGGCTCAACCCACGCCGCCGCGCCGCTTACCGGACGCCAGGCGCCGGGCTGGTATCGCTACAAGGTCGGAAGCTTTGAGGTGACCGTCGTCACCGACGGCGTCAACCGGTTCAAGATGGCCAGCGATCATGTGACCAACCGTCCGCTGGCCGACGTGAGCGCGGGGCAGGTCGCTGCCTACCATGACCCGAACATGATGACGACGCCGTACAATCCGATCGTGGTCAACACCAGTTCGCGGCTGGTGCTGATCGACACCGGAGGCGGCGACGGGGCCTTCAAGAGCAGCAAAGGAATGGCCGGCCAGATGATGGCCAACATGGCCGCCGCCGGCTTCGATCCCAATGCGATCGATACCGTGATCGTCTCGCACTACCACGGCGATCACATCAACGGCCTGCTCGATGCCAGCAACGGGCTGGCGTTTCCGAACGCCGAGATCATGGCGCCGACGGCCGAGCACAAATTCTTCATGGACGACGGCGAGATGAGCCGCGCGCCGGCGGGGCGCATGCAGACCGTCTTCAAGAACGCGCGGCGCGTGCTCACGCCCGAGGTGATGAAGCGGATCAAGCTCTACGATCCCGGCAAGGAAATCGTGCCGGGCATCACCGCGGTCGAGACCAACGGGCATTCGTGGGGCCACAATTCGCACATCGTCGCGTCGGGCAACGACAAGGTGTTCGTGCAGGCCGATGTCACGCATGTGCCCTGGCTGTTCGCGCGTAATCCGGAGTGGCACGCCTTCTACGACCAGGACGGCCCGAAGGCGGAAGCGACACGCCGCCGCATCTACGACATGCTGGTTGCGGACCGGACTTTGGTACAAGGCTTCCATTATCCGTTCCCCGGGCTGGCCTACATCGAAAAGGCTGGCAACGGGTATCGCGAGATCCCGCTGCCCTGGAGCCCGACGATTTGAGCAAGGAGGACGACATGACTGAGGTCACCCGCCGCGACGCCATTGCAGCCGCGGCTGCAACCACGCTGGCATCGATGGGCGCGAGCGTCCCGGCAGGCGCTACGGCGCCGGCGGCCGGCCGGCGGGCGCCCGGCTGGTACCGCTACACGGTCGGCGATCTCGAAGTCACCGTGGCGACCGATGGCGCGCGCTCGTTCGATTTGACGCCGTCCTACGTCACCAATGCGCCGATCGACGAAGTCCGGAAGGCGCTCGAAGCGGCCTATATGCCGCCCAACCGCATGATCCATCACTATGCGCCGATCGTGATCAACACCGGCGGCAAGCTCGTCGTCATCGACACCGGCGGTGGCCCGGGCGCTTACAAGGAAACCAAGGGCGAACTCGGCCAATTCGCGGAAAATCTCGTGGCGGCCGGCATCGATCCGAAGTCGATCGATATGGTGGTCATCTCGCATTTCCACGGCGACCACGTGAACGGCCTGCTCGATGCCAGCAACAAGCTCGCGTTCCCGAAGGCCGAAGTGCTGGTGCCGGAAGTCGAGTGGAAATTCTGGATGGACGACGGCGAGATGAGCCGCGCCTCGGCCGGACGCATGGCCGGCCTGTTCAAGAACAACCGGCGCATCTTTGATGCGCTCGGTCGCAAGGTCACGCCCTACGGCTGGGGCAAGGAGGTCGCACCGGGCATCCTGCCGGTAGCGACCACGGGTCATTCGATCGGCCACACGTCGTATGTGGTGTCATCGGGAAAGAGCACGGTCTATGTGCAGTCGGACGTGACCAACAATCCGGACCTGTTCGCGCGCCATCCCGACTGGGGCGGTGCGTTCGACCAGGACCCGAACGAGGCGGTCGCGACCCGGCGCAAGGTCTACGACATGCTGGTCGCCGACAAGCTTCTGGTGCAGGGCTTCCACTATCCGTTCCCGGGGCTTGCCCGGGTGGAGAAGGCGGGCAACGCCTATCGCGTCATCCCGGCGCCGTGGCATCCGACGATCTGACGGAGACCGCCGCACACGCGCGTTGAGTCCGTCGCTGCTTTTTTTGGCGACCAGTCATCGCATCGTAGCGAGGCGATGCGATGTGCCATAACGGTCTAAAGAGCCGAGCTCCAAGGTTGCTAGATCAATCGCGTAGAACCAACGCCGCAGGCCGAAGGTGCGATGTGAACGCGTCAAATGCAGAACCAGCAGCGACCGCCGGCACACGCAAGACGTCCGCCCTCCACCTGAAAATTCGTGAAGGACTGACGGTCGCAGTGCCGCCTTCGCTATCCGCCATTTCCACCTACGTCTTGCTGGAGCAGGAGGAGTGGTTTGAGAAAGAAATCAATTTGCTGCGACAATTTCTCAAGCCGGGAATGACCGCGATTGATATCGGCGCAAACCTGGGTCTGTACAGTCTGCCGATGGCCCGTTTGGTGGGACCCGATGGCCGTGTCTTTTCCTACGAGCCAGGAAGCGAGGCCCGAGCGTTCCTTGAACGCAGCCGGGAACTGAATGGTTTCAGCAACCTCGACATTGTCGGCGCGGCACTGTCGGACAATGACAGAGACGGTCATCTCGCCTTCGCCGGGTCGACCGAACTCCGCGCACTCGGCGACGCCGGGACCGGCGAACCCGTCCGCATCACGAGTCTCGATTTGGAAAGTGCCGTACGCCCGTGGTCGGCGGTCGACTTCATCAAGATTGACGCCGAGGGCGAGGAAGAGCGCATCATAACCGGCGGGCGGGCCTTGCTCGCGACCCACTCACCCCTGGTGATGTTCGAGATCAAGGCCGGGGAAAAAGTGAATGAACGATTGCGGGCGATCTTTCCAACCATTGGTTATCGGGTATTCCGACAGCTTGCCGGCGCGCCGATCCTCGTCCCGGATGACGCGACGACGCCACTCGACGGATACGAGCTCAATCTATTCGCGGCGAAGCCGGATCGCGTAAACGCGCTGTCGCAGCAGGGACTCCTGGTCGACGCCCTTTCCGGTTGGATCCCCGGAGAGGCCGATCGGAACCATGCGGTCGCGTTCTGGCAGCGCCAGACGTTCGCTGCATTGCTGGACGCGTCCGGTGCTGCCGGATCATCCGCGGATGCCGAGTACCAGGATGCTCTCACGGCCTATGCGATATGGCGTGCAACAGACCAGCCGGTTGCGACACGTTGTGCGGCCCTTGCCTTCGCCTTGCAGCGCATTCGCTTGGTCTGCGCACGCGCGTGCACGGCAGAGCGCGCGTCGACATGGGCGCGTATCGCATGGGAATGGGGCGCGCGCAGCGAAAGTGTCGGAGCGCTGCGACAACTAATGCAAATCCTGAGCGGGGCGCGGCTTCAGCTAAAAGAGCCTTTCTGGCCGGCCGACCCGCGCTTTGATGACGTTGCCCCGGGAGATCAGCCGGCGGCGTGGTTGGCGGCCGCGGCCGCCGAGCGGTTCGAGCGAACTTTCAGTTTCTCATCGCTGTTCAGCGGCGCTTCTCCTTTTCTGTCATGGCTATGCGGCCAAAAGTTCGCCAGTGCGGAAATGGAACGGCGGCGGACGCTCATTGCCGCCCATGCTGGACAGCAGCCGAGAGTGCCGGAACGGCTTTGTGTCCCGGCGCCGGACCATCTCAACGCCGACATTTGGCGCGCCGGGCTGGTCCCGGGGACGGCGGTGTGACGCCCAGCGGCGGCCCGGCGCTTGGTCCAGGCGGCGTTACAATCCGAGTGAGACTTCGGCCCATCGCATGACGGTCGGACTATTGAGAAACTGGATCACGCCTGGCTCAACGTCGCCGGGACGGTCGTGCTGCATAACCGCCGTCGCAACGATGGCGTCGCATCGGTCGTTGTAACCGACCGAGAGCGCGGATTTGCCGGATGGGCTTCCGGCGCTCAGCGCATAGCGCCGGCTGCGGCCTTTCATCCAGGCGACAGTAATGGGGCCGCCGTCGCCGAGTGCCGTAAATTGCCCGCCGAGCAATTCAAGGTCCCCGATCCGCTCGAGTTCGGCATCGTCCGCAACGCCTGTCAGGCAATTGCAGAAGCCGATCTTCGCGCGAACATAAAGCGACACCGGCGTCCCACACTCCGCCGCGCTGCATCGGAACGCCTTGCCCTGGCCGAACTGGTCGGTCGGGAAGGGCCACTGCACCTCGGTCCATCCCGATTGCTTTGAGGACGCCAACGTAAAATTGTTGGCGCGCGACCAGAAGGTGGTGGGCATCACGAGCACGCCCGTAACGGCGCCCAGTGCGAGCGCGCCCGCTGCCACTGCGAGGGCCTCCTTGGTCTTCATCGCGTCATCGAGTTCTGCAGCTCGCTAGTTGTTCGCGAGGTAGTTGCGCGCGGCGGTCACTTCAGGTCTTGGCGCGCCGGCATCGCTCGCGAGCACAAAATTGTCGCCGGCGAGCTCAATCAGTTTCTGGTAGTTGGCTCTCGCCTTGACCTTGTCGCCGAGCCGCTCGGCCGCCTGCGCGGCGCCGGCGTATCCATGATAGCGGTTCGGCTCCTTGGTCTGCGTCGAACTCGAAGGCGGCGAGCGCTTCGCGCGCCATGCCGCGGTCGAGCAGCATGTAGCCGTAAAGCTCGCGCGCCGGCGCCAGCGGTCCCGGCGTCACGACGTGCTTCTCGGTCTTGTCTTCCTGGTCCGCGGCCGCGCTCATCGCCCGTAACGCGTCGTCGTGCTTGCCTTCGGCATACATCACCCAGGCCACTGCCACCTGCCGCTGGATATCGACGATCTCCGACCAGTAGGCGTCGTTGGCTTTGCGCAGGGTGTCGCGCAGCTCGGCGAGCTTGGCGATGTCCGCCGCGGCGGCGCCCGGCTGGCCGGCACGCGCCGCACCAAGCGCGCGGGCGAAATGCGTGATCGAGTCGGCATACGGGAACCGGGTTGTTCTCACCTGCAACGCCATCGCGCCCGCCCAGTCGCCACGCTCGATTGCATAACGCGCCGGGCCCGCCGCTACCGCGAAGTTGGCGCCTGACACAGCCGGCCCGACCTTCTGGACCGAGAGGATCTGTTCGACTACCTCACGCGCCTTATCGTCCTGGGCAAGTTGCAGATGGGCGTAGACCATATAGTCGCGCGCGTGCAGCGCCTGGGAGTCTTCGTTGTGTGCGCGGGCCGCTGCCACCGATCCGATATTGGCGGCGATGGATTCCTTCCAATAGCCCACACGCGTGTAGATGTGTGACGGCATGTGCTGGGCGTGCGGCGCGGCCGGCGCCACCTTGGCGTAACGATTGGCGGCGGCCAGCCCCTTCTGCGCCAGCGGCGGATAGTCGTAGAGATGGATCAAATAGTGCGTGACGCCGGGGTGATGCGGCAGCCGCTGTGAGATCGGCTCCAGGATGGCCGCTCCCTTGAGCTGTTGGGCATAGGTCTTGTCGCCGAGCGGCGCCGAGACGTTGAGCAGGATGGCATAGGCGATCTGCGCCTCGTCGTCCTGCGGATAGCGCTGTGCCACCGCTTCCATCGCCTTGACGTGGGCCATCAGGCGCGTGCGATAGGGCGTCTTGTCATAGTCGGTGTAGAGGAGCGCCATCGCGTCGATATAATCGCGTTCGCGCTGGGTCTTGGCGCCGATCGCCTGCGCCTTCTGTATCGCCGCAAGCGCGGGCGCGTTGTTCGGGGCCGGCGGCGGGTTGTGCTGGTTGTCCCACAGGCCGAGCGCAATGCCCCAATGGGCAATGGCGCAGGACGGGTCGGCCTTCAGCGCTTCCTCGAAAATCTCACGGGATTGGGCGTACCAGTAGGAGTGCTGGTAGCGCATGGCGCGGTCGAAACGGCGCTGCGCCGTGTCGTTGCACGAGGTCTGGAAGCTCACGCTGCCGAGTTGCTGATCGGTGGTATCTTGTGCAGCCGAGGGCGAGGGCAGGCCGAGCGCGATGAGCGCAGACGTGATGACTGGAAAGAGCGAGTTTCGCATCGTGTTTTCCTCTCGGAATTGGAGACACGTCGAAGCCAATCTCGATAACTATAGCATCCCGCAGCCAGACGGTAATTGGGCCAAAGGTATCGCTCGCCCGACTAGGTATGGATCGCTGACTTATTTCGCCCGCTTGCCGTAGGCGTCCATGAAATCCTTGAGCTCGGGACTTATCGACAGGCCCTTGCGGACGTCATCGTTGAGCGTGGCGCTGGTGACATATTCCGGGGCGTCACCCATCAGTTTGATCGCCTCGTCGAGATAGCTCTTGTCGGCCGCGAGTTTCACGATCGCGGCGCGCAGCGCGGCGACCGCGTCCTTCGGAGCGCCGGGCGGTAACGCGATCATCCGGTACATGGTGCCGTTGACCAGCAGGATGGACTTGTACAGCTCCCAAAGCTGGCCGCTCGGCATCGTTCCTTTGATCGATCGGTACAGGTCGTGGAAGGGAGGGATCGCATATTCTTTCATGTAGGCCGGTACGGTGAAATCCCTGCCGTCGAAATTGGGGTCGTAGAACACGGGGATCAGCGTGCCTTCCTTTACCTGCGGCTCGATCTTGGTTTTGTAGAGGGGAGGCGAGTTGGCGTAGTAGCTGATCTCTCCGCGCTGGAGCGCAATCATCGCTTGGGCGCTGGAATTGTACCCGGTCACGTAGGTGTAGCGCGCGCCGAGCATGTCGAGCGTCAGCCGCATCGCCATATCCTTTGGACCGTCGCGCTGCAGCCCGCCGACGACGATGTTCTCGCCTTTGATGACGTCGGCCGCGCTCTTGATGCCGGGCCGAATGTCGGTCCGCATGAAATGGATGCGGCCGCTCGGCAGCACTGCGATGAATTCGTAGGTGCGGAAGTCGACGCCGAAGCGCTCGGGAGTGGCCACATAACGCTGGCTCGAGCCGGTGAAATATCCCAACATCGTGCCGTCGCGGGGCGCGATCTCGCCGAGATATTTGGTGCCGACGATGCCGCCGGCGCCGCCCATGTTCTGCACGATGATGCGCGGATTGCCGGCGATGTGACGGCCGAGATGACGCGACAGCAGGCGCGCTTCGAGATCGGTCGGGCCGCCGGCGTCGTAATTGACCAGGATGGTGAGCTGCTTGCCGGCGTAGAAGGGTTTTTGTTGAGCGCCCGCCATGTTGCAACAGAGCGCGAGCGCGGCGATGGTCAAGCAACTGCGTGCCAGCATTGGTCCTCCCGGATCGGACGTCCCTGCGGCCGCAGTGACACGAGACTGTTGCGGGCTGCGGCCGCGGTCGCCTTCGGATCGATTCGATTCGTAGCACTCCGGAAAGGAGCGGAAAGCGGCCACATTGCCGCAACCGGTTTGAATCCACTGGCAATTCGGTGGACCACTGAGTGATTTTTCAATTCTGTGCGTTGATCGCCCATCGATTTCGGCCATAGCTTAGGGGCGAGGTTGGCGGACGGCGGGAAACTCCAATCGAAGGGGGTACTATGTTTAAGTTGATTGCCGCATGTGCGGGTGCATTGATCGCGACGGGAGCTGTCGCGCAGGAGTCGCCGCTCGAACGCGGGAGCTATCTCGTCAACGCCGTTATGGCCTGCGACGGCTGTCATACGCCGCGTGGACCGGCCGGCTTCGACATGGCGCGGCGTTTTTCCGGCGGATCACAGGTCTGGGACGAACCGGAGTATCTTGTCCGTGGCTCCAACATCACGCCCGACCGCGAAACCGGAATCGGCAGTTGGAGCGCTGACGACCTCAAGCGTCTGATGACCGAGGGGATGCGGCCGAACGGCGTGCCGGTCGCCCACCAGATGCCGTATCCGTTCTACAAGGTGCTGACGCCGCGCGATCTCGATGGGATCGTGGCCTATGTCCGGTCGGTGCCGGCGGTGCGCAACCAGGTGCCGGCGCCGGTCTACCGGTCCGCATCCCACACCCCACTCATTCCGGGCGGCGAGAAGCCGTTCAGCGATGCCACGCTCAAGGACACGGTGAAGCGCGGCTTTTATCTCGGGACCATCGCCCATTGCATGGAGTGCCACTCACGCCGGCCGGACGGCCAGCACGATCATGTGAAATGGTTCGGCCGGGGCGGTTACGTGTTCAAGTCGCCCAAAGGATCGGTGACGGCGAAGAACATCACCGCGCACAAGACCGCGGGAGTCGGCGCCTGGACTGACGCCGAACTCCGGCGCGCGTTGACGGAGGGCGTCGACCGTACCGGCAAGCCGTTCGCCACGCAGATGCAGCGCCAGATCTACTTCGCGAAGATGACACCGCAGGACCTCGACGCGGTGGTCGCGTGGGTCCGGACCATCCCGGCGGCCGAGTGAGATAAGCGCCGGCGGTGCGACATCGCCCCGCCGGCGTTGGCCAAATTGCCGTTCCTTGACCCTTCTGCGGCACGTCGCTATATCCCGCCGCATGATCGCGATCAGCACTCATTTGGGTACCCAATTTCGTCTGCGCCGCCGTACCAGCGCTCCGGCGCCGGTGCGCGATCGCTGCTGATCGCTTTCCGTGCCGCCGGCTTCTAAAAGTCCGCGGCGTTGTCCTTCCGACATCCTGCCGCGGTAATCTCCGCTCCGAATGACCGCGAAGGATCGATTTCATGGCTACCAAGGCTGACACCAAGGCAAAGATCGGCGTGCTCGGCGCCTCCGGCTATACCGGATCGGAGCTGGTGCGCCTGCTGCTAAGGCATCCGAATGCCGAGATTGCGCTGCTCACGGCCGACCGCCGCGCCGGGCAGGAGATGGCGGCGGTGTTTCCGCAATTCTCGCCCTATGTCCTGCCGAAGCTTCAGTCGATCGAAGGTCTCGATTGGCGTGACGCCGCGCTCGACATCGCGTTCTGCGCGCTGCCGCACGGCACGACGCAAAAGGTGATCAAGGACTTGCTCGCACGCGCGCCCAAGACGCGCGTTGTCGATCTTTCGGCGGACTTCCGGCTTGCGCCCGACGCCTATGCGCGCTGGTACGGCCATGCCCACCAGGCGACGGAATTGCAAAGCGAGGCGGTCTATGGCCTCACCGAAATCTATCGCGATGAGGTCGCCAAGGCGCGGCTGGTCGCCAATCCCGGCTGCTACACGACCTGTGCCCAGCTTGCATTGATCCCGCTGTTGCGCGCGAATGCGATCGACGCCGGCGAGATCGTCGTTGATGCAAAGTCCGGCATGACCGGAGCGGGGCGTGCGGCCAAGGAGGAGATGCTGTTCTCGGAAGTCTCCGAGGGCATCCATGCCTATGGCGTCGGGCATCACCGCCACATGGCCGAGCTCGACCAGGAGTTCTCAAAGGCTGCGGGACGCGAAGTCATCGTTTCCTTCACGCCGCATCTCATGCCAATGAACCGCGGCATCCTCTCGACGATCTATGTGCGGAGCGCGGGTTCGTCGGCGGAGCAGCTCCACGGCATTCTTCTGAGCTGGTACGCGAACCAGCCGTTCGTCCACGTGCTGCCGTTCGGGCAGATGCCGCAGACCCGCCACGTGCGCGGCTCCAACATGACGTTCCTCGGCGTCACCAAGGATCGCATCGCCGGCCGCGCCATCGTCGGCTCCGCGCTCGACAATCTCGTGAAGGGCGCGTCGGGTCAGGCGGTGCAGAACATGAACGTGATGCTCGGCTTTCCGGAAACCACGGGGCTCGAGCAGGTCGCGCTGTTTCCGTAAGCCTGGTGGTGCTGCTGCGCGCGAGGGCTGATTTTCTCCGTCAATCCCGCACTTTCACGTAGCGGCCGGGCGCGTCCTCGATCGGCTTGAGCTTGCCGCCGCCGGGCTTGCGCGCGGGAACTTCATGCGCGTCGTGACCCTTGAGCCAGTCGAACCAGTCCGGCCACCATGAGCCCACGTGCTCGGTCGCCTGGGTGCGCCATGTGTCGACGTCGGCGCCGGATGGCTTGGGGCCGGTCCAATACTGGTACTTCTGTTTCGCAGGCGGATTGATCACGCCCGCGATGTGCCCGGATCCGGAGAGCACGAAGCGAACCGGTCCGCCGAAATATTTCGAGCCGTAGAAGACCGACTTCGCCGGTGCGATGTGGTCCTCGCGGGTGCCGAGATTGTAAATCGGCACCTTCACCTTCTTGAGGTCGAGCGTCTTGCCGGCAATCACCATCTCGCCGCGCGCGAGCTTGTTCTTGAGGTAGCAGTTGCGCAGATAGAACGAGTGGTTGGCGGGCGGCATGCGGGTCGCATCCGCGTTCCAGTAGAGCAGGTCGAACGGCGGCGGCGACTTGCCCTTGAAGTAGTTGTTGATGATGTAGGGCCAGATCAGGTCGTTCGAGCGCATGAGGTTGAAGGTGTTGGCCATCTTGCGGCTGTCGAGATAGCCGCGCTCGGCCATCTGCTTCTCCAGCGCGGTGATCTGATCCTCGTCGGCGAAGATCTTCAGGTCGCCCGAATAGGTGAAGTCCACCTGGCTCGCGAAAAATGTCGACGATACGACGCGCTGGTCGCGGCTGGCCGCCATGTGGGCGAGGGTGACGGCGAGCAGCGTGCCGCCGACGCAGTAGCCGGCGGTGTGTACCTTGCTCTCGCCGGTCGCCTTCTTGACGGCGTCGAACGCGGCAAGCGGGCCTTCGCGCATATAGTCTTCGAACGACTTTTTCGCCAAGATCTTGTCGGGATTGACCCAGGAGATGACGAACACCGTCAGCCCCTGGTCCACGCACCATTTGATGAAGGATTTTTCCGGCGTCAGATCGAGAACGTAGAACTTGTTGATCCAAGGCGGCACGATCACCATCGGCACCTTGAGCACATTCTTGGTCGACGGCGAATACTGGATCAACTGCATCAATTCGTTTTCGAAGATCACCTTCCCGGGCGAGGACGCGAGATTGCGGCCGACCTCGAAATGCGACGTGTCGGTCTGCCGGATGCGCAGCTCGCCGCCGCCGGCCTGGATGTCCTCCGCCAGCATGTGCATGCCGCGCGCAAGGTTCTCGCCCTTTGACGACAGCGTGTCGCGCAGGAGTTCCGGATTGGTGAGCACGAAATTGGAAGGCGCGATCGCGTTGACGATCTGGCGCAGGTAGAACTCGGCCTTCTGGCGGGTCAGCGGATCGAGCCCCTCGGCGTCTTTGACTAGACGATCGCTGAACTGGACGGTGAGAAGATAGGCCTGCTTCAGAAAGTCGAAAAACTGGTTCGACGACCATTCGGGATCGGCGAAGCGCTTGTCGCGCGGGTCGGGCTCTGCGACCGGGGCGGTGTCCTCGCCCGCCATGCGCCGTGCCGAGTGCGCCCAGAGATCGAGGTAGCCCTTGCCGAGGCCCGATTGGAGCGCGAACGTGCGTTGTGGGTCGGCGAGCCAGTACTGGGCGACCTGGCCCAGCGTTTTCACCATGTCGACGAACTCGGCATGGTCGGATTCCATGCGGCCGGCTTCGCGCGGCTTGAGATAGGCGGCCAGCGCCTTGCCGCCCTCTTCGACCATACGGGCGAGGTTCCTGGCCAACTCTTCGAAGTCGGTGGTCCTGGTCGTCGACTGGGCCGTCCCGGGTTCCGATGGAGCTCGCACTGTCGCCTCGATCATTGTTACTGGTCGCCGGGGCCGGAACTCCCGGGCAGTGGCCCGACCCCGCCTAGCCACCTATTGTAACCAACTATTGTTGCCAATTCCGGAACACCCGTCAGGCCGCTGTTAACTCTGGCATTCTAACCTTGGTTTCGTCATATTGGCGGCATATATGCCGCGCCGTGTTATCGCAAAATAGTTTGCGATTTCACACGGTTGGGGGATGCCGGACGGGCGGTGTTCTGCGGTGTGGATGTGACCCCGTCATGACGCCGGCTCACGTTGATGACAGCCACGTTTCCATTGAAGCGGATAGGACAGGTTGCGGCGGCACTGCTGCTGGCGGCGGCGCTCGCCGGCTGCTCGTCCGTCGTCGACAACATTCCGTCATCTGTCGGCGGGCTGCCTGAGGGGACGCCGCAGCGGCCGGCGACGCCGACCGCCTTTCCGTCGGTGCACGACATGCCTCCGGCACGGCAGGACACAGCGCTCAGTGAGGCTGAAAGCAAGCGCCTGCGGGAAGACCTGAAGAACACGCGCAACGAGGTGGTGTCCCCGGAGGCGACCGGTGGCACGGCCG
>CAWKMR010000053.1:0-41111 GCA_963850705.1 uncultured Alphaproteobacteria bacterium | reverse complement strand
CCGGTGATCGAGCGCATCACCACCGTCTCGGTCTCGATGATGTCGCCGCTGGAAGCGCACGCCCTTGAGCATGGCGCCGGTGGTGACGCCGGTCGCCGCGAACAGGCAGTCGCCCCGCACCATGTCCTCGATCTCGTAGCGCTTGCGCGAGATCCGTGATGCCCATCTTGTGCGAGCGCTCGCGCCGCTCCTCGGTGTCGAGCACCAGCCGGCACTGCATCTGGCCGCCGATGCAGCGCAGCGCCGCCGCCGCCAGCACGCCCTCCGGCGCGCCGCCGATGCCGAGATAGATGTCGATGCCGGATTGCTCGGCGTCGGCGCATGTGGATGACGCCGGCGACGTCGCCGTCGGTGATCAGCGCGACCGAGGCGCCGGCCTTGCGCACGCCGGCGATCAGGTCGGCGTGGCGCGGACGGTCGAGCAGCAGCGCGGTGATCTCGTGCGGCTTCACGCCCTTGGCCTTGGCGAGCTTGAGGATGTTCTCCTCCGCCGGCGCGTCGAGATCGACCACGCCCTTGGGATAGCCGGGACCGATGGCGATCTTCTCCATGTAGACGTCGGGCGCGTGCAGCAGCGTGCCGCCGTCGGCCATGGCCAGCGTCGCGATCGCGCCCGGCATGTTCTTGGCGCAGAGCGTGGTGCCTTCGAGCGGATCGACCGCGATGTCGACCTTGGGGCCGTTCTTGTTGCCGACCTTCTCGCCGATGAACAGCATCGGCGCCTCGTCGAGCTCGCCCTCGCCGATCACCACCGTGCCGTCGATCGGCAGCTTGTTGAGCTCGCGCCGCATGGCGTCGACCGCGGCCTGGTCGGAGGCCTTCTCCTTGCCCTGCCCGCGCAGCCGCGCCGCCGACACCGCCGCGCGCTCGGTCACGCGCACGATCTCGATCGACAGGATGCGCTCCAGCACCAGGTCCGGCTGGACGGTAATCGACGGATTCGCCATCAGTCGTAGTCCCCTCTTGCTCAGCACCGCCGGACCGGCCACCGGCGGATCAGCTTACCCTTCTCGATACGGATCACTTGCGGCTTCTCGGCCACGACGCCGTCCTGCTCGATCGCCGCCAGCGCCCGGCGCACCGCATCCTCGGTTGTAGCATAGGTGATCAGCGCGACGGGCGCAGGCTTGTCGGCGCTGCGCGGGTCCTCGCCGCCATGCGGCCGGCGGTCGCGGCCGCGCTGCATGATCGATTCCAGCGAGATGTTCGCTTCCGCCATGCGGCGCGCGATGGTCGCGGCCGTGCCCGGGCCGGTCCACCGCGGCGAGCCGGATGTAGTAGCCGCCCTCGTGGCGCTGCATCGGCGCGCGCGGCGCCTTCACCAGGCTCGCCGGCCGGCCGCCCGAACGACGGCACGCGCCGGCCGGCCGCCAGATCCATGATGTCGGCCACCACCGCCGACGACGTCGCGGCGCCGCCGGCGCCCGGGCCCATCAGCGTCAGCGCCATGGTGTCGGCATCGATCGCCACCGCATTGAGCACGCCGTCGACCTCGGCGATCACGTTGCCCTTGCGGCACCATGGTCGGATGCACGCGCTGCTCGATGCCGGCGTCGGTGCGCTGCGCGACGCCGAGCAGCTTCACGCGATAGCCGAGCTCGTCGGCGGCTTCGAGATCGGCGAGCGTGATCGACTCGATGCCTTCCACATGCACCGCCTCGGCGTCGACCTCGGTGCCGAAGGCGAGGCTGGTCAGGATCGCGATCTTGTGGGCGGTGTCGAAGCCGCCGATGTCGAAGGTCGGATCGGCCTCGGCGTAGCCGAGCTTCTGCGCCTCCTTCAGGCACACGTCGAAGGACAGCCGCTCCTTCGTGCATGCGGGTGAGGATGTAATTGCAGGTGCCGTTGAGGATGCCGTAGATGCGGTTGATGCGGCTGCCGCCGAGCCCCTCGCGCAACGTCTTGACGATCGGGATGCCGCCGGCGACCGCGGCCTCGAACGACAGCGTGGTCTTGTTCGCCTCGGCGAGCTTGCGCCAGCGCGACGCCGTGCTTGCGCCAGCAGCGCCTTGTTGGCGGTGACCACCGGCCGGCCGACGGCGAGCGCCGCCTCGACCGAGCTCTTGGCGGGATCGCCCTCGCCGCCCATCAGCTCGACGAAGACGTCGATGCCGCGGTCGCGCGCGAGCGCGACCGGATCGGCGACCTTGCGCACCTTGGAGAGATCGAGCGTCGCGTCCCGCGGCGGGTCCTTCGACGGCATAGGCCACGAGGTCGATCGGGCGGCCGGCGCGCTCGGCGATGCGCGTCGCGGGTGCGCAGGATCATGGCGGCGACGGACGAGCCGACCGTGCCCAATCCGGCGAGGCCCACTCTCAGCGGTTCGGCCATGGAGAAAATCCGGAAGGAATAACGTCGACGCGTTCAGCCGCGCTTGGCGAGCGGGACCACGTTATGCAGCTTTTCCGGCGCCGGTTTCAAGAAAGCGCCGGATGTTGCGCGCGGCCTGGCGGATGCGCTGCTCGTTCTCGACCAGCGCGATGCGCACATAGCCCTCGCCGCGCTCGCCGAAGCCGGTGCCGGGCGAGACCGCGACCTCGGCCTTCTCGACCAGCAGCGTCGAGAACTCGACGCTGCCGAGCGTCTGGAACGGCTCCGGGATCGGCGCCCAGGCGAACATCGACGCGCGCGGCGCCGGCACATGCCAGCCGGCGCGGCCGAAGCCTTCCACCAGCACGTCGCGGCGGCGGCGGTAGGTCTCGCGCATCTCGCGGATGCAGTCGTCGGGGCCGTTGAGCGCCGCGGTCGCCGCCACCTGGATCGGCGTGAAGGCGCCGTAGTCGAGATAGGACTTCACGCGCGCCGAGCGCGGCGATGATGCGCTCGTTGCCGACCGCGAAGCCGATGCGCCAGCCCGGCATCGAATAGGTCTTCGACATCGAGGTGAACTCGACCGCGATGTCCATCGCGCCCGGCACCTGCAGCACCGACGGCGGCGGATTGTTGTCGAAATAGACCTCGGCATAGGCGAGATCGGAGAGGATGAAGATGCCGTGCTTCTTCGCGAACGGCACCAGCTCCTTGTAGAAGTCGAGATCGGCGACATAGGCGGTCGGGTTCGACGGATAGCAGACCACGACCGCGAGCGGCTTCGGGATCGAATGCACGATCGCGCGCTCGAGCGTCGAGAAGAAGTCGGGCGTCGGCTCCGACGGCACCGAGCGGCACACGCCGCCCGCCATCAGGAAGCCGAAGGCATGGATCGGATAGCTCGGGTCCGGCACCAGCACGACGTCGCCGGGCGCGGTGATCGCCTGCGCCACGTTGGCGAAGCCTTCCTTGGAGCCGAGCGTGGTGACGATCTGGGTCTCGGGATTGAGCTTCACGCCGAAGCGGCGCTCGTAATAGGCGGCCTGGGCGCGGCGCAGCCCGGGGATGCCGCGCGACGACGAATAGCGGTCGGTGCGCGGCCGCCCGATGGTGTCCTTCAGCTTCTCGATGACATGCGCGGGCGCCGGCAGGTCGGGATTGCCCATGCCGAGGTCGATGATGTCGGCGCCCGGCGTTGCGCGCGATCGCCTTGGCGCGGTTGACCTGCTCGAACACATAGGGCGGCAGGCGGCGGATGCGGTGGAAGTCTTCCATGGGCCAGGGTCCTCGGCCGGCAAGCCGATTCCGTTACGGCCCACCGATATCAGGTTTTATCACGGGTTGCGTGCGCCGCCAGCGTTGCCGGCCGGTGCCGCCGGTCGCCTCGGCGGGACGCCGACCCGGTCGCGCGTGTTCTTCAGCTCTTCCCGCAGCCGCTTGCTCTCGGCCTCGCTGAGCGCGCTGTCCTGCCGCGCCGGGGGCATGTCGTGGACCGCCGGATAGGCCGGCGGCGTCGCCGGCCGCTGCCGGCGTCCCCTCGGGCAGGCCGCCCAGCGACGTCGGGATGTTGTCGACGACCGACGAGCAGCCGGCCAGCGTCGCCGCCAGCAGCAGTGCCGCCGCAACCGGTCCGACCCGCTTCGACTGGAGACGTCGCTGTCATCAACCTGATGCCGGCGTCATGACGGGGTCACATCCGCGTCGCAAACCCGTCCGTCCGGCATCCCCCAACTCTGTGAAATCACGAACCTATTCTGCGATCACACACGGCGACCCATATGCGGCTAATATGACGAAACCAAGGTTAGAATGCCAGAGTTAACAGCAGCCTGACGCGGGCTCCGGAATCGGCAACAATGGCGGCGCGCGGCGGGATCTGCCGACGGCCGGATCCGGCCCGGCGCGCCAGCAACAGTGATCGAGGCGACACGTGCAAGCTCCATCGGAACCCGGGACGGGCAACACGCCACCGACTTGGAGGAGTTGGCGAAGAACCTCGCCCGCATGGTCGAGCAGGGCGGCAAGGCGCTGGCCGCCTATCTCAAGCCGCGCGAGGAAGGCCGCATCGAATCCGACCATGCCGAGTTCGTCGACATGGTCAAGACGCTCGGCCAGGTCGCCGAATACTGGCTCACCGATCCGCAGCGCACGTTCGAGCTGCAGTCGGCGCTCGGCAAGGGCTATCTCGACCTCTGGGCGCACTGCGGCACGGCGCATGGCCGGCGAGGACAGCCGACCCGGTCGCGAAGCCCGACCCGCGCGACAAGCGCTTCACCGATCCGGAATGGTCGTCGAACCAGTTCTTCGACTTCCTCAAGCAGGCCTATCTGCTGACCGTGCAGTTCGGCGACCGCCTGGTCAAGGACGCCGAGGGGCTCGATCCGCTGACCCGGCAGAAGGCCGAGTTCTACCTGCGCCAGATCGTCAACGCGATCGCGCCGTCGAACTTCGTGCTCACCAATCCGGAGCTGCTGCGCGACACGCTGGCGTCGAAGGGCGAGAACCTCGCGCGCGGCATGCACATGCTGGCCGAGGACATCCAGGCCGGCGGCGGCGAGCTGCGCATCCGGCAGACCGACACGTCGCATTTCGAGGTCGGCCGCAATCTCGCGTCCACGCCCGGCAAGGTGATCTTCGAAAACGAGCTGATGCAGCTCATCCAGTACGCGCCGGCGACCGAGACCGTGCTCAAGGTGCCGATGCTGATCGTGCCGCCCTGGATCAACAAGTTCTACGTGCTCGATCTCACGCCGGAGAAATCCTTCATCAAGTGGTGCGTGGACCAGGGCCTGACGGTGTTCGTCATCTCCTGGGTCAATCCCGACGCGCATCTCGCCGAAAAAGACCTTCGAGGACTACATGCGCGAAGGCCCGCTCGCCGCGCTCGACGCCATCAAGCAGGCGACCGGCGAGAGCAAGGTGCACGCGGTCGGCTATTGCGTCGGCGGCACGCTGCTCGCGGTCACGCTCGCCCACATGGCGGCGACGCGACGACCAGCGCATCGTGTCGTCGACGTTCTTCGCGAGCCAGGTCGACTTCACCTATTCGGGCGACCTCAAGGTCTTCGCCGACGAGGAGCAGATCGCCGCGCTCGAAAAGCAGATGGCCGAGCGCGGCTATCTCGACAGCCGCAAGATGGCGAACACGTTCAACCTGATGCGCTCGAACGACCTGATCTGGCCCTACATCATCAACAACTACTTCAAGGGCAAGACGCCGCCGCCGTTCGACCTGCTCTACTGGAACGCGGACGCGACCCGCATGCCGGCCGCCAACCACTCGTTCTATCTGCGCAACTGCTACCTCAAGAACAAGCTCGCGCGCGGCGAGATGGTGATCGCCGGCAAGACGCTCGACCTCAAGAAGGTGAAGGTGCCGATCTACAATCTCGGCACCCGCGAGGACCACATCGCGCCGGCGAAGTCGGTGTTCTTCGGCTCGAAATACTTCGGCGGCCCGGTGCGGTTCGTGCTCTCCGGCTCCGGCCATATCGCCGGCGTGGTCAATCCGCCCGACAAGCAGAAGTACCAGTACTGGACCGGCGCCAAGCCGTCCGGCGCCGACGTCGACAAGTGGCGCGCCAAGGCGACCGAGCATCGCGGGCTCCTGGTGGCCGGACTGGCTCGCCTGGCTCAAGGGTCACGACGCGACGAGGTGCCGGCGCGCAAGCCCGGCGGCGGCAAGCTCAAGCCGATCGAGGACGCGCCCGGCCGCTACGTGAAGGTGCGGGATTGAGGAGAAAATCAGCCCTCGCGCGCAGCAGCACCACCAGGCTTACGGAAACAGCGCGACCTGCTCGAGCCCCGTGGTCTCCGGCAAGCCGAGCATCACGTTCATGTTCTGCACCGCCTGACCCGACGCGCCCTTCACCAGATTGTCGAGCGCGGAGCCGACGATGGCGCGGCCGGCGATGCGGTCCTTGGCGACGCCGATGAACGTCATGTTGGAGCCGCGCACGTGGCGGGTCTGCGGCATCTGCCCGAACGGCAGCACATGCACGAACGGCTCGTTCGCGTACCAGCTTCAGCAGGATGCCGTGCAGCTCCTCCGGCGACGCGCCTGCGCTCCTGCACATAGATCGTCGAGAGGATGCCGCGGTTCATCGGCATGAGATGCGGCGTGAAGCTCGACGATCGACCTCGCGGCCGGCGGCCTTGGAGAACTCCTGGTCGAGCTCGGCCATGTGCCGGTGATGGCCGACGCCATAGGCATGGATGCCCTCGGAGACTTCCGAGAACAGCATCTCCTCCTTGGCCGCCCGCCCCGCCCCGGTCATGCCGGACTTGGCGTCGATCGACGATCTCGCCGGGGTCGATCGCCTTCGCCCGCAGCAGCGGGATCAGCGGAAGCTGGGCGCAGGTCGTGTAGCAGCCGGGATTGGCGACCAGCCGCGCCTTGGCGACCTCGTCGCGATAGACCTCGGTGAGGCCGTAGACCGCCTCGCGCTGCAGCTCCGGCGCCTGGTGCTCATGGCCGTACCAGCGCGCATAGGCGGCGGGTCGGCGAGCCGGAAGTCGGCCGAGAGATCGACCACGCGCGTCTTCGGGCGCGCGCGCGAGCAGCTCCTTGATGACCTTCTGCGTGGTGGCGTGCGGCAGCGCGCAGAACGCGATGTCGAGCGCGGCGCCACCCAGTCGAGGCCCTCGATCGACACGAGCTTCGGCAGGACATACGGCGAGAACTGCGGAAACACCGCCGCCATCTCCTGCCCGGCGCGGCGATCGGCGGTCAGCAGCGCGATCTCGGCATGCGGATGGCGCAGCAGCAGGCGCACCAGCTCCGACCCGGTATAGCCGGAGGCGCCGAGCACGCCGATCTTTGCTTTGGTGTCAGCCTTGGAGCCATGAAATCGATCCTTCGCGGTCATTCGGAGCGGGTCTACCGCGGAGGATGTCGGAAGGACAGCGCCGCGGACTTAGAAGCCGGCGGCACGGGCAGCGATCAGCAGCGATCGCGCACCGGCGCCGGAGCGCTGGTACGGCGGCGCAGGCGGTATGGGTGCCGATCACGATCATGCGGCGGGATATAGCGACGCGCCGCAGAACGGTCAAGGAACGGCAATTGGCCAACGCCGGCGGGGCGATGTCGCCCGCCGGCGCTTACTCACTCGGCCGCCGGGATGGTCCGGACCCAGGCGACGATCGCGTCGAGGTCCTGGATCGGTCATCTTCGCGAAGTAGATCTGGCGCTGCATCTGCGGGGCGAACGGCTTGCCGGTGCGGTCGACGCCTTGGTCAGCGCGCGCCTGAGCTCGGCGTCGGTCCATGCGCCGACGCCCGCGGTCTTGTGCGAGGTGATGTTTTTCGCCGTCACCGATCCCTTCGGCGACTTGAAGACGTAGCCGCCGCGGCCGTACCATTTCACGTAGTCCGTGCTTGCCGTCCGGCCGGCGCGAATGGCACTCCATGCAATGGGCGATGGTCGCGAGATAGAAGCCGCGCTTGACCGGGTCCTTGAGCATCTCCTCGCTGAACGGCTTCTCGCCGCCGGGAATGAGTCGGTGTGGGATGCGGCCCGGTAGACCGGCGCCGGCACCTGGTTGCGCACCGCCGGCACCGACCGGACATAGGCCGACCACCGCATCGAGGTCGCGCGGCGTGAGGACCTTGTAGAACGGATATGGCATCTGGTGCGCGACCGGCACGCCGTTCGGCCGCATCCCGTCGGTCATCAGCCGCTTGAGGTCGTCGGCGCTCCAGCCGCCGATGCCGGTTTCGCGGTCGGGCGTGATGTTGGAGCCGCGGACAAGATACTCCGGTTCGTCCCAGACCTGCGAGCCGCCGGAAAAGCGCCGGCCATGTCGAACCCGGCCGGGCCGCGCGGCGTATGGCAGCCGTCACAGGCCATCACGGCATTGACCAGATAGCTGCCGCGTTCGAGCAACGATCCTGCGCGAAAGCTCCCGTCGCGATCAGTGCACCCGCACATGCGGCGATCAGCTTAAGCATGGTGCCCCCTTCGATTGGAGTTTCCCGCCGTCTGCCAGCCTCGCCCCTAAGCTATGTCCAAAATCGATGGACGATCAACGTACGGAATTCGAAAAATCACCAGTGGTCCACCGAATTGCCGGTGGATTCGAACCGGTTGCGGCAATCTGGCCGCTTTCCGCGTCCTTTCCGGAGTGCTACGAATTCGAATTCGATCCGATGGCGACCGCGGCCGCGCCCGCAACCGTCTCGTGTCACCGCGGCCGCAAGAGACGTCCGATCCGGGAGGACCAATGCTGGCACGCAGTTGCCTGACCATCGCCGCGCTCGCGCTCTGTTGCAACATGGCCGCCGCCCAGCAACCCTTCTACGCCGGCAAGCAGCTCACCATCCTGGTCAACTACGACGCCGGCGGCCCGACCGATCTGGAGGCGCGGCTGCTGTCGCGTCATCTCGGCCGCCACATCGCCGGCAATCCGCGCATCATCGTGCAGAACATGGGCGGCGCCGGCGGCATCGTCGGCACCAAATATCTCGGCGAGATCGCGCCCCGCGACGGCACGATGCTGGGATATTTCACCGGCTCGAGCCAGCGCTATGTCACCACTCCCGAGCGCTTCAACGTCGACTTCCGCACCTACGAATTCATCGCGGTGCTGCCGAGCGGCCGCATCCATTTCATGCGGACCGACGTGCGGCCGGGCATCAAGAGCGCGGCCGACGTCATCAAAGGCGAGAACATCGTGGTCGGCGGGCTGCAGCGCGACGGCCAAAGGACATGGCGATGCGGCTGACGCTCGACATGCTCGGCGCACGCTACAGCTACGTGACCGGCTACAACTCCAGCGCCCAGGCGATGATCGCGCTCCAGCGCGGCGAGATCAGCTACTACGCCGACTCGCCTCCCCTCTACAAAACCAAGATCGAGCCTCAGGTGAAGGAAGGCACGCTGATCCCGGTGTTCTACGATCCCGATTTCGATGGCAAGGATTTCAGCGTGCCGGCCTACATGAAGGACTACGCGATCCCTCCCTTCCACGAGCTGTACAAGATCGATCAAAGGCACGATGCCGAGCGGCCAGCTTTGGGAGCCGTACAAATCCATGCTGCTGGTCAACGGCACCATGTATCGGATGATCGCGCTGCCGCCGGGCGCGCCGCAGGACGCGGTCAACGCGCTGCGCGCCGCGGTCGTGAAACTCGCGGCCGACAAGAGCTATATCGACGAAGCGATCAAGCTGATGGGCGACGCCCCGGAATACGTGACCAGCGCCACGCTCAACGACGATGTCCGCAAGGCGCTGACGATCAGTCCCGAGCTCAAGGCGTTCATGGACGCCTACGGCAAGCGGGCGAAATAAGTCAGCGATCCATACCTAGTCGGGCGACCATACCTCTGGCCCATTACCGTCATGGCCGCGGGGTGCTATAGTCATCGAGCTTGGCTTCGACGTGTCTCCAATCCGGGAGGAAACACGATGCGAAACTCGCTCTTTCCAGCCTTCACGTCCGCGCTCATCGCGCTCGGCCTGTCCGCGCCGTCGGCCGCACAGGACACCACCGATCAGCAACTCGGCAGCGTGAGCTTCCAGACCTCGTGCAACGAGGCGGCGCAGCGCCGCTTCGACCGCGCCATGCGCTACCAGCACTCCTACTGGTACGCCCAATCCCGTGAGATTTTCGAGGAGGCGCTGAAGGCCGACCCGTCCTGCGCCATTGCCTATTGGGGCATTGCGCTCGGCCTGTGGGACAACCAGCACAACCCGCCGCCGGCCCCGAACAACGCGCCCGCGCTTGCGGCGATCCAGAAGGCGCAGGCGATCGGCGCCAAGACCCAGCGCGAGCGCGACTACATCGACGCGATGGCGCTCCTCTACACCGACTATGACAAGACGCCCTATCGCACGCGCCTGATGGCCCACGTCAAGGCGATGGAAGCGGTGGCACAGCGCTACCCGCAGGACGACGAGGCGCAGATCGCCTACGCCATCCTGCTCAACGTCTCGGCGCCGCTCGGCGACAAGACCTATGCCCAGCAGCTCAAGGGCGCGGCCATCCTGGAGCCGATCTCACAGCGGCTGCCGCATCACCCCGGCGTCACGCACTATCTGATCCATCTCTACGACTATCCGCCGCTGGCGCAGAAGGGGCTGGCCGCCGCCAATCGCTACGCCAAGGTGGCGCCGGCCGCGCCGCATGCCCAGCACATGCCGTCACACATCTACACGCGCGTGGGCTATTGGAAGGAATCCATCGCCGCCAACATCGGATCGGTGGCAGCGGCCCGCGCACACAACGAAGACTCCCAGGCGCTGCACGCGCGCGACTATATGGTCTACGCCCATCTGCAACTTGCCCAGGACGACAAGGCGCGTGAAGTAGTCGAACAGATCCTGGCGGTCCAGAAGGTCGGGCCGGCTGTGTCAGGCGCCAACTTCGCGGTTGCGGCGGGCCCGGCGCGCTATGCGATCGAGCGTGGCGACTGGGCGGGCGCGATGGCGTTGCAGGTGAGAACAACCCGGTTCCCGTATGCCGACTCGATCACGCATTTCGCCCGCGCGCTCGGTGCGGCGCGTGCCGGCCAGCCGGGCGCCGCCGCGGCGGACATCGCCAAGCTCGCCGAGCTGCGCGACACCCTGCGCAAAGCCAACGACGCCTATTGGGCGGAGAACGTCGATATCCAGCGGCAGGTGGCAGCCGCCTGGGTGCTGTATGCCGAAGGCAAGCACGACGAAGCGCTGCGGGCGATGAGCGCGGCCGCGGACCAGGAAGACAAGACCGAGAAGCACGTCGTGACGCCGGGACCGCTGGCGCCGGCGCGCGAGCTTTACGGCTACATGCTGCTCGACCGCGGCATGGCGCGCGAAGCGCTCGCCGCCTTCGAGTTGACGCAGGCGAAGGAGCCCAACCGCTATCACGGCTACGCCGGCGCTGCGCAGGCGGCCGAGCGGCTGGGCGACAAGGTCAAGGCGAGAGCCAACTACGAGAAGCTGATCGGGCTCGCCGGCGACAATTTTGTGCTCGCGAGCGCCGCCGGCGCGGCAAGACCTGAACTGATCGCCGCGCGCAAGTACCTCGCGAGCAACTAGCGAGCTGCAGAACTCGGTGACGCGATGAAGACCAAGGAGGCCCTCGCAGTGGCAGCGGGCGCGCTCGCACTGGGCGCCGTTACGGGCGTGCTTGTGATGCCCGCCACCTTCTGGTCGAGCGACAACAATTTTACTTTGGCCTCCTCAAAGCAATCGGGATGGACCGAGGTGCAATGGCCCTTCCCGACCGACCAGTTCGGCGGCGGCAAGGCGTTCCGATGCAGCGCGGCGGACTGTGGGACGCCGGTGACGCTTTATGTCCGCGCGAAAATCGGCTTCTGCAATTGCACCACAGGCGTTGCCGACGACGCCGAACTCGAGCGGATCGGCGACCTTGAATTGCTTGGCGGGAAATTTACGGCACTCGGCGACGGCGGCCCCATTGCTGTCGCCTGGATGAAAGGCCGCAGCCGGCGCTATGCGCTGAGCGCCGGAAGCCCATCCGGCAAATCCGCGCTCTCGATCGGTTACAACGACCGATGCGACGCCATCGTCGCGACCGCGGTGATGCAGCACGACCGTCCCGGCGACGTTGAGCCAGGCGTGATCCAGTTTCTCAACGGCCCGACCGTCATGCGCTGGGCCGAAGTCACACTCGGACTGTAACGCCGCCTGGACCAAGCGCCGGGCCGCCGCTGGGCGTCACACCGCCGTCCCCGGGACCAGCCCGGCGCGCCAAATGTCGGCGTTGAGATGGTCCGGCGCCGGGACACAAAGCCGTTCCGGCACTCTCGGCTGCTGTCCAGCATGGGCGGCAATGAGCGTCCGCCGCCGTTCCATTTCCGCACTGGCGAACTTTTGGCCGCATAGCCATGACAGAAAAGGAGAAGCGCCGCTGAACAGCGATGAGAAACTGAAAGTTCGCTCGAACCGCTCGGCGGCCGCGGCCGCCAACCACGCCGCCGGCTGATCTCCCGGGGCAACGTCATCAAAGCGCGCGTCGGCCGGCCAGAAAGGCTCTTTTAGCTGAAGCCGCGCCCCGCTCAGGATTTGCATTAGTTGTCGCAGCGCTCCGACACTTTCGCTGCGCGCGCCCCATTCCCATGCGATACGCGCCCATGTCGACGCGCGCTCTGCCGTGCACGCGCGTGCGCAGACCAAGCGAATGCGCTGCAAGGCGAAGGCAAGGGCCGCACAACGTGTCGCAACCGGCTGGTCTGTTGCACGCCATATCGCATAGGCCGTGAGAGCATCCTGGTACTCGGCATCCGCGGATGATCCGGCAGCACCGGACGCGTCCAGCAATGCAGCGAACGTCTGGCGCTGCCAGAACGCGACCGCATGGTTCCGATCGGCCTCTCCGGGGATCCAACCGGAAAGGGCGTCGACCAGGAGTCCCTGCTGCGACAGCGCGTTTACGCGATCCGGCTTCGCCGCGAATAGATTGAGCTCGTATCCGTCGAGTGGCGTCGTCGCGTCATCCGGGACGAGAATTGGCGCGCCGGCAAGCTGTCGGAATACCCGATAACCAATGGTTGGAAAGATCGCCCGCAATCGTTCATTCACTTTTTCCCCGGCCTTGATCTCGAACATCACCAGGGGTGAGTGGGTCGCGAGCAAGGCCCGCCCGCCGGTTATGATGCGCTCTTCCTCGCCCTCGGCGTCAATCTTGATGAAGTCGACCGCCGACCACGGGCGTACGGCACTTTCCAAATCGAGACTCGTGATGCGGACGGGTTCGCCGGTCCCGGCGTCGCCGAGTGCGCGGAGTTCGGTCGACCCGGCGAAGGCGAGATGACCGTCTCTGTCATTGTCCGACAGTGCCGCGCCGACAATGTCGAGGTTGCTGAAACCATTCAGTTCCCGGCTGCGTTCAAGGAACGCTCGGGCCTCGCTTCCTGGCTCGTAGGAAAAGACACGGCCATCGGGTCCCACCAAACGGGCCATCGGCAGACTGTACAGACCCAAGGTTTGCGCCGATATCAATCGCGGTCATTCCCGGCTTGAGAAATTGTCGCAGCAAATTGATTTCTTTCTCAAACCACTCCTCCTGCTCCAGCAAGACGTAGGTGGAAATGGCGGATAGCGAAGGCGGCACTGCGACCGTCAGTCCTTCACGAATTTTCAGGTGGAGAGCGGACGTCTTGCGTGTGCCGGCGGTCGCTGCTGGTTCTGCATTTGACGCGTTCACATCGCACCTTCGGCCTGCAGCGTTGGTTCTACGCGATTGATCTAGCAACCTTGGAGCTCGGCTCTTTAGACCGTTATGGCACATCGCATCGCCTCGCTACGATGCGATGACTGGTCGCCAAAAAAAGCAGCGACGGACTCAACGCGCGTGTGCGGCGGTACCGTCAGATCGTCGGATGCCACGGCGCCGGGATGACGCGATAGGCGTTGCCCGCCTTTTCCACCCGGGCAAGCCCCGGGAACGGATAGTGGAAGCCCTGCACCAGGAGCTTGTCGGTGACCAGCATGTCGTAGACCTTGCGCCGGGTCGCGACCGCCTCGTTCGGGTCCTGGTCGAACGCACCGCCCCAGTCGGGATGGCGCGCGAACAGGTCCGGATTGTTGGTCACGTCCGACTGCACATAGACCGTGCTCTTTCCCGATGAGACCACATACGACGTGTGCCCGATCGAATGACCCGTGGTCGCAACCGGCAGGATGCCGGGCGCGACTTCCTTGCCCCAGCCATAGGTTGTGACCTTGCGGCCGAGCGCATCGAAGATGCGCCGGTTGTTCTTGAACAGACCGGCCATGCGCCCGGCCGAGGCGCGGCTCATCTCGCCGTCGTCCATCCAGAACTTCCATTCGACTTCCGGCACCAGCACTTCGGCATTCGGAAACGCGAGCTTGTTGCTGGCATCGAGCAGGCCGTTCACGTGGTCGCCGTGGAAATGCGAGATGACCACCATGTCGATCGACTTCGGATCGATGCCGGCCGCCACGAGATTTTCCGCGAATTGGCCGAGTTCGCCCTTGGTCTCCTTGTAAGCGCCCGGGCCGCCGCCGGTGTCGATGACGACGAGCTTGCCGCCGGTGTTGATCACGATCGGCGCATAGTGATGGATCATGCGGTTGGGCGGCATATAGGCCGCTTCGAGCGCCTTCCGGACTTCGTCGATCGGCGCGTTGGTGACGTACGACGGCGTCAGGTCGAACGAGCGCGCGCCATCCGTCGCCACGGTGACTTCGAGATCGCCGACCGTGTAGCGGTACCAGCCGGGCGCCCGCCGGCCGGCCGCCGGCGCCGTAGCGCCTGCCGGGACGCTCGCGCCCATCGATGCCAGCGTGGTTGCAGCCGCGGCTGCAATGGCGTCGCGGCGGGTGACCTCAGTCATGTCGTCCTCCTTGCTCAAATCGTCGGGCTCCAGGGCAGCGGGATCTCGCGATACCCGTTGCCAGCCTTTTCGATGTAGGCCAGCCCGGGGAACGGATAATGGAAGCCTTGTACCAAAGTCCGGTCCGCAACCAGCATGTCGTAGATGCGGCGGCGTGTCGCTTCCGCCTTCGGGCCGTCCTGGTCGTAGAAGGCGTGCCACTCCGGATTGCGCGCGAACAGCCAGGGCACATGCGTGACATCGGCCTGCACGAACACCTTGTCGTTGCCCGACGCGACGATGTGCGAATTGTGGCCCCACGAATGCCCGTTGGTCTCGACCGCGGTGATGCCCGGCACGATTTCCTTGCCGGGATCGTAGAGCTTGATCCGCTTCATCACCTCGGGCGTGAGCACGCGCCGCGCGTTCTTGAAGACGGTCTGCATGCGCCCCGCCGGCGCGCGGCTCATCTCGCCGTCGTCCATGAAGAATTTGTGCTCGGCCGTCGGCGCCATGATCTCGGCGTTCGGAAACGCCAGCCCGTTGCTGGCATCGAGCAGGCCGTTGATGTGATCGCCGTGGTAGTGCGAGACGATCACGGTATCGATCGCATTGGGATCGAAGCCGGCGGCGGCCATGTTGGCCATCATCTGGCCGGCCATTCCTTTGCTGCTCTTGAAGGCCCCGTCGCCGCCTCCGGTGTCGATCAGCACCAGCCGCGAACCGGTGTTGACCACGATCGGATTGTACGGCGTCGTCATCATGTTCGGGTCATGGTAGGCAGCGACCTGCCCCGCGCTCACGTCGGCCAGCGGACGGTTGGTCACATGATCGCTGGCCATCTTGAACCGGTTGACGCCGTCGGTGACGACGGTCACCTCAAAGCTTCCGACCTTGTAGCGATACCAGCCCGGCGCCTGGCGTCCGGTAAGCGGCGCGGCGGCGTGGGTTGAGCCGACGGCAAGCGGCAGCAGCGTCGTTGCGGCGGCCCCGACAAGGGCGGCGCGGCGGGATATGTGTTCGATCATGGCGTTCTCCCTCTGAAGGTTGCGCTTCACTTGACGCTGCCGACCGCGCGCGCAGCCAAGACCAGCTCGGCGGCGCGCTCCGCGAGCGACAGCGTCGGCGCGTTGGTGTTGCAGCAGGTGATCACCGGCATCACGGAAGCGTCGGCGACACGCAGGCGGCGGACGCCGCGCACATGCAGGCTCTCGTCGACCGGCGCACTCGGTCGTTGCCCATGGCGCAGGTGCCGACGAAGTGGAAGTAGGTCGCGGCATTGGCCCGGATGTAGTCGATGATCTCCGCCCTCCCCGCGCCCGGGATGCTCACCTGCCCCTTGCGCATGCCGTCGAAGCCCTTGCCGTTGCCGATCGCCATCGCAAGCTCGACGCTCGCGACATAGGCGTCGACGTCCGCCGGCTCGGCGAAGTAATTCGGATCGACAATCAGCGGCGCCGCCGGATCGGCCGATGCCAGCCGGACCGTGCCGCGACTCTTCGGCTTCATCAGGCCGGGCATGGTCAGGTAGCCGTGATCGGACGGCAGGTTCGGGACGTTCGGCGCGTTCAACCGGCCGAAGATCTGGATATCCGGCCCGGGCAGCGAGGAGTTGCTGCGATGATAGGTGATACCGGCATGCCCGGTGTCGACCGGCGGCGCCATCGGGCCCTTGGTCGCAAACACGAGCCGCACCAGCAGATGGTCGTGCAGGTTGGCGCCGACCTGCGGCGCGTCCTGCATGACGGGAATGCCGACCTGGCGTAGATGATCGGCAGGACCGATGCCGGACAGCATCAACAGCTTCGGCGATTGCAGACCGCCGCCGCACACGATGACCTCGCGCACGGCGGAGAAGCGCCGCTCCTGCCCGTCCACCGCCGCCATGACGCCGCGGCAGTCGCCGCTCGCGATATCGAGCCGCGTCACCGTCGCGTTGGGGAGCAGCGTCAGGTTTTCGCGCGACAGCGCCGGAAGCAGATAAGCGTGGGCGGCCGAGATGCGGCGCATGTCGGCGGTGACGTTGATGTCCTGCTGGCCGGCGATGTTTTCGAGACTTGCGACATTGTTGACGTCGAGCTCTTCGGTCTTGCCCAGCCCAACCGCCGACGCGATGAAGGCGCGCGTCACCGGATGATCGAGCGCGGGCTTGCGCGTCGCGATCATGCCGTTTCCGCCGCGGATGGTGCTTTCGCCGCCGGCGTAGCGCTCGACCTTCTTGAAGTTGCGAACGATGTGGTTGAAGGACCAGTTCGGCCCGGCCGCCGCCTCCCATTGGTCGTAGTCGGCCTTGTCGCCCTTGAGCCAGACTGTCGCGTTGATGCTCGAACCGCCGCCGATGATCCGGCCGACCGGCGCCACGATCACGCGGTTGTTGAGGTGCTTCTGCGGCGTCGACTTGTAGCCCCAGTCGGTGTCGGTGCCGAAATTCTGCGTATAGATGCGCGGATCGCGGATCTTGTCCTGGTCGAGATTGGTGCCGCCGCCCTCGATCACCAGGACGCTCGCGCGTCCGTCCTGCGACAGCCGATGCGCCATGACGCAGCCCGACGAGCCCGCGCCGACAACGATGTAGTCGTATTCGTTCTTCAGATTCGCGCGCTGCGCCGCCTGGTTGGCCTGCGCCTGCGCGGCCTGTTCGGCCATGTCGCGCGCCGCCGCAGCAGTAAACCCTGCAGCGATGAGTGCCCTGAAGAACGTGCGGCGGCTGATGCGTCCGAAATAGGCGGCGTCGATCAGCGAATTGACGGCATCGCCGTCATAATACGGCTTGCGCATCGTCTTCCTCCCCAATGAACCATCTCGCGTGGTTTCAAGGGAATGCTACGGCGGCCACGGTAGGCGTGCAAGGACGTGGGCAGCTATCGCCTGGCCCACGCAAGCCCAACCGAATACGGCAGCGTTATCGGGCACAAAAGGCCGCCCCAAACGCGACGGCTTCCTTCCTCAAAAAATGAACGCCTGATCAGAGCGAGGGATTCCACGGAACCGGAATCTCGCGGTATCCCGAGCCCGCTCTTCTCGATATCATGCGATGGCTGGTCTGTCGGCTCATCTCGCCGCCGTCGGGTGCGGCGATTTAGCGTGGGTATGGAACAAATCCTCCCCAGGATTGATGTGCACGTTTGCGTGCAACCGCTTGAGCCGCCAGTACCGAATAGGATACCACGGGCGCCGGGGGCGTCGTTACAAACATACTAGTGTCCCGATCCGACGTTCGTATTCCCTCGCAGCATCCACCGAAACGAACGTCGGAATCAAAGGGACACTAGCAACTTTATAAATCTAGTGTGGTTTTGGATTTGACGTTCCTATGCGAAGTTGCCGCGAAACAGTAGGAACGTCAAATCCACCACACTGCCAAGGCAGCTATTCCCAGCTTGTATTCCCGGCTTGCCAGCGCCCGCGCCGCGGCGGATAAGTGAACAATCATGACCAATTCTGACATCCCCACGACCCCTGCCGCCCAATCTCACGCCGCGCGGATGACCCAGCTTCTGGTGGTCTTTACCGCGTCCATTTTCGTGAGCGCCGCACTGCTGTTTGCAGTGCAACCGATGTTCACAAAGCTGGTGCTGCCGCGGCTCGGCGGTGCGCCCGCGGTGTGGTCGGTGGCGATGGTGTTCTTCCAGGCCGCGCTGCTCGCAGGCTACGGCTACGCCCACCTGCTGACGCACTACGCGCCCGGTCGCCGTTCGGTCATGATCCATGTCGGCCTGCTGGTGGTCGCCTGCTTCTGGCTTCCGCTGTCGATTGCGTCGGGATGGAATCGTCCGCCGAGAACACCAACGAGGCGATCTGGCTGCTCGGCCTGTTCGCAGTCTCGATCGGACCGCCCTTCTTCGCGCTCGCCGCCAATGCGCCGCTGCTGCAGGCGTGGTTCGCGCGCACCGATCATCCGTCGGCGAACGATCCTTATTTCCTTTACGCCGCCAGCAATATCGGCAGCTTCCTGGCCCTGCTCTCCTACCCGATCCTGATCGAACCGTTCATTCCGCTCTCGACGCAGACCTGGCTGTGGGCGGCCGGATTCATCGTCCTCATCCTGCTGGTCGCGGGCTGCGGCTATCTGTTGTGGAATTCGGTCGACAAGGCGCCGACGGCGGCGCCGGCTGGACGCGAAAACGAAAACCGCCGAAGTCAGCGCCTCCGACCTGGAGCGATGTCGTACGCTGGGTCT
The DNA here is from genome assembly GCA_963850705.1 of uncultured Alphaproteobacteria bacterium. Lineage (GTDB taxonomy): Bacteria > Pseudomonadota > Alphaproteobacteria > Rhizobiales > Xanthobacteraceae > VAZQ01. The sequence goes on along the minus strand of CAWKMR010000053.1, from coordinate 22,341 downwards.
TCCTCGCGGCCGTTCCGTCCGGACTGCTGGTCGCGGTGACCGCCCATATCTCGACCGACGTCGCCGCGGTTCCTCTGCTCTGGGTCATTCCGCTCGCGCTCTATCTTCTCACCTTCGTGATCGTGTTCTCGCGCCAGCCGATCATTCCGCATTGGCTGGTGGTCGAGATTCAGCCGGTCTTCATCCTCGCGCTGGTCGCGGTCGTCGTTTACGAGCCGATCCGGCTGATCGTCGGCATGATGGCGGTCCACCTTGCGGTGTTCTTCGTCTTCACGCTGATGTGCCACGGCGAGCTCGCAAGCAGACGGCCGGCCGCGCGCTATCTGACGTCGTTCTACATGTGGATGTCGTTCGGCGGCATGGTCGGCGGCATTGCAGCCGGCCTCGTCGCGCCCTACGTGTTCAACTGGATCGCGGAGTATCCGATCCTGATCACGCTGGCGGTGCTGTGCCGTCCGGGCCTGACCTGGCCGAAGACGACCTGGCAGCAGATCATCGTGTTCGGATCGATCTTCCTCGCGGTGATCGGCCTGGTCCTGTTCCGGCAGTTCGAGCAGGACATCGATCTCCAGACCTACAATTTCATGCTCGGCGGCCTGTTGATCCTGACCGTCGCTGTTCTGGCGCGATCCGATTCCGTTTGCCGCCATCATCGCGACCGTGCTGCTGGCGCATCATTTCGTCGTCGAGGGCACCAGCACGCTGACGCTGCGCAGCTTCTTCGGCGTGCTCAAGGTCAACGAGACGCTGAACGGCCAATTCCGCACGCTCTCGCACGGCACCACCCTGCATGGCGGGCAGCGTATCCGCGACAAACAGGGCAAGCCCGTCACCGGGCGCCCCCAGCCGACGATGTACTATTACGACGGCTCCGCGATCGCGCAGGGCATGGACGCCGCGCGCGCGGTCAAGGGCGGCGGGCCGATCAACTACGCGGTGATCGGGCTCGGCACCGGCAGCCTGATCTGCCGCTCGCAGCCCGGCGACAAGGCGACGTATTACGAGATCGATGCGCTGATGGTCCGGCTCTCGCGCGATACCGGCCTGTTCACCTTCCTCAAGGAGTGCGGACAGGACGTGCCGATCATCATGGGTGACGCGAGGCTCACCCTCGCCGATGCCAAGGACGGCAGCTACGACCTGATCGTCGTCGACGCGTTCACCTCCGACGCGATCCCGATCCATCTGCTGACCAAAGAGGCGATGGCGATCTACAAGCGCAAGCTCTCGCCGAACGGCATCGTGCTGATCCACATCTCCAACCGCCATCTCGAGCTCGGCTCGGTGGTCACCGGCATCGCGGCCGCGAATGACATGGTCACGCGCATCAGCGAGAGCGGCGACGTGGTGGAGGACGACAGCGACTACAAGTTCCTCGGCACCGTCACCGTGAGCGCGCGCAAGGACGAGGATTTCGGCCCGCTCGCCAAGTCGCAATACTGGGAATTGCAGCGGCCCAATCCGCGGCAGCGGGTCTGGACCGACGACTATTCCAACATCGTCGGCGCGCTGATCCGGCAATTGCGGGGACAGTAGGTCTCGCCGAAACGTCAGGCGTCGGACCGCGGCGCCGGAGGCCTGCCTGGTTGCAGCGCCCGCGCCGCACGGCAGGACAGCGCCAGGCATCGTCCGGGTTACGCTGAGGCGGCGGTCAGCCCCACAGCCACTTGATGAGCTTGCCGACGATGTCGCCGGTGGTGAGCAGCACCGCCGCCCACACGAAGGCCGAGGTGAAATTCGCGATCTGGAAACGCCAGAACGGCATCTCGAAAATGCCGGCGATGAGCGGCACCGAGGCGCGCAGCGGCCCGAAGAAGCGCCCGATGAAGATGCCGGCCACGCCCCATTTCTTCATGAAGGCTTCGCCCTTGGGGATCAGGTCCGGGTGCTTCGACAGCGGCCAGATGTGCTGCACCGTGTGTTCGAGCTTCCGGCCGATCCAATATGACAGCCAGTCGCCCATGGCGGCGCCGAGCGAGGCCGCGATCCAGATCGGCCAGAAATTGATGCCGCCCGCCATGATCAGGGTGCCGATGCCGATCAACGCCGCCCAGGCCGGCAGCAGGAGCGAAATAAAGGCGAGCGACTCCCCGAACGCCAGCAGGAAGACCACCAGCGGCGCCCATCCCTGGTGCGCCTTAACGAATTCGATGATGATGTTGGCGTAGTTTTCGAGGGTCTCGAACATTGTGGCGGGCGGGTCCTGGCGGGCGCTGACGATTTAGCGTTCCCAACCCTCCAATACCAGCCCCGGACCACATACCTCTGGGATCACGATTGAGCCACGCCCGTGGCATAGTTGAGCGGATTGATTCGCTTTCGAGGCTGGGAACTCCGTATGGCAAAAGCAGCAAAAAAACCCGCGACCCGCGACCTGTTCGACCTGCCGGCGCGCGTTGCGCGCCCGGCCGGGGCAAGCCCGCCGCGCGCGGCGCGCGTGCATCGAGCTCCGCCGAGGGCGGCTATACCGCACGCCACATCGAGGTGCTGGAAGGGCTCGAGCCGGTGCGGCGCCGGCCCGGCATGTATATCGGCGGCACCGACGAGAAGGCGCTGCATCACATCTTCGCCGAGGCCATCGACAATGCCATGGACGAGGTGCTCGAGCGGCCACGCCAATTTCATCAAGATCGAGTTCGAAAGCGACGGCTTCGTCACCGTGACCGACAACGGCCGCGGCATCCCGGTCGATCCGCATCCGAAATTCAAGAACAAGTCCGCGCTCGAAGTGATCATGACGACGCTGCATGCGGGCGGAAAATTCGACTCCGAGGTCTATGACACCTCGGGCGGCCTGCACGGCGTCGGCATCTCGGTGACCAATGCGCTGTCCGAGCGCCTCGAGGTCGAGGTCGCGCGCGGCGGCCAGCTCTATGCGCAGTCTTTCGTGCGCGGCAAGCCGAAGGGCGGCCTGCAGAAGCTCGGCAAGGTCAACAACCGCCGCGGCACCAAGGTCCGCTTCAAGCCCGACCCGGAGATCTTCGGCGCCAAGGCGGCGTTCAATCCGCTGCGCGTGTTCAAGATGACGCGCGCCAAGGCCTACCTATTCGGCGGCGTCGAGATCCGCTGGCATTGCGATCCTAAGCTCATCGACGGCGACGATGTGCCGGAGGAAGCGGCCTTCCACTTCGAGAAGGGCCTCGAGGACTATCTCAAGGAGACTCTCGACGGCGCGACGCTGGTGCATCCCGACATCTTCGCCGGCAAGTCGGAAAAGAAAGGCGGCCACGGCACGGTCGAATGGGCGGTCGGTTTCGTCGCCGATGTCGACCCGTTCCTGTCGTCCTATTGCAACACCATCCCGACGCCCGACGGCGGCACCCACGAGTTGGGACTGCGCAGCGCCATCACCAAAGGCATCAAGGATCACGCCGAGCGCACCAACCAGGGCAAGCGCGCCGCGTCGGTCACCAGCGATGACGTGATGGCGGGCGCCGCCTGCATGGTCTCGGTGTTCATCCGCGAGCCGGAATTCCAGGGCCAGACCAAAGACCGCCTCGCCACCAACGAGGCGACGCGCATCGTCGAGAACGCGATCAAGGACCCGTTCGACCATTGGCTCGCCGCCAATCAGGCGCAGGCCAACAAGCTCCTCGATTTCGTGATCGAGCGCGCCGACGAGCGCATCCGCCGCAAGCAGGAAAAGGAAATCTCGCGCAAGAGCGCGGTGCGAAAGCTCCGCCTGCCCGGCAAGCTCGCCGACTGCACCTCCACCGCCGCCGACGGCGCGGAACTGTTCATCGTCGAGGGCGACTCCGCGGGCGGCTCCGCCAAGCAGGCGCGCGACCGCGCCACGCAGGCGATCCTGCCGCTGCGCGGCAAGATCCTCAACGTCGCCTCCGCCGGCCGCGACAAGCTCGCGCAGAACCAGCAGCTCTCGGACTTGGTCCAGGCGCTCGGCTGCGGCACCGGCGCGCATTTCCGCGAGCAGGACCTGCGCTACGGCCGCGTGATCGTGATGACCGACGCCGACGTCGACGGCGCCCACATCGCCTCGCTGCTGATCACCTTCTTCTACCGGCAGATGCCGAAGCTGATCGACAACGGCCACCTCTATCTCGCGGTGCCGCCGCTCTACCGCCTCTCCCACGGCGGCAAGAATTTCTATGCGCGCGACGACAAGCACAAGGCGGAAATCCTGAAGAAGGAATTCCACGCCAACGCCAAGGTCGAGATCGGCCGCTTCAAGGGGCTGGGCGAGATGATGGCGGCGCAGCTCAAGGAAACCACCATGGACCCGAAGAAGCGCACGCTGCTGCGGGTCAAGGTGGTGGAGGATGATCGCAAGGCGACCGACAGGTCGGTCGAGCGGCTGATGGGCAACAAGCCCGAGGCGCGCTTCGATTTCATCCAGGAGAAGGCGGAATTCGCGAGCGAGGATTTGCTGGACGTGTGAGGCGGCCCAGCGCTTCAGGGGCGCAGCGCCTTCCGCAGTCGCTCGATCTGCTCGGGCGGGGAGGCATAGAGTTGCGTGACCAGAACGGCAACGCTCTCTCCATCCTTCGGGTTGATCGTCAGGCCGATTTTATCGGCCTCGGCCAATGTCGCCGGGTCGGCGAGCGCCGCCATGAATGCCTTGCGCAAGATGGCGAGCCGGTCCGCAGGCATCTCCGACGGAGCGATGAAGGGGCGCTTAAACTCCTGCTGGGCGACGACGATCTCGGCGGTCTTGCGGTTGTCGCCGGTGACCGTAGTCCCAGAGTGACGGGACCCCACTCTCGAGCAAATCGCCGCGGCTCGAGGGCGGCCTGCACGAGCAGGTTCACCTCGCGGTTGTCGATCCAGTTCGGTCGCATCGCCCGCAACGATGACACGTCGAGGCCGCACACCCCATCGATTTCGCCCCGCTCCATGGCCAGCATGGTGGGAAGCGAAGAGCGATAGCCGTTGACGATCTTGAATTTAGCCCCCGCCAGATTGACCATCATCTGCGCGTAGTCGGTGATGGCGGCGCCGGGCTGTGCACTGCCGACAATGGCCGGGATCTCGAGCGCATCCTTGAACGTCTTTATGCGCGATGTCTTGTACGTGATGCACATGCGCACGCCGCTGTCGGCGCTGCCGACATACGTGAACTTGGAGGGATCGAACCAATATTTCCCCGGCTCCGCCGATAAGGGCTCGAGTATGGTGCCGGGAGATCATGCCGAACTTCCGAGGCGCCCTTCGGTCCCAGCGTGTAGATGCACTCGGCTGCCTTGGAGGTGCCGGCGCCGGGCATGTTCTGTACGATGATCGTGGGCTTGCCGGGAATGAAACGCGCGATGTGGCGCGCGACGAACCGGGCGTAGGTATCGTAGCCGGGGCAGCCTCCACGCCGACCACGCGCTTGATCTGCTTACCGTCGTAGAAATCCTGCGCCGCGGCGGGGACGCTGGCAGCGAGCGCGGCTGCGGTCCACACGAGCAACGCCGCTACGCTGCCCGCAGAGATGCGATATCTCATGTGCCGCTCCTCCCTTCGCCGCTGATCGATTGAACAAAAGCGTTCGGCATCAGCTTTTTTGCCTGGTAGCATCCTATCCAATGGCGGCCCCATCGTAAGCTTCGTGAATGAGCGCGCGGCGGCCGATCCGCGACAAAGGTTGAGTACGTATCAATCTCACTGCATCTGAAGCCTGCTTTCCCCAGCAAGTCACCGCATTGTTACACGTTCCGTCTCTGACGCTTGGCACCTGCTGTCATCCGAAAGAGATAGAAAAGCGATAGCAATAGCGGGGAGGCCCCAAGTGAAACGCCACGCCCTCGCCTTCATGGCGGCTCTATCGCTCTGCCTGCCCTGCTCCGCCGTGCTGGGTCAGACGGCACCGGCCCCCGCGGTGAAGAAATCGCCGGTCGAGACCCCGCAGCGCGTGCTCTTCGTCGGCAACAGCCTGGTCTACTACAACGGAGCGCTGCAGACCCATACGCATCGGATCGCGGCTGCCGCCGACCCCTCCGCTCGATCTGCGGGAGGGATTCAAGTCGGTGCACATCACCAGCGCGTTTCTCCACCACTACCCGCTCGAGTTCCTCGTGACGCCCGCCAATCTGGGTTCAAGGAGCCGTTCGAGATTGTCGTTCTTGCCGGCAGCATCCAGGAGGCGATGACGGACGCGAACTCGCGCCCGCTATCGGCGGACGGTGATCGAGTTCGATGCCGTCATCAAGAAGCACGGCGCGCGGACCGCGCTGTTCTGGCTGCCCGCGCTCGTGAAGCCCAACCCGCTCGCCGACAGCGACATGTTCGGCAAAACGCAGAGACATGATGCTGTCCGTCGGCAATGAAGTCGGGAGCTCTCATCATCCCGGTAGCGCTCGCCTATCGAGAAGCCTACCGGCAACGGCCCGGCATCAAGCTGCAGATGGGTTACGACGGGAGCCATCCGACCGTCGCGGGCCAGTACCTCGCTGCCGCCGTGGTGTACGCCAGCCTCTACGGCAAGTCGCCGGTCGGCAATCCCTACGACTACTTCGGCGCGCTCGACCAGGACACGAAAGACTTCGTTCAGAAGGTCGCGGACGAAACCGTGCGGAGCTTCTACGGGCGCTGAAATCAATGCGGGATTCTTGAATGCAAGTCGCCCGCTATGACTACGACCGCCTCGGCGTCATCGCGGATCCCAGATTTACGACGTGACGCCGCTCCCGGCGTCGATCCGTTCCAGATTCCATATACTTACCTTGGAGATCCCGTCACCGCCTTCCTTCATTCGCCCGACAATCGGCGCACGATGGCCGAAGCGGCCGCGACTGCGCCTGCGGTTCCACTCGCGTCGGTGAGGCTGCGGGCGCCGGTCGCTCGTCCCACCAAGCTTGTGTGCGCACCCACCAATTTCCCATTGAGGTAGTGCAGCTTCTCGCGTCCGCGCCGCTGCGTGCACACCGCAAAATCCCAGGTTTGCCTCCTCCAGGATCGCCAATGCTCACTGGTCACCGCGCTGGCTCGCGACATCTTCCCGAGCCCCGCACAGCTCACAGCCGAGGTCTGGCCGTTCTTCATCGTAGAGCCCCGATCGAGCAATTCGCGGCGCTCTTGTCTACGTGCAGGCTAGAGCCTCGGCCTCGACATTCTCGTAGACGACAAATTCGGCGTCGAGGGAATCGTTATCCGTGTGGGTCCCGGCCCGTCGCGACGCGATTTTCGTCCGCCGTCCTCCCCAGCGAACTCACCTAGCGGCGAGATCACAGCGACGGATGCGGGCTGATGTCCTGGTTAAAGGCCTCATCGAATTCCCCATCGTTCTAACGCTCCATCCCGGCAACTTGATCTATACAGGATCCTGTCGGTGTCGGTCCGGTCAAAACCGCCAAGGAAACTCGCGTCAACCGGCGGCCTGTCTGGCACGCTGGAGATCCAGGTTCGCGCCCGACTTGAGTGAGCGAATCCAGCTTCCTCTCCCAAATTCCCCCACCGCCTCGTCCTGCCGATAGCGGCGACACCGTCTGCGTGGCGGCAAAATCGCGCAGAAGAAAATCCGCAGCATGAGCTATAATGCAAGCAATGGGATACATCCCATCGCAGGGAGGAAATTGCGCGTGACCATCAATCGACGTGCGGTGCTCACTGGCTTGGCTGGAGGATTGCTGCTGAGCCGGACGGAGGCGCGTGGCCAGGAAGCCAACTATCCATCGCGAACCGTGAGGATGGCCGTCGGTACCGGCGCCGGCGGCGCCGCCGATACCACGGCGCGCGTCGCGGCCAAGGTCCTCTCGGACGCGCTCGGCCAGACCTTCGTGGTCGAGAACCGGCCCGGCGCCCAGGGGCTCGTGGCGCTCAGTGCCTTCACGAAGGAACGCACCGACGGCTACAATCTGTTCATGCTGGCCAGCAGCCAGGCGGTGCTGCCCGCGCTCTATCAATTGCCGTACGATCCGATCAACGACATCACGCCGATCGCGCGTCTGACGGTTGCGTCGGTGATCCTGGTGGTCAACCCCGACCTGCCGGTGAAGTCGGTCAAAGACCTCGTCGACTATGCCAAGAAAAATCCCAAGACGATCACGTACGGATACCAAGGCGGCCCGATCCAGATCGCCTGTGCGCTGTTCGCAAAGCTCGCGGGCTTTGAGCCGGTCGCCGTCCCGTTCACCGCATCCGCCCAGGTGGCGACGGAAATGCTTGCCGGCAGGCTGACCTACACCGTGATGACGGGCGAGCAGGCCAAGCCGCTGGTCGATGCCGGGAAGCTCCGGGCGCTGGCGACGGCCGGAGTCAAACGCGCGCTGGCCTTCCCCGACATTCCGACGCTGGAAGAGCTTGGCTATCCGGCCTACGGCGATGGCTGGTTCGGCCTGATCGGCCCGAAGAACCTGCCGAAGCCCATCGTCGACAAGCTCTACACGGCCTTCAAGGATCACTACTACGACAAGGAGCCCCAGCACTTGCTGGTCGCGCGCGGGATGGAGCCGGCCGACGAAGGCCCCGAGGCGTTCACGGCGTTCCTCAAGGCGGATATTGCGCGCTGGATTCGCGCAGGCGAGCAGCTCGGCATCGCCAAGGTCAAACCCTGACGGACGCTGCTCGCTTCAGTTCCACAGCCGTCGCGTCGCGATCTCCGCGCCCTCGGTCAGCGCCTCGAGCTTGGCCCAAGCCACGTCCGCATGCATCTCATCGCCGGCGCGGGCGGTGGCAAAGCCGCAATCCGTGCCGGCGATGACGTTCTCCCGGCCGACCACGCTGGCAAAGCGCTCGATGCGATCCGCGACCAGCTCCGGATGCTCCACCTGATAGACGCAATGCGACACCACGCCCGGAATGAGGATCTTGCCGGGCGGCAGCTTCACCTCCTGCCACACGCGCCATTCATGCTCATGGCGCGGATTGGCGGCCTCGATCGAATAGGCCTGCGCGCGGACCTGCAGCATCAGGTCGACGTAGTGCTTGAGCTCGAGATCGTGCACCCGCGGCGCGACATTGATGCTGTAACAGGTGTGGAAGCGAACGCGATCCTCGGGAATTCCCTTCAATGAATAGTTCACCGCCTCCACGCGCGCGGCGATGAACTTTCGATTGTCCTCGATGCTGAGGTCGGGCTCGCGGATCCAGTGCGTGATCAGACGCGGATCGTCGATCTGCAGCAGGAAGCCGGCGTCGACGATCGCGCGGTATTCCTGGTTCATGGCTTCCGCCAGCGCCGCGATATATTCCTCGTCCGTCGCATAGTATTCGTTCTTGAAATACATCTCGAGATTGGTGGGAGATATCGCGCTGACAAAGGCTTCCTTGACATCGAGGCCGGCCATCGCGGCCTTCAATGTCTCGATATCCTCGCGCAACTCATCATGACCGATATAGGTGATCGGCCCGGTGCAAACCATCGACGTCGTATCCGGCAGCCGGCCCGCATGCTTCATCTTGGCCGCAAACATCACCTTGAGTTCTTCGTAGACCTTCGGAAACTGCAGGGCGTCGCGCGTCGGCCTCGCGCTATGCGGCGGCGGCACCCGCATCCTCTCAAGCCCGCCGATCCGCGACGCGGCGTAGTTGGAAAAGCTCGACTTGCTGTGCTCACCGTCATCGATGATGTCGATTCCAAGCTCGACCTGCCGGCGGACGACATCGGCAATCGATGCCCGAACATCATTGGTCAGGGCGTCGCGGTCGAACGCATCGCCGGAATCCTTCGCGTGCAGCGGCGCCAGCAGAGAACGAGGTCGGGGAAGGCTTCCGGTGTGCGTGGTCAAGATGCGGTCTGCGCTGCGGTTCATTGTCAATCCCGGTTCGGTTCCAACTCACGCACGCACGATGCAATCGCCGACAAGAGTGTCAACGCGCCGGACGCGCACGCGTCGATGCGATGGATTCTCTGCCTCAGGCCGCGGCGGTGAGATTGCCGAACTTCTGCAGGTTCGCCTTCTGCGCATCGTTGCGCGGCGGCAGCTTGAACAGCCGCGCCGCGGTGCCGCCCAGGATGTTGTGCTTGCCCTTCTCCGACAGGAACGGCAGGTCCCAGATCGTCGACGGCAGGTCGAAGTCCCAGTGCGGATAGTCGGACGAATAGAGCAGCTGCGTCTCCGCATTGATCATGCGGAAGGTCGTCTCCATCGCGCCGCGGTCCTGCACCTCCATCGGCTGCGACGAGTAGTACATGTCGCGCATGTAGTCCGACGGCTTCTTCTTCAGCAGCGGCGCTTCCGACGGCCGCATCATGTATTCATGGTCGAGCCGCTGCATCAGGAACGGCACCCAGGCGAGCCCGAACTTCGATCCAGATCACCGGCAGCTTGGGGAAGCGCTCGCCCATGCCGTTGATCACCCAGTTGGTGCAATGAAGGATGTTGTAGAAGCGTGAAGCCGAGCGCATGCACCGAGAGGAAGCGATTGCAGGCGCCGAACATCGGCTCGCCCCAGTTCGGGCCGGAGTGGAACGACAGCACGAGGCCGCGCTCCTCCATGGCGCGATAGAGCTTCATGTAGGCGTTGTCGTTGACCTGCTTGTGGCGCACGGTCGTGACCATGAAGCCGCCGACGCCCTTGCGGTCGCCGAAGGTCTCGACCTGGCGCAGGCATGCGTCGGGATCGGAGAACGGCAGGCTCAGCATCGAGAAGAGCCGGCCGCCTGATTCCGGCAGCACCTTCTCGGTGAGCCAGCGGTTGTAGGCCCAGCACAGCTCGGCTTCCATTTCCTTCTGCGGGTGCAGGCCGAGCGTGAGCATGCCGGTCGGGAACAGGCAGGAATAGTCGACGCTCATGGCGTCCATCCAGCGCTCGCCGAGCTGGATGTCGCGGTGGCGGCCCGTCTCGGTCTTTTCGCGTGCCGCGCAGCGGATAGCGCGTCACGCGCCCGCCCATGTCCTGGGTCGAGCCGGCATTGCTCGGAAAGATGCCGCCGCGGCGCGGCGCCGCCGCCAGCCCGCCCATGGTGACCTGCCGCAGCACCTCGTTCTCCATGTACGGCAGGATGTCGCCCATGTACTCGTTCTCGTAGTGATGCGCGTCGACGTCGACGATCAGCACGTCGTCGAGCTTGCGCTGCACCGCCTGCTGCCGCGCATGCGCCGAGCAGCCGCGTGGTGTTGAGTTCGTCGACGGTGACGCGCCGGCCGCGATCCGCGATCAGGTCCATGACCGTTTCCCCTTGATGCGCGCGAAGGCGTCGAGTCGCCGCCTTCGGCATTGGCGCCAATTCTGTCACAGGCCGATCGGGTTGTCCTGCCTCGCATGGCCTGCCCGACGCCGCAGCACCGATCGCCGCATCCTTGCCGCGTGGCATGAAATGCCACATCCTGACCGGCAAAAGCGTTACGGGAGGAAACCATGCGGATCGATTGCACGCGTCGATCGCCGGCCTGACGCTGATCGCCGCGCTCGTTGCGCGCTGCCCTCGCCCGCCGCCGCGCAAACCGGCGACTATTTCGCCGGCAAGACGCTGCGGGTCATTGTCGGGCTCGAGGCCGGCGGCACCGCCGACGTGTTCATCCGCGGCTTTTCGGCGCAGCTTCGCAAGCATATCCCCGGCAATCCGACCGTGGTGGTCCAGAACATGACCGGCGCCGGCGGCTCGGTCGCCGCCAACTACACCTATGAGCGCGCCGCGCCCGACGGCCTGACCATCGTGTTCAACACGTTCCATCCGCTGGCGCAGGCGCTGGGCGACCCGTCGATGCGGGCGCGCTACGACCAGTTCGACTATGTCGGCGCGATCGGCGATATCCGCGTCAACTACATGCGGGCCGACGTCGTGCCCGGCGGCGCCAAGAAGCCCGCCGACATCATGAAGGCCGAGACCGTCATGGTCGGCGCGCTCAGCCATTCCGACTTCAGCGGCACGCTGGGGCAGCTTTCGCTCAAGGTCCTGGGCGTCAAATACAAGCCGGTGGTCGGCTATCGCGGCGGCGCCGACATCTTCCTCGCGATGCAGCGCGGCGAGGTGCATTTCCACAACACCAGCATCGGCACCTTCCGCACCCGCAGCGCCGCCTTCATCAAGTCGGGCGAAGGGCTCGGCATCAGCTATCTGGTGCCGGTCGACGCCAGCGGCAACTACCAGCGCAGCAAGCTCGTCACCGAGATGCCGGCCTATCCCGACCTCTACAAGGAGATCCACGGCAAGCTGCCCGCCGGCAAGGACTGGGAGGCGTTCAACTGGCTCACCAACCAGGTCGGCGAGCTCGCCTTCATCGCGCTCGGCGCCGCCCAAGACGCCGCCGGCCGCGCTCGACGCGCTGCGCGTCGGCTTCGAGCGCGCGACCAACGACCCCGATTTCATCAAGGAAACGGTGAAGCGGAACGGCATTCCCTACAGCTATGTCAGCGTGCCGCGCGGCCAGTCCGTCATCCGCGACCTCGCCGCGCGTATCGCCGACGGTGGTGGACACGCTGCGCGCGGCGATCGGCGGACCGAACTAGCTCATGCAAGGACAACAATCAATGAAAATTGCAGAACATTCGTTCGCCGCTCATCGCGCTCTGGCCGCGCTTGCGACCGCCGCGCAGGCGCGCCCGTTCAACGATCCCCGCTCCGAGCACATCCCCGCGATCGAAGCCGACGCCGGCTTCGCGAGCCAGCCGCGCGATCCGGCGTGCCACGCATCGATCGCTCGCCTCGACCGGCGGCGCGCTGCCGGCAAGTCCGTCGACGCTGGCGATCCGCTGGACCGGCTTCGCCAATTTCGAGCTGTCCTACAAAGGCCAGATCGTGCTGCTCGACGCCTATTTCGATCGCGGCAGCCTGTTCCCGCCGCTCGGCTTCAAGGCCGCCGACGTCACGCGCGCGAACGTCATCCTGATCGGGCACGGCCACCACGATCACATGTCGGACGCGGCGTCGGTCGGCATCCGCACCGGCGCCACCATCGTCGGCGCGCCGCTGACGACCGCGAAGCTGCTCGCCCAGTCGGTCGATCCGCAAAAGATCCGGACCGTGACCGGCCGCGAAAGCGTCACGCTCGATTTCGGCGCGTTCAAGGTCGAGCCGATCCTCGGCCGCCACGGCGATCCGCCCAAGACACTGGTGGACGCCTTCGGCGGCGCGTTGCGCGCGACCGCGCCGAAGCCGACCGAGGAGCAGCTTGCCGAGTTCGCCGCCATCCGCTCGCGCGGCGTGCAGGACCCGCGCGTCGTGACCGAAGGCACGCTCGCCTATCTCATCACCCTCGATAACGGCTTCCGCATCATGTATCGCGACAGCGGCGGCGCGCGTCACCGACTTCGAGAAAGCCGCGATGGAGCGGACCGGCCGCGTCGACGTCGCGCTGGTGGCGGTATCGGCGTCCTACCTCAACACTGAAACCGTCCCGCGGGCGCTGGAGCACGTGCGCACCTACAAGCCCGACGTCTACATCCCGGCGCATCACGACGCCGCCTACAACAATCTCTGGCGCGCGACCGAGCCGCTGTTCCAGGCGGTGAAGGACGAGAACCCGAATATCGTCACGGTGTCGCGAGGCTATCGCGAGCCGATCTGCTTCAACACCGAGCACAACATCAGCCGCAAGCGCTGAGGTGCCGTGAAGCATCCACACGCCGCTTTCGCTGGCAGCAGAGGAGGAGTAAGCTTCCCGGAATCGCGAACGGAACAATCCGCTCGCCCCCGGCCGCCGCAACGACGGCGGCCGGAGGATCACAGGGAGGTATCGATGCTTGCAAGGACAGCTTGCCTGTTCGCAGCCGCTCTTTTCGCTGCTCTCAGCTACGCCGGCATTTCATCGCACGCTCAGACCGCCGCGCCGGCGGCGCTCACCGGCAAGGTCTCCTCGGCCGAAGAAGGCCTGATGGAGGGCGTGGTCATCCGCGCCAAGAAGGGCATTGTCACCGTCAGCGTCGTCAGCAACGACAAGGGCGAGTTCAGCTTCCCCGCCGCAAAGCTTGGGCCGGGCGAGTACACGCTCAGCATCCGGGCGACCGGATACGACCTGACGGGTCCGTCGACGGTGACGCTCGCGGGCGCTCCGCTCAACCTCGACCTCAAGCTCGTCAAGACCAAGAACATCGCGGCGCAGCTCACCAATCTGGAATGGATCACCAGCGTCCCGGGCACCGAGCGGCAGAAGAACATCCTGTCGCGCTGCGTCAATTGCCACACGCTCGAGCGCATCATCGACAGCAAGCACGACGCCGCCGCCTGGAAGGACGTCATTGCCCGGATGGCGACCTATTCCAACAACAGCTTCCATCTGAAGCCGCAGGTGCGCAAGGAAGCGCGCGACATGGATCGTTTCGTGCCCAATGTCGACGAGGTTGCGGCCTATCTCGCCAGCATCAACCGAAGCTCGGGCGATTTTACCTGGCAGCCCAAGCCGGCTGCCGCGCGTCAAGGGCTCCGGCACCCGCGTGGTCATCACCGAATACGACCTGCCCGATCCGACCATCCAGCCGCACGACGTCGATCGTCGACAATGACGGCATCGTCTGGCACAGCGACTTCTGGGGGCAGATGCTTGGCCGCTTCGATACCAAGACGCTCACCCACAAGGCCTACCCGGTGCCGCTGCAACGGGAGGGCTGGCCGACCGGCGCGCTCGACCTGCAACCCGATCCGCAGGGCAATCTCTGGCTCGGGCTGATGTTCCAGGCCGGCACGGCCAAGTTCGACCGCAAGACCGAAAAATTCCAGATGTTCCAGCTGCCGCCGCACCTGCTCAAGGATGATTCCCAGCAGGCCATGGTCGGCGTGCAGAACTGGACGGTCGACAACCGCATCTGGCTGCAAGACCCGGCCCGCCGCGGCATCTATCGCATGAACATGACCAACGGCCAGACCGAGCTGTTCGAGCCGTTCAAGATCATGCCGCGCAGCTCGCCCTACGGCGTGTTCTCCGACAAGCAGAACAACGTCTGGTTCCTCGATTTCGGCGGCGAGGCTGTCGGCACGATCGATGCCAACAGCGGCGAGGTCACGCTCTATCAGACGCCGACGCGCGCATCGCGGCCGCGGCGCGGCCGCTTCGACGACCAGGGCCGGGTCTGGTTCGCCGAGTTCAACGGCGAACGCGTCGGGGTGTTCGACACCAAGAGCAAGCAATTCAAGGAATGGCAGGTGCCGGGGCCGTTTTTTGCGCCCTATGACGTCACCCAGGACCGGCTCGGCAATATCTGGACCGGCGGCATGAATGCCGACCGCATCGTGCGCATCTCGACCGAGAGCGGCGAGGTCACCGAGTATCCGCTGCCGCACGCGACCAACATCCGCCGCGTGTTCGTCGACAACAGCACCACGCCGCCGACCTTCTGGGTCGGCAACAACCACGGCGCGGCGCTGATCAAGCTCGAGCCGCTGGATTAACGGGGTCGCACAAAAGGCACGGCCGCCGGCGAAGAACCGGCGGCCGTTTTCGTTTTGCCGCGCGCGCTATTCGAACTTCAGGTTCGCCGCCTTCACCACCGCAACGTAGTTCTGGATGTCGGCGTCGATCATCTTGCGGAAGTCGGCCGACGACGGTGCCGCCGGGCGTCACCGCCATTTCGCGCAGCTTCGCCGCCACGCCCGGATCGGTGATGGCCTTGCGCAGCGCCGCCTCGAGCTTCGCCGCGATCGCCGGCGGCGTCTTCGCCGGCGCGAAGAAGCCCGACCACAGCTTGGTGTTGACCTCCGGCAGGCCGGCCTCCGCCATGCTCGGCACGTTCGGAAGCTGCGGCGAACGCTCGGAGCCGGTGACCGCCAGCGCGCGCACCTTGCCGGCGTTGATCTGCGGGATCGCGGGCGGACCGTCCGAGATCGACAGCAGGCACTGCTGCTGCATCACGCACAGGATCATCTCGTTGCTGCTCTTGAGCGGGATCGCGACGCCGGGCATGCCGGTCTTGAGCTTCAGCAGCTCGGTCGAGATCGTGAACGCCGGCGACGTGGTGCCGTAGTTCGACTTGTCGGGATTGGCCTTCGCGATAGGCGACGAGCTCGCGTCACCGTCTTCGCCGGGTTCTCGACCGGGCTGACCAGGATCAGCGGAAAGTTCGCGATCATCGACAGCGGAATGAAGCTCTTGGTCGGATGATAGGCGAGCTTCGGATAGACCGCGGAGGCGATCGACATCACGCCGCTCGCGCCGACGAACAGCGTGTAGCCGTCGGCCGGCTGATTGGCGACGAACTCCGCCGCCGGACGGCCGCCGGCCGCGGGCCGGTTCTCGATCACCAGCTGCTGGCCGAGGATCTCGGACGAGCTTGGCGCCGACCAGCCGCGCGAAAATGTCGTTGCCGCCGCCGGCCGCGAACGGGACGATCAGGCGGATCGGCTTGTTGGGATAGTTCGCCGCGTCATCCTGCGCCTGCGCCGGGACTGCAAGCCGGCGATGACGGCAAGCGCAACGGCGGCGCCGGCCAGAGATGCGGGAAATGCCGATCGATTGCATGGACGTTTCCTCCCAAACCTGCGTTCTCTGGTCGCGCGATAGGCAATTGGCTTAAGTCTACCAGCGCCCCCAAAATACGGATAGCATCGAAATCGACACGCTCCTTTGGACACCGGATCGCCCATGACCCTTGCCGGCCGCACCTTGAGTACTTGCTTTGCGCAGTTGCTCGCCGTGCGCGGCGCTGCCGCTCGATGTCGCACCCGCCGCTGGCGCAGGCCGATTTCCGCGGCGAGACCATCTCGATCCAGATCGGCTATGGGCCCGGCGGCGGCTACGACACCTACGGCCGGGCGCTCGCCCGGCACTACGGCCGCTTCATTCCCGGCAATCCGAACGTCGTGCCGAAGAACATGCCGGGCGCGGGCTCGCTGCGCGCCGCCAACCACGTCTACAACCTCACCGCCCGCGACCCGGTCGACATCGCGCCTGTTCGCGGCCTCGACCGCGGTCGAGCCGCTGATGGGCAACGACCAGGCCAAGTTCGACGTCACCAAGTTCGGCTGGATCGGCAGCATGAACCAGGACATCTCGTTCTGCGGCGTGTGGCTGGCGCCGGGCCTGCCCACGACCTTCCCCGACATGCTCAAGCCGGGCGGCAAGGAGCTGATCTTCGGCTCGGCCGGCCCCGCGGCGATCAGCCATCAGCATCCGCTGGTGCTGAAGAACGTGCTCGGCGCCAACATCCGCGTCATCTCCGGCTACGAAGGCCAGAAGCAGGTCAACCTCGCGATGCAGCGCGGCGAAGTGCACGGCGCCTGCGGCCTGTTCGCCTCCTCGATCAAGGCGCAGTGGCTGCCGGACGTGACAGGCCGGACGGCTCAAGCTGTTCCTGCAGATGGGGCCGAAGGTTTCCGACGAGTTCGGCCCGGTCGATGACGTCTTCGATTTCGTGAAGGCGGACGACGACCGCAAGGTGCTGGAATTCCATTTCAAGCAGACGATCCTCGGCCGGCCGTTCGCCGCCTCGCCGAACGTGTCCAAGGACCGCCTCGCCGCGCTGCGCAGCCGCGTTCCTCGCCACCATGAAGGATCCCGAATTCCTCGCCGACGCGAAGAAATTCAATCTCGACATCGACATCGCAACCGCGGACGAGGTCGGCCGTCTGCTTGCCGAATTTGCCAGCTATCCGAAATCGGTGATCGACAAGGCGAAGGCGGCTATCGGCCGCTGACGCAGCACACATCGCCGACACGATTCCAGCAGGATAGCGCGATGGCGATCTCCGATACGCAACGACCGGCCGAACGCGGCCAGCTCTTCGGGCACCCGCGCGGCCTGACCTTCCTGTTCACCACCGAGATGTGGGAGCGCTTCTCGTATTACGGGATGCGCTCGCTGCTCGTCCTCTACATGGTGAAGTTCGTGCTGCTGCCCGAGAACGCCGGCAACGTGATCGGGCTCGGCGCGCTGCGCAGCTTCTATGAATCGATCTTCGGCCCGCTCGGCACGCAACCGTTCGCCTCGCACATCTACGGCCTCTACACCGCGCTCGTCTATCTCACGCCGCTGTTCGGCGGCATGCTGGCCGACCGCGTGCTCGGCCAGCGCCGCACCGTGGTGCTCGGCGCCTCGCTGATGGCGATCGGCCATTTCATGATGGCGTTCGAGCCGCTGTTCCTGTCTGGCGCTGCTGGTTCTGATCTTCGGCAACGGCGCGTTCAAGCCCAACATCTCCGCGCAGATCGGCGGCCTCTATGCGCCGGGCGATCCGCGCCGCGACCGCGCCTATTCGATCTTCTATGTCGGCATCAATCTCGGCGCCTTCCTCGCGCCGCTGGTCTGCGGCACGCTCGGCGAAGTTGTCGGCTGGCACTACGGCTTCGGCGCCGCCGGCGTCGGCATGACCATCGGGCTGCATCGTCTATCTCTACGCCGCGCCGATGCTGCCGGCCGACGAGCGCGAGCGCGTGGTGACGTCAGGCGAGCGACGCGGCGGCCGCTCGACCGCACCGGAGTGGCGCTCGATCCTGGCGCTGATCGTGCTGCTCCTGCCGACCAGCCTGTTCTGGGCAACCTACGAGCAGCAGGGCAACACGATCCCGCTCTGGGCCGACGACTACACCGACCGGCACATCAATCTGCTGGTCTGGCACGGCGAGATCCCGGTGACCTGGTTCCAGGCGTTCAACCCGTTCATGATCTTCGCCTTCACGCCGTTCGTGCTGATGCTGTGGGCGCGGCAGGCGGCGCGCGGCACCGAGCCGTCGACGGTCACCAAGATGGCGATCGGCTGCTTCGGCGTGGCGCTCGCCAACCTGATCATGGTCGGCGCGGTCTGGCAGGCCGGCGGCGCGCCGCAGGCGAGCTGGATGTGGCTGTTCGCCTATTTCGCCGTCATCACCATCGGCGAGCTCTATCTCTCGCCGATCGGCCTTTCGCTGGTGTCGAAGGTCTCGCCCGCGCGCATGGTCTCGATGATGATGGGCGTGTGGTTCTTGACCAGCTTCGTCGGCAATCTGATCGGCGGCTGGCTCGGCAGCTTCTGGACCGTCATGGACAAGTCGGCGTTCTTCCTGATGATCGCCGGCGTCGCCGCCTTCGCCGGCCTTGTCATCCTGGCGCGGCCTTCACCACCGCGACGTAGTTCTGGATGTCGGCGTCGATCATCTTGCGGAACTCCGCCGACGACGTGCCGCCGGGCGTGACCGCCATCTCCCTGAGCTTGGCGCCACGCCGGCATCGGCGATGGCGCGGCGGAACGCCGCCTCGAGCTTGGCGGCGATCGCCGGCGGTGTCTTCGCCGGCACGAAGAAGCCCGACCACAGCTTGGTGTTGACCTCGGGATAGCCCGCCTCCGCCATGCTCGGCACGTCGGGAAGCTCCGGCGAGCGCTCGGAACCGGTCACCGCCAGCGCGCGCACCTTGCCGGCCTTGATCTGCGGAATCGCCGGCGGGCCGTCGGAGATCGAGAGCAGGCAGTTCTGCTGGATCACGCACAGGATCATCTCGTCGCTGCTCTTGAGCGGAATGGCGACGCCGGGCATGCCGGTCTTGAGCTTGAGCAGCTCGGTCGAGATGGTGAACGCGGGCGACGTGGTGCCGTAGTTCGCCTTGTCGGGATTGGCCTTGGCGTAGGCGACGAGCTCCGCCACCGTCTTTGCCGGATTCTCGACCGGGCTGACCAGGATCAGCGGAAAGTTCGCGATCATCGTGAGCGGGATGAAGCTCTTGGTCGGATGATAGGCGAGCTTCGGATAGACCGCCGACGCGATCGACATGACGCCGCTCGCCCCGATGAACATCGTGTAGCCGTCGGCCGGCTGGTTGGCGACGAACTCGGCCGCGGGACGGCCGCCGGCGGCCGGCGCGGTTCTCGATCACGAACTGCTGGCCGAGATATTCGGACACCTTGGCGCCGACCAGCCGCGCGAAGATGTCGTTGCCGCCGCCGGCCGCGAACGGAACGATCAGGCGGATCGGCTTGTTCGGGATAGTTCGCCGCCGGCATCCTGCGCCTGCGACGGCTGCGACAGTAGCGAGCACGGCGAGCGCAATGGCGGTGCCGGCCAAGATGCGGGAAATGCCGATCGATTGCATGGACGTGTCCTCCGAAACCTGCGTTCTCTGGTCGCGTTGCCGGCAATTGCGCGCAGTCTACCAGCGCCGCCAAAATACGGATAGCATCGAATCGACCGCTCTCAGACGGACACGACCGCCATGACCCGTTGCCGGCCGCATGCCGAGACCTTCCTGCTTGGATTGCTCGCGCGTCGCAGCGCTGCCGCTCTATGTCGCACCCGCCGCCGGCGCAGGCCGATTTCCGGGGCGAGACCATCTCGATCCAGATCGGCTATGGCCCGGGCGGCGGCTACGACACCTACGGCCGCGCGCTGGCGCGGCACTACGGCCGCTTCATCCCGGGCAATCCGAACGTCGTGCCGAAGAACATGCCGGGCGCAGGCTCGCTGCGCGCCGCCAACCACGTCTACAACCTGGCCGCCCGCGACCCCGTCGATATCGCCCTGGTCGTCGGCCTCGACCATCGTCGAGCCGCTGATGGGCAACGAGCAGGCGAAATTCGACGCCACCAAATTCGGCTGGATCGGCAGCATGAACCAGGACATCTCGTTCTGCGGCGTGTGGCAGGCGCCGGGCATTCCCGACTCGTTTCCCGACATGCTCAAGCCCGGCGGCAAGGAATTGATCTTCGGCTCGGCGGGGCCCGCCGCGATCAGCCACCAGCACCCGCTGGTCCTGAAGAACGTGCTCGGCGCCAACATCCGCGTCATCTCCGGCTACGAGGGACAGAAGCAGGTCAACCTGGCGATGCAGCGCGGCGAGGTGCACGGCGCCTGCGGCCTGTTCGCCTCGTCGATCAAGGCGCAGTGGATGCCGGACGTGAAGGCGGGCCGGCTCAAGCTGTTCCTGCAGATGGGCCCGAAGATCTCCGATGAGTTCGGCGCGGTCCCCGACGTGTTCGATTTCGTGAAGACGGACGAGGACCGGAAGGTGCTGGAATTCCATTTCAAGCAGACCATCCTCGGCCGCCCCTTCGCGGCTTCGCCGAACGTGCCGAAGGAGCGCCTCGCGGCCCTGCGCACCGCATTCCTCGCCACCATGAAGGACCCGGAATTCCTCGCCGACGCCAAGAAGTTCAATCTCGATATCGACATCGCGACCGCCGGACGAGGTGCAGCGGCTGCTGGCCGACTTCGCCAACTATCCGAAATCGGTGATCGACAAGGCCAAGGCGGCGATCGGCCGCTGAGCGCACGACGCATCGCCGGCACGATTCCGGCGGGAAGCGCGATGGCGGTCATCCGATACGCAAAGACCGGCCGACGAGCGGCGACCTGTTCGGCCACCCGCGCGGCCTGACCTTCCTGTTCACCACCGAGATGTGGGAGCGCTTCTCCTATTACGGGATGCGCTCGCTGCTCGTGCTCTACATGGTGAAGTTCGTGCTGCTGCCGGACAACGCCGACAGCGTGATCGGGCTCGCGCGCGCTGCGCGGCTTCTACGAATCCATCTTCGGCCCGCTCGGCACGCAGCCGTTCGCCTCGCACATCTACGGCCTCTACACCGCGCTCGTCTATCTGACGCCGCTCTTCGGCGGCATGCTGGCCGACCGCGTGCTCGGCCAGCGCCGCACCGTCATCCTCGGCGCCTCGCTGATGGCGATCGGCCATTTCATGATGGCGTTCGAGCCGCTGTTCCTGTTCGCGCTGCTGGTGCTGATCTTCGGCAACGGCGCGTTCAAGCCCAACATCTCGGCCCAGATCGGCGCGCTCTATCGCGCCCGGCGATCCGCGCCGCGACCGCGCCTATTCGATCTTCTATGTCGGCATCAATCTCGGCGCGTTCCTGGCGCCGCTGGTCTGCGGCACGCTCGGCGAGGAGGTCGGCTGGCACTACGGCTTCGGCGCCGCCGGCGTCGGCATGACGATCGGCCTCATCGTCTACCTCTATGCCGCGCCGATGCTGCCGCCCGACGAGCGCGACCGCGTGGTGACGTCGGGCGCCGAGCGGCGGCCGCTCGACGCGCTCGGAGTGGCGCGCGATCCTGGCGCTGATCGTGCTGTTCCTGCCGACCAGCCTGTTCTGGGCCACCTACGAGCAGCAGGGCAACACCATCCCGCTGTGGGCCGACGACTACACCGACCGCCACGTCGACCTGCTGGTCTGGCGCGGCGAGATCCCGGTGACCTGGTTCCAGGCCTTCAACCCGTTCATGATCTTCGCCTTCACGCCGTTCGTTCTGGCGCTGTGGGCGCGGCAGGCGGCGCGCGGCACCGAGCCGTCGACGGTCACCAAGATGGCGCTCGGCTGCTTCGGCGTCGCGCTCGCCAACCTGATCATGGTCGGCGCGGCATGGCAGTCCGGCGGCGGCGCCGCAGGCGAGCTGGCTGTGGCTGCTCGCCTATTTCGTCGTCATCACCATCGGCGAGCTTTATCTCTCGCCGATCGGCCTGTCGCTGGTGTCGAAGGTCTCGCCCGGCCGCGTGGTCTCGATGATGATGGGCGTGTGGCTCGCGACGAGCTTCGTCGGCAATCTTCATCGGCGGCTGGCTCGGCAGCTACTGGAGCAGCATGGACAAGGCGTCGTTCTTCCTGATGATCGCCGG
>CAWKMR010000052.1:0-174861 GCA_963850705.1 uncultured Alphaproteobacteria bacterium | reverse complement strand
CGGCGACCTCCTGCGGGTCGCGCACCGCCTGCGGATAGTCGGTCGCGAACACCGTCTGCGACAGCGCGACCTCCTGCAGTCCGAAGCGCACCCATTCCGCGCCCCAGTCGCCGGCGTGGTCGGGACCGGCCCAGCCGGCGCAATCGTAGAACAGCCGCTGCTCGAGATAGTGATCGAACGGCAATTTCGGCTGGCGGCCGTGCCGCGGCACCGCCGCCGTGCCCCACTTGTCGCGCTGCTGGAAGCCGCGGATGCGCCCGAGATAGCGGCCGATGCCGGCGGCGAAATGCGAGAACTGCACTTCAGCGTCGGCAGTTCGTCGAGCAGCCCGCTGTTGATCATGCGCACCGCCGCGACCATCAGCGAGAACTCCCAGCCGAGCATGCGGCCGAGATCGTCGGCATACATGTGCTCCCAGCGGATGACGTTGCGGCAGCGGATGGATGAACACGTAGAGCCCGAGATCGGCGGCCGCGCGCCAGAACGGGCGCAACGCTTCGGAGTCGAGCGCCTGCCCCTGCAGCTCCGAGCCGATCACGACGCCGGGAAGTTTGAGATCGACGGCGCAGCGCTTCATCTCCGCCGCCGCTTCCGCGGGCTTGAGCGCCGGCACATGCGCAAGCCCGATGAAGCGGCCGGGAAAATCGTCGGCCGCCTGCTTCATGCGGTCGTTGATCAGCCGGCAGATCGCAAGGTCGGGCTGATCGAAGCCCGAGCCGCAGGTGAGAACGCCGGCGTCGATGCCGGCGCGGTCCATCATCCGCACATGCGCGGCGAGGTCCGACAGCAGCGGATTGAGCAGGTAGTTCGGATTGCCGTGCTCATCGAGCTGGACCGAGACCGCGTCGCGATTGCCCTTCAGGAGCTCCGGCGGCGTGTAGTGCTGCTGGAAATCGACGATCACTAACGCTCCCCTCTGACGACGTGACGCAACGCGCCGAAAATCACGGCGGCTGCTCGCGCGCCGCCATCAGCGCCAGCCAGAGATAGAAGAATATCAGGACGACATCGATCGCGACGACCCACACCCGCCCGCCGTAGATCTGCGGAAACAGCACCTCGACCGCCACCATGGAAATGACCGAGGTGAGCCAGACCACCGCGCCCCAGGGCGCGGCGAGCCACAGCCCGACCGCGGCGACGAGATCGATCACGCCGAAGAACACGGTCGCCGCCTGCAACGGCGTCGCGGCGTCCTCGAAGCCCGCGTCGGACGGCGAGCAGGAAGCCGCAGACGATCGCCCAGTGGTAGAGCCCCTTCATCAGCGCGATCGCCGCCATGACGCGCAGGAACAACACCAGCCGCGGCGCCCAGCGGTCGGTCGCGCCCCTCCTCCTCGCCGGCATGAACCGGATCGAGCGTCTTGCGCGCTGCTCGGTGATGATCGGATCGGTCATGACAGGTCAAGCTCGTCGGCGACCGGCGCAAAATAGCCGCTCCACGTCGGCGTCGCTCACGGCGTCGAGCGTCGGCGGCCGCCAGCGCGGGCTATGGTCCTTGTCCACGATCACTGCGCGTATTCCCTCGTAGAAGTCATGCCCGGTCACGACGCGCGACACAATGCGGAATTCGGTCCGCAGGCAAGCCTCGAAATCGAGGCTTTTGCCGCGCCGCATCTGCGCCAGGGCGATCTTGAGGCTGGTGGGCGATTTTGTGCGGATCGTGGCTGCCGCGCGGCGCGCGAACGCGCCATCCGGATCCGCCGGCCAGCACCGGCGGTATCCAGCGCCGACAGGATGTCCTCGACCCGGTCAGCCGCGAACAGCCGGTCGATGGCCTGCGCGGTGCAATCTGCAGCGGGCCGGCGTGGCCGGCTCCGCGAACGCGGCCAGCAGCGCATCGACCGGCACCGACCGCGCACAGCCCGTCCAGCAAATCCGGCAACCGCGCCGACGGCACGCGATGGGTCGCGATCGCCAAGCGCCGTCGCATCGGCGGCCTCGATCCGCTCGCCGGTGAGCGCGCAATAGGTGCCGGTCTCGCCCGCCAGGCGCGGCAGGAACCAGGTCGCGCCGATGTCCGGGAAAAACCCGATCCCGACTTCCGGCATCGCGAAGCGGAAGCCGTCGCCGGCGACCCGGTGCGAGCCATGGATCGCGATCCCGACGCCGCCGCCCATCATGACGCCGTCGATGATCGACACATAGGGCTTGCGGTAGCGCTTGATCGACGGCATTGAGCCGGTATTCGTCGCGCCAGAAGCCCAGCGCTTCGTCGTGAGCGGCCGGCGCGGCCGAGATCATAGAGCGCGCGCAGATCGCCGCCGGCGGAGAACGCGCGCCCGCCCGCCGCCGTGACGACGACGCGCGTGACCGCCGGATCGGTCTCCCACGCGGCGAGCTGCTCCGCGAGCGCACGCACCATGGCGTGCGTCACCGCATTGAGCGCATCGGGACGATTGAGCGTGACCAAGCCCGCGGCGCCGCGCCGCTCGAAGAGAATATCGGTCACGCCGTTGCCAACGAGACGCCGCCGCGATCAGCCGAACAGCCAGGAATGTGGATTGGCGATCGGGCGGTTCTCGTTCAGCGCCAGGATGCCCTTGATGTTCCTGATCAGCGACCAGATGAACCACCACGCCCAGACCAGGAAGCCGATCAGGACGAACATCGAGCACGAAGCCGACGACGAGATACAGAAGGCCGATCCAGAAGGTCCTGATCTGGAAGTCGTAGTGCGACTCCAGCATCGGCATCGCCGCTGCCCTTCTGCACATGCGCCATGATCACGCCGACGATCGCCGTGATGCCGACGAAGTAGGCGACGAAATAGAGGATGTAGACGATCAGCGCCATCGACGTGTTGGAGACGATAGGCTGGGGTCCGGCCGGGATCGATCTGGGTCATGGGTGCCACCGCGACGTTGAGGTGCAATAATCTTGGCACGGCGACACGGGTGCCACAACGGCCGCAGCGGCGTCACCACTCGTCGCTAACCAGTGTTTGAGGCGCGTTTTCGGCACCGGTGGCAGGTGCGCCCGGAAACGGCTAAAAGAAGCGCCGGAACGGAACGATCATGGCCATCAAATACGGCAGACCGATCGAAGTGAGTCCGCACCTCACCCCGGTCGAGGCGTGCAGCCGGCCGAGGCCGCGACGGCTCGATCTCAGCCGTCCGCCCGCGCCGCAATCGCAAGGCCGAGTGGGCGCGGCGGATGGTGCGCGAGAACGTGCTCACCGCCGACGACCTGATCTGGCCGCTGTTCCTGGTCGACGGGTCGAACAAGCGCGTCGCGGTCGACTCGATGCCGGGCATCGAGCGGCTGTCGATCGACCAGGCGGTGCGCGAGGCCGAGCGCGCGGCCGAACTCGCGATCCCCTGCCTCGCGCTGTTTCCCTATACCGATCCGCTGCTGCGCGACGCGGACGGCACCGAGGCGCTCAATCCCGACAATCTCGTCTGCCGCGCCATCCGCGCGATCAAGAAGGCGGTGCCCGACGTCGGCATCCTCTGCGACGTCGCGCTTGATCCCTATACCAGCCACGGCCATGACGGACTGCTGCGCGACGGCGTCATCGTCAACGACGAGACCGTCGCCGTGCTGGTGCAGCAGGCGCTGGTCGAGGCCGAGGCCGGCGCCGACATCATCGCGCCGTCCGACATGATGGACGGCCGCGTGCGCGCGATCCGCACGGGCCTCGACGCGTCCGGCTTCGACGACGTGTCGATCATGGCCTATGCGGCGAAATACGCGTCCGCCTTCTACGGTCCGTTCCGCGACGCGGTCGGCTCGTCGGCGACGCTGACCGGCGACAAGCGCACCTACCAGATGGACCCCGCCAACACCGACGAGGCGCTGCGCGAGGTCGGCCTCGACATCGAGGAAGGCGCCGACATGGTGATGGTGAAGCCCGGCATGCCCTATCTCGACGTGCTCGCGCGCGTGAAGGAGCATTTCGCGCATGCCGACCTTCGCCTATCAGGTGTCCGGCGAGTACGCGATGATCATGGCGGCGGCGCAGAACGGCTGGCTCGACGGCGAGAAGGCGATGATCGAGAGCCTGATCGCCTTCAAGCGCGCGGGCGCCGACGGCGTGCTCACCTATTTCGCGCCGCGCGTCGCCGAGAAGCTGAGGCAATCCGCGCGTTGACCGCCGGCGTTGGCCGGCGGATTCTTGGCGCTCAACGATTCAGTCTGGGGAGAATTCCGCGCATGCGCTGCGACCCTGTCGACGCCACGGCCCCGGTCCATGGCTGCGTCGCCGTCTGCGGCTGCACCACGCGGCGCACGTTCCTGAAATCGTTCGGCGCCTTCGGCGCCGCGACCGCGCTGGCGGCGCCGGCGGTCTGGGCGCAAGACCCACGCCTGCGCCCTCGCCGACCATGCCAAGCCGCACCGCATCGACGTCCATCACCACATGTTCCCGCCGTTCGTGCAGGAGCGCTGGAAGAAGGACAACATCCGCACCGCGCCGGTCGCGATGCGCTGGACGCTCGAGGCGACGCTCGACCAGATGAACAAAGCCGGCGTCGCGACCGCGATCCTGTCGCTGCGCCAGCGGCGGCCTCAACCTTCCGAAGCTGAGCGCGGACGAGAACCGCACGCATGACGCGCATGGTCAACGACTATGCCGCCAAGGCGCGCAGCGATCATCCCGGCCGCTTCGGCACTGTTCGCCTATGTGCCGATGCCCGACATCGACGGCACGCTGAAGGAGATCGACTACGCGCTCGACGAGCTCAAGGCCGACGGCATCGGGCTCAGCACCAGCTACGGCAACCAGTTCCTCGGCGATCCGGATTTCAAGCCGGTGATGGACGAGCTCCAGCGCCGGCGCGCCATCGTCTACGTGCATCCGGGCCGCCCGGACTGCTGCGACACGCTGACGCCGCAGGTGCCGGGATCGTTCACCGAATATCCGCAGGACACCAACCGCACGGTGATGAGCCTGCTGTTCAGCGGCACGTTCACGCGCACCCGCGACGTGCGCTGGATCTTCTCGCACGGCGGCGCCGCCGTGCCGCTGCTCGCCGGACGCGTCAACTCGCTGGCGAAGATCCAGCTCAAGAACCAGGCGCAGGTGCTGCCCGACGGCATCGATTTCGAGCTCAAGCGGCTCCACTACGAGACCGCCAACGCCGCCTATGCGCCGAACATGGCGGCGCTGCTCAAATTCGCGCCGATATCGCAGGTGCTGTTCGGCACCGACTACCCCTATGTGTCGGTGGTCGAGAACGCCAACGATCTGATGAAAGCCGGCCTGTCGGCGGCCGACCTCAAGGCGATCGAGAACGAGAACGCCTTGCGGCTGATGCCGCGGCTGAAAACCTAGACGTTCGACGCGATCGCTGGCGTCGGGTCAGCATGGGTCTATGTGCGGACCGCGACAATTCTCCAGGCGGCCAGGCCCGCCACGATCAAGAACAGCGCTGCGCCAACCAGTTCAAGTCCACCCATAGCGATCCTCATTTCGTTGTTATTTGAGTCACGCGCGCACTCTGCGCCTGTCTTGCGGCCGCGCGCTATTCGACTTAGGAGCTAAGACTTTCTGCGAAGTGATGCCGACAAACTAGGCACCGATCGTCCGCGACGCAGCGGCGCAGCGCCGCGATCAGGTCCTGGCTCTGCGCCGAGGTGCTTCTCCTCGGCGTCGAGGATCCGGCTGAACGCCGCTTCTTCAGCGCCAGCACGTCGATCCTGGCCGGCGGCCTCCGCGCCCGGCCGCGTCGCAGACGATGTCGATCAGCCGGTCGATCGCGTGCAGGCGGCCGAGCAGATAGTCGTTCTCGCGATAGGCGCGCGACAGGAACGCGGCGAAATGGGCAAAGCCGATGCCCTTGAGGCTGCCGATCCCCTCGAAACCTTTCAGCGTGCGCGTGTCCTGCGGGCTGATGCGGTCGACCAGGATCTCGTTGAGCTCGCCGATCTCGCGCGCGTTGGTCATCGGGAAGGTCAGCACGTCCCAGAACGGGAAGCCGAGATAGTTGACCAGCACCTCGCGCCGCGCGTCCGGGATGCCACTGCGCCGGATCGAGCGACGCCAGCAGATCGTCGAGATCGCGGGTGCTGTCGTCGAGCTTGATCTCGGCGGCGAGCTGCTCGATCAGGCGATCGAGCTTGTCGAAGTGCTGCTCCACGAACGACGCCGCGTAGGCGTGCAGGTTCCTCACCTCGTCCGGCGACGGCTCCTCCGGGATGATGTCGTGCACCAGCCCGTAGACGTCGGCGCTGTAGTAGTCGGCGCGCTCCCTGCGCCGCAGCGCATCGAGCCGCGCATAGAACTCGCGCTTGAGCCGGTCGACCACCAGCGGGTCGAGCCCGCTGAAGCGGGCCTGATCGATGTGCTCGTAGAGCCGGTTCTGCCCCTCGATCAGGAAATGCAGCCGCCGCTCGCGGTACTTCACGTCGAAGGCCAGCAGATAGCGCACCCACACCGGCATCTGGCCGGCGGTCGCGCGTCTCGAATTCGAGCGCCTTGGTCTCGTCGCTCTCGTAGACGACGCCCTTGCGGACCGCCCAGGCGTCGATGATCTCCGCCACCACGCGCGACAGCGGCGACTGCTCCGGCGCGCCGCGCAGCTTGACGATCAATTGCGCGCCGAAGGCGCGCACCGAGGCGAGCTTCAGCCGGACATAGGCCTGATAGGCGAAGCCGGCGTCGCGCGCGACCTGCGAATTCACCTGCTCGCGCCAGCCGCGCACCTCCTGCGAGGTGATCGCGCGGTCGAGCGTTTCCGGCAGCACGCCCGCGACCAGCCGGCTGACCTGCGGCCGGGCGCTGTCGTTGATCGCCTTGCAGCCGGCGCACGCGGTCGTTGAACTCGATCGACCCAGTTGAGCTCGTTGGTCACCGGCTGCGAGCTCGGGATGTCCGACATCGCGCCGCGCAGCGTCGCGAAGAAGCCGCGGCATCCGCTGGCGCGACGGCATCACCGGCGGCGCCGGATGCGGCTCGATATAGACCAGCCGGCGGTCGACCTGCCGGTAGGCCGGCCGGCCGTGGATCGCCGAGATCGCGAGCTGGAACGGCCGGTTGTTGAGCACCGCGCCGTCGATGAACGGCGTCACCGCCGGATCGACGTCGGCGCGCAGGTGGTGCTCGAACGAGCTTGGCGATGAATTCCTCGCGCCGCGGCCAGGTCGCCGCCCCGCTGCGCGACCGCCTCGTCCATCTCGACGATCCGCGCCGGCGGGAACGCGCCCGGGAACGACGAGGTCGCGCGCGCGGCGAAGGCGAGCGCCGGCGCATTGTCGATGTCGAAATCGCTTTCGACCGTGCCGTCGGACCGCCGCCGATAGGTGAACTGCAGCACGTGGTTGTGGTCGAGCTCGTGGATCAGCGGCGGATCGTGGATCTGCACGAGCTGGTGGTAGCCGTAGAAATCGGTCAGCGTCACGAACAGGTCGAGCGTGTGGCCGGACGGCAGCAGCGATTGCGCCGGATGCTCGGGCTCGCCCATCGAGGTGACCGCGTCGTACATCAGGCCGGCCATGATGCGGCCGTCGAGCGGCGGCCGGAACCAGCGCGAGCGCACCAGCAGCGACAGCTTCTGCGCGCACCTCGAGGTCGCGGATCGCGCCCAGCATGCCGGTCTTGGCCGCGCCCCACAGGAACGGCTTGAGGAACCACTTGCTCCAGGCGCCGGCGCGGGTGTCGGGCGACAGCAGCACCGTGACGTCGGCATTGTCGAGCCACAGGTCGCGCATCTTCTCCATGCGCAGGTCGTGGCTGAGCGCGCGCGCCAGCATGGTGCCGACGATGCCGCCGGCCGACGCGCCGGCGATGATGTCGACGACGACGCGCAGTTCGACGCGTGCGGCCGATCTCGCGCAGCAGCTCGAAATAGAACTGCTCGGTGTCGTATTCGGTGTCGTTCGCGGTCGACGCCGATCGAAGAACGACGCACTGCATGCGCTGGGCGCGGTCGGAAATCCGGTGCAGCGCGCTCGACGCGCGCACGAGCTTCAGGATCTCCTTGCTGATGCCATGCATATAGACGGCGAGCGAAACGCCGCCGAAGCACACGAGCGCAATGCGAAGCTCCTTCTCGCGCAAGGTGTCCGCCCGCCCACAGCCAGGGTGATTCGCGGGCTTATGCAGCCGATCATGTCCGGATATCGTGCCGGCGAACCGGAAGACGCTTCACTCCATCGCCGTGGTCGCCGCCTCGATCCGCACCGGCTCATAGCCCTCGCGCTGCAGCGCCGCGAAGATCTCGTCGCCATGGGCGCGGCCGCGGGTCTCGACGGTGACGTCGAGCTTGGCGCCCTTGGCCGGCACGTCGAGGAACAGCCGGCGGTGGTCGACCTCGAGGATGTTGGCGCCGAGCTCGCCGAGCAGCGTGGCGATCTGCCCGAGCACGCCGGGACGGTCGGGAATCGCCAGCCGGAACGAGACGATGCGGCATTCGCGCTCCAGCTCGCGCACCATGATGGTCGAGAGGATGCGCGGATCGATATTGCCGCCGCACAGGATCAGCCCGACCTTGCGGCCGCGGAAGCGCTCGGGCTTGAGCAGCATCGCCGCGAGCCCGGCCGCGCCGGCGCCTTCCGCCATGGTCTTCTGCAGCGTGAGATAGGCGTTGACCGCGCGCTCGATCAATTCCTCGTCGACCAGCACGATCTCGGAGACGAGCTCGCGCACGATCGGCAGCGTCAGCTTGCCGACATTCTTCACCGCGATGCCTTCGGCCAGCGTCGGGCCGCCGAGCGGCCGCTGCTCGCCGGTCAGCGCGTTCCAGAACGACGGATACATCGCCGCCTCCGCGCCGACGATCTCGATCGACGGGCTTGACGCGCGCGCGCCGCCACCGCGTTGCCGGCGATCAGCCCGCCGCCGCCGATCGGGATCACCAGCATGTCGAGGTCGGGCACGTCCTCCAGCATTTCCGAGCGCGATGGTCCCCTGCCCCGCGATCACCCGGACGTCGTCATAGGGATGCACCCAGGTCAGGCCGCGTTCGCGCGCGATCGCCTCCGCCCTCGCCTGCGCCTCGGCGAGCGTCTCGCCGTCGAGCACGACGCTGGCGCCATGCGCCTGCGTCGCCTCGACCTTCACGATCGGCGTCGTCACCGGCATCACGATGGTGGCGGGAATGCCGAGCCGCGCCGCGTGATAGGCGACCGCCTGGGCGTGGTTGCCGGCCGACATGGCGATGACGCCGCGCGCTGCGCTCGTTCGCCGTCAGCGAGGCGAGCTTGTTGAGCGCGCCGCGCTCCTTGAACGAATTGGTGACCTGGAGGTTCTCGTATTTGACGTGCACCTCGGCGCCGGTCAGCGCCGACAGCCTGCGGCGCCGGCAGCATCGGCGTGCGCAGAACCTGGCCGGCGATGGTGCGGCGGGCGGCCTCGATGTCGGCGGCGGTGACGGTCATGCCCTGATCCTACCAGCCCGCGGCCCGCAGGCGCCGGCTGCCACAAATGCCCGTGCCTCTTGCATCGCAACGGTTTACTCTCCATCTGGCGTTGGATTCGAGGATAGCAAGGAAACGCCGCCCATGACCGACAGCGAACCGCGGCGGATCGGCGTGTCGATCGAGCTCAAGCCGCACGCCTACGACCCCGCGACCAATCCGGAACTGTTCGAGGGCGTGCTGGCGCGCCGGCTGATCGCCTTCGTCATCGACTCATCATCATCGCCATCCCGATCGTCCTGGCCGGCATCTTCATGGCGGCGGCGACCATCGCCACGCTCGGCCTCGCGGCGGTGCTTGTTCGCCTTCCTCTCGCCGCTGTACTGGCCGCTGATCGTGATCTGGGCGCTCTGCTACTACGGCTTCACGTTCGGCAGCCCCGCCTCCGCCACCATCGGCATGCGGGTCATGGATCTGGAGATGCGCACCTGGTACGGCGCGCCGGCCTATTTCGTGCTCGGCGCCGTGCATGCGGTCGTGTTCTGGCTGACCATCTCGTTCCTGACGCCGCTGATCCTGCTGGTCGGGTTCTTCAACGACCGCAAGCGCCTGCTGCACGACATGGCTGGTCGGCACCGTGGTCATTAACAATCCGGCCCGCGCCCAGATCGATCCGGGACGTCGCGGCGCGCCTGAGCCGCAAAGCCGTTTGACTGGACGCGCTCCCGCGGGCGATCCTAGGCGTCCGGGGGGCGAATCCGCCGGTGGAATGTCAGCGAGCATCCGTGACCCAGCATTCACGCAACACCCCGCAATTCTACCTGACGGCGCCGTCGCCCTGCCCCTATCTGCCGGGGCACGAGGAGCGGAAGGTGTTCACGCATCTGGTCGGCGAGAAGGCGGCCGAGCTCAACGACCTCCTCACCCATGGCGGCTTCCGCCGCAGCCAGTCGATCGCCTACCGGCCGGCCTGCGAGACCTGCCGGGCCTGCGTGTCGGTGCGCGTCATCGTCGACGAATTCGAGCCGACGCGCAGCATGCGCCGCGTCCAGCAGCGCAACGACGACCTGATCGGCGACATGCGCGCCGCGGTGCCGACCTCCGAGCAGTATTCGGTGTTCCGCTCGCTATCTCGACCTGCGCCATCGCGACGGCGGCATGGCCGACATGACCGTGCTCGACTACGCCATGATGGTCGAGGACAGCCATGTCGAGACCCGCATCGTCGAGTACCGGCGGCGCGGCCCGGACAGCTCGATCAACGGCCGCGGCGCGGGCGAACTGCTGGCGGTCGCGCTGACCGACGTGCTCGGCGACGGGCTCTCGATGGTCTATTCGTATTTCGATTCCGACCAGCGGTGCGCTCGCTCGGCACCTTCATGATCCTCGATCACATCGCGCGCGCGCGCCGCATGGGCCTGCCCTACGTCTATCTCGGCTACTGGGTGCAGGGCTCGCGCAAGATGGACTACAAGGGCCGCTTCCTGCCGCAGCAGCGGCTGACCAGCGACGGCTGGAAGCGGGTCGAGCGTAGCGCGCCGTCCAATCCTAGCGAGCGGCGTAGCACCATGACCGCACCGCATCCCAAGACAGTTCTTGCCGATCTCTGGCGCGCGGCCGGCCAGCCGCGCCGAGGCGCTCGATGCCGTCGAGCTCACCGGCGCGGAGCCGGTGCTCCCGTCCTCCTTCGCCGTCGGCACGCTGGCGCAGACCACGATCGCCGCCGCGGCGCTCGCCGCCGCCGAACTGTGGCGCCTGCGCAGCGGACGGCGCCAGCGCGTCAGCGTCGCCATGCGCGATGCGGCGATCGAATTCCGCAGCGAGCGCTATCTGCGCGTCGACGGCAAGCCGGCGCCGGAATACATGGACCCGATCCACGGCATCTATCGCTGCGGCGACGGCCGCTGGGTCCGCATCCACGCCAATTTCCCGCATCACCGCGACGGCATGCTGGCGCTTGCTCGCGCTGCGAGCACGATCGCGCCGCGGTGGCGCAGGCGCTCGCGGACTGGGACGCCGAGGCGTTCGAGACCGCCGCCGCCGAGGCCGGGCTGGTCGCGACCATGAGCCGCTCGTTTGCCGAATGGGACGCGCATCCGCAGGGACGCGCCATCCCCGGCCTGCCGCTGTTCACCATCGAGCGGATCGGCGACGCGCCGCCGCAGCCCTTGCCGGCCGGCGACCGCCCGCTCGCCGGCATCCGGGTGCTCGATCTGACGCGCGTGATCGCCGGCCCGGTGTGCGGCCGCACGCTCGCGTCGCACGGCGCCGACGTGCTGCTGGTGACGGCGCGGCACCTGCCCGCGATGGAGCCGCTGGTCATCGACAACGGCCGCGGCAAGCTCTCGACCGCGCATCGACCTGCGCGACGCCGGACGGCCGCGCGACCCTCGCCGGCCTGCTGAGCGACGCCGACATCTTCGTGCAGGGCTACCGGCCCGGCGCCATCGCCGCGCCACGGCTTCGGCCCGCAGGACGCGGCGCGCATCCGGCCCGGCATCGTCTATGTCTCGCTCTGCGCCTACGGCCATGAAGGGCCCTGGGCCGGGCGGCGCGGCTTCGACTCGCTGGTGCAGAATGCCAACGGCCTCAACGTCGCCGAGGCGGAAGCCGCCGGCGACGCCACGCCGAAGCCGCTGCCGGCGCAGGCGCTCGACCACGGCACCGGCTATCTGATGGCCTTTGCCGCGATGACGGCGCTCGCCCGCCGCGCCGCAGAAGGCGGAAGCTGGCACGTGCGCGTCTCGCTCGCGCAGACCGGCCACTGGCTGCGCTCGTTCGGACGCATCGACGGCCTCGCCTGCCCCGATCCCGGCTTCGACGAGGTGCGCGACCGCCTCGAAGACAGCGATTCCGGCTTCGGCCGGCTCACGGCGGTGCGTCACGCCGCGGTCATGAGCGAGACGCCGCCGCGCTGGACGCGCCCGTCGGTGCCGCTCGGCACCCATCCGCCGGCCTGGCCGCGGCTAGCTGACGTCAGCCCGGCGCTCGACGGTGCCGGCGCCGCCGTCGCGCCGCGCGCTTCCAGACCAGCCCGTGCTTCGGCGCGAACAGGAACGCCAGCACGAACGCGAACGCCTGCACCAGCACGATGCAGGCGCCGGTCGCGCCATCGATGTGGAAGCTGATGATGGTGCCGAGCGCGGCCGAGAGCGTCGCCACCGCGGCCGCGATCACCAGCATGCGCTCGAAGCTCGACGGTCAGCATGTAGGCGGTGGCGCCGGGCGCGATCAGCATGGCGATCACCAGGATGATGCCGACCGCCTTGAGCGAGGCGACGATGGTGAGCGAGAGCAGGATCAGCAGGCCGTAGTGCAGCACGCGCACCGGCAGGCCGATCGAGCGGGCATGGTTGGGATCGAAGCAATACAGCAGGAGATCGCGACGCTTGAGCAGCACGATCGCCAGCGTCCCGCCGGCGACGACCGCGGTTTCGACCAGGTCGCTGCACGGTCACGCCCAGCACGTTGCCGAACAGGATGTGCAGTGAGATGCTGGTCGGTATCGACCTTGGTGAAGATCACGAGGCCGAGCCCGAACATCCCGGAGAACACGATGCCCATCACCGTGTCCTCCTTCACGCGGCTGTTCTCCTTGAGGTAGCCGGTGAACAGCGCGCAGGAGAGCCCGGCGACGAACGCGCCGAGCGCCAGCGGCAGGCTCGAGCACATGCGCGAGCACGATCCCGGGCAGCACGGCGTGCGAGATGGCGTCGCCCATCAGCGACCAGCCCTTCAGCACCAGGTAGCAGGAGAGCACCGCGCACACCGCCGCGACCAGCACCGACACGATCAGCGCGCGCTGCATGAACGGATAGGCGAGCGGCCCGGCGATCCAGTCGACCAGCGTGCTCATGCCGCGGCCTCCGTCGTCGCCGTGCCGCCGCCGGCGGGCGGCGATGAGGCCGTGCTTGGGCGCGAAGAAGAAGGCCGCGAGGAACAGGAGCGTCTGCAAGGTCGACGATCACGCCGCCGGTCGCGCCGTCGAGGAAATAGCTGATATAGGCGCCGACGAAGCTCGTCGTCGACGCCGAGCGCGACGCTGATGACGATCAGCCGGCCGAAGCGGTCGGTGAGCAGATAGGCGGTCGCGCCGGGCGTCACCACCATCGCGATGACCAGGCAGGCGCCGACGGTCTGCAGCGCAGCCACGGTGCAGGCGCTCAGCAGGGTGAAGAAGATCACCTTCAGCAGCGTGGTGTTGAGCCCGATCGAGCGCGCATGGTTCTCGTCGAAGAACGTCACCATCAGGTCCTTCCAGATGAAGACCATGACGAGGAGCGAGACGCCGGCAATGATCGCGACCTGGACGACGTCCTCGTCGGCGATGGCAAGGATGTTGCCGAGCACGATGGTCTGGATCGAGACCGAGGTCGGCCACAGCGAGGCCATCAGCAGGCCGAGCGCAAACAGCGAGGTGAACACGAGGCCGATCACCGCGTCCTCGCGCAGCCGCGTCTGCTGCTTCACGAACGTCATGGCGAGCGACGCGAGGATGCCGGCGAAGAACGCGCCGATGGCGAACGGCACGCCGAGGATATAGGCGCCAGCCACACCCGGCACGATCGAATGGGACGAGCGCATCGCCCATCAGCGACCAGCCCTTGAGCATGAGGTAGGCCGAGAGGAAGGCGCACACGCCGCCGACCAGCGCGCTCACCCACATGGCTTTCAGCATGTAGTTGTAGCTGAAGGGAACGATCAGCTCGGCGAGCCACTCGGTCATGTCACGTCCCGTCCGAGCCCTTGCGCGGTCTTGTCGCCATAGAAGACGAGCGGCCGCTCGTCGTCGGTCAGCACCGTGACATGACGGGCATCATCATCGTCGTGCAGCGCCCGGCCGCCGAGCTGGAAGTTGCGCAGCACGCCGCCGAAGGCGCGCTCGAGATTGGCCTGGGTGAAGACCTCGGCCGTCGGCCCAGCCGCCAGCACGGTCCGGTTCAAGCAGCACGACCTGGTCGCAGAAGTCAGGCACGCTGCCGAGATTGTGGGTCGAGACCAGCATCAGGTGGCCGGAGGCGCGCAGTTCCCGCAAGAGGCCGATGATGGCGGCTCTCGGTCTTCACGTCGATGCCGGTGAACGGCTCGTCGAGCAGGATGATGCGGCCCTCCTGCGCCAGCGAGCGCGCCAGGAACACGCGCTTCTTCTGGCCGCCGCTCAATTCGCCGATCTGGCGGTCGCGATAGGCGCTCATGCCGACGCGTTCGAGCGCCTCGTCGACCTTGTAGCGGTCGGCGCGCGAGGGCATGCGCAGGAAATTCATGTGGCCGTAGCGGCCCATCATCACCACGGTCTCGACCAGCACCGGGAAATTCCAGTCGACGTCCTCGCTCTGCGGCACATAGGCGACGATGTTCTTCTTCAACGCCTCGTCGACCGGCATGCCGCACAGGCGCACGTCGCCGGCGGAGGGCCGCACGAAGCCCATGATCGCCTTGAAGATCGTCGACTTGCCGCTGCCGTTGACGCCGACCAGCGCGCAGATCGTGCCGGGGTCGAGCTCGAAGGAGGCGTCGCGCACGGCGGTGAAGCCGCTGCTGTAGGTCACGCTCAGGTCGCGCACCGAAATGCTGGCGCCGTTGGGCACCCTGTCTGTTGCAAGAGCGGGCGGTCTTAGCCGGTGCGTTCACCTGCCAAATCCCTTTACGATGGTCTCGACCGTCACCTTGAGCAGATCGAGGTAGGTCGGAACCGGCCCGCCGGCGGCGCTGAGCGAGTCGACATAGAGCACGCCACCGTAGCGCGCGCCGGTCTCGCGCGCGACCTGCCGGGCGGCGCGGTCGGAGATCGTGCTCTCGCTGAACACCACCGGAATCTTGTTCTTGCGCACGAGGTCGATCACGCGGCGGACCTGTTGCGGCGTCCCCTGCTCGTCGGCGTTGATCGGCCACAGATAGGCTTCGCGCAGGTCATAGTCGCGCGTCAGATAGCTGAAGGCGCCTTCGCTGGTGACAAGCCAGCGCTGGTTCTTCGGGATCGCGGCGAGCCGCTTGCGTAGCGGCTCGTCGAGCGCCTTGATCTGCGCCGAATAGGCCGCGGCGTTCTTGGCATAGGCCTCGGCATTCGCCGGATCGTATTTGGAGAGCGCCTTGCGGATGTTCTCGACATAGATCAGCGCGTTGTTCGGCGACATCCAGGCATGCGGATTGGGCTTGCCGTTGTAGGGCCCCTCGGTGATGCCCATCGGCTCGATGCCTTCCGTCAACACGGCGCTGGGCACCTCCTTCACGTTCTGGAAGAACCGCTCGAACCAGCGTTCAAGATTGAACCCGTTCCACAGCACCAGATCGGCGGCCTGCGCCTTCACGATGTCGAGCGGCGTCGGCTGGTAGTCGTGGATCTCGGCGCCCGGCCGGGTGATCGAAGTCGACGATCGCTTTGTCGCCGGCGACGTTCTGCGCGATGTCCTGAATGACGGTGAAGGTCGTCACCACACGGAATGGCTTCTTCGCCGCGCCCTGCGCCGATGCGGAGCCGTGCAGGCAAACGGCCACCAGCAAGGCCGCCAATGCCCCCGCCACCAGCCGGCGGCCCATCGAAAACATCGTCATCTCTCGTTCAACCTCCAACGTCACTCGCGTCCGGGCCCAGCCCCGAACAACTGCAATTGCAAATTATTCGCAATAAGTTGACATCTGCGGGAACAATTGTCAAGCTAGTTGCGAATAGTTCGCAATTGTGCGGGGAGCGTAAAATGGCTATGTGGTGCCGGCGGTTAACGGGCCGGGTGAATGTACTGGTGTCGGCGGGCTGCGGTAGCCGGATGCGGCGATGGGCAAAGTGGGCCGCCGCCTCCGCCTTCCTCATCATCTCGGCGAGCGGCAGCGCCGAAGCCTCGGACGAGAACAAGAGCCAATACACCCTTTTCAACCCGACACCTGACCGGCTGCTGCGTGACCTCACCACCGACCGGCCGGACGCCACCGAAACTCCGTTCACCGTCGATGCCGGCCGCGTGCAGACCGAAACCAATCTCTTCGGCTATGCGCGGTCACGCCCTGACGCGGATGGCACCGTTACGAACGGCTACGAGTTCGCGACGACGAATATCCGGGTCGGACTGACGCACAACGCCGAGTTCAACGTCGTGGTCGTACCTCACGTGATCCTCCAAAACCGCTCGCCCGATCCCCTGCTGGCGACCCGACAGTCGGGCATCGGCGGCGTCTATCTGCGCGGCAAGCTCAATCTCTGGGGCAACGACACCTTCGATAAGCCCGGCGCAACAGCGCTCGGCTTGCTCCCCTTCCTCGTGATTCCGACCGACCGGCACAACGGGATCAGCCCCGAAGCGGTTGAGGGTGGGGTGATTGTGCCGTTCGCAGTGAAGCTGTCGGAGAAATTCGCGCTCGGCATTAATGCCGGCGTCCATGTGCTTCGAAGCGACGACAAGCCTGCCTACCATGCGGAGTACATTGCCACTGCGTCGCTGTCATACGAATGGACCGAGGCGCTGAGCACCTATTACGAGATCGCAGCTCGCTTCAATACCGGCAATCCGCTCGGCGATATCGCCATGCTGGCGACCGGCTTCACCTACAAGCTGAGCAAGAATCTGCAGTTCGACGGCGGCATCCGGTTCGGCGTGACCAACGCCGCCGACCGCATCGCTCCCTTTGTCGGGGTGTCGGCGAGATACTAGCCGCGCGCTAGTCCTTCTCGCCGTTCTTCCCGTTGCCGTTGCCCATGACCGAGCCAAACTTGTTGTTGGTCAGGAAACGGTCAGGCCGCACGCGGCCGGCGTCGCTGCGGTTGCCGCGCCAGGCGGCAAGCTCCTTCAGCGATAGGTTGAAGGTGCGGCCGCCGCCGTCGATCCAGGTCAGTCCGTCGCCGCCCTTGAAGGTCTTCACGTCCGACAGCGTGCCGTCCTTGTAGCGCTGCAGGCGCACGCCGCGGCCGCGGCCGAGCTCGGGCACCTGATCGAGCGGGAAGATCACCATCTTGCGGTTCTCGCCGATGGTGGCGACGAGTTCGCCCTCCACCACGGTGAACGCCCGCGCCTGATCCGGCGGCTTGACGTTGAGCACCTGCTTGCCCTTGCGGGTGTTGGCGAGGCACTCGTCCTCGGCCACCACGAAGCCCCGCCCCTGCGCGCTCGCGACCAGGAATTTCCGGCCGCCCTGATGGCGAAACACCGCCACGAGCTCGTGGTCCTGCTCCAGGTCGATGAACAACCGCACCGGCTCGCCGTGCCCGCGCCCGCCCGGGAGCTTCGCGCCGTCCAGCGTGTAAAAGCGCCCGTTGGTGGCGAACACCAGGATCTTGGAGGTGGTCTCGGCCGGGAACGCGAATTTGAGACTGTCGTCGGCCTTGAACGCGACGCCCGACAGGTCGGTGACGTGTCCTTTCAGCGCGCGGATCCAGCCCTTGTCCGAAACCACCACGGTGATCGGCTCGCGCTCGACCATCGCCTCTTCGATCGCGGCCTCGTCGTGCTGCGGCGCTTCGGCAAAGGTGGTGCGGCGCTTGCCGAGCGGCGTCTTCGGCCCGAACGTGTCGCGGATCTTCTTGATCTCGCCGGCGACCGTCTTCCACTGCTCGGCTTCCGATCCCAGGAGCTTCTTGAGCTCGGCGCGCTCGGCGCGCAGGTCCTTGTCCTCCTGCTTGATCTCCATCTCTTCGAGCTTGCGCAGGTTGCGCAGCCGCATGTTCAGGATCGCGTCCGCCTGCACGTCCGTGAGCTTGAACCGCTTCATCAGCACGGGCTTGGGCTCATCCTCAGTGCGGATGATCCTGATCACCTCGTCGAGGTTCAGATAGGCGATCAGGTAGCCGCCCAGGACTTCCAGCCGGTGCTCGATCTTGGACAGGCGGAACTTCGAACGCCGCACCAGCACCTCGCGCCGGTGCGCGAGCCATTCGGTGAGCGCTTCCGCGAGGCTGACGACCTTCGGGATGCGGCCCTTCACCAGCACGTTCATGTTGAGCGGGATGCGGCTCTCGAGCTCGCTCAACCGGAACAGCGATTCCATCACCAGCGCCGCGTCGACGGTGCGCGACTTCGGTTCGATCACCAGGCGGATGTCCTCGGCCAACTCGTCGCGGACGTCCGCGACCAGCGGGAGCTTGCGCTCGTTCAGAAGCTCGGCGAGCTTCTCGACCAGCCGCCCCTTCTGCACCAGCCAAGGAACTTCGGTGATCACGATCAGATAGGTGCCGCGGCCGGTGTCTTCCTTGTGCCAGCGCGCCCGCACGCGAAACGAGCCGCGGCCGGTCGAATAAGCTTCAGCGATCGCCTCGCGGTCGTCGACAATGATGCCGCCGGTCGGAAAATCCGGCCCCTGCACGTATTTCAGCAGCGTCTTTGAGCGTGCATTGGGATTGTCGATCAGGAACAGCGCGGCGTCGCATAGCTCCGCGGCGTTGTGCGGCGGGATCGAGGTCGCCATGCCGACCGCGATGCCTTGCGAACCGTTGGCCAGCAGGTTCGGAAACGCACCCGGCAATACCACCGGCTCGTTTTCGGAGCCGTCGTAGGTCGGCCGGAAATCGATCGCATCTTCGTCGATGCCGTCGATCAGGAGCCGCGCGACCTCGGTGAGCCGCGCTTCCGTGTAACGCATCGCGGCCGGGTTATCGCCGTCGACATTGCCGAAATTGCCCTGCCCGTCGACCAGCGGATACCGCTGCGCAAAATCCTGCGCCAACCTTACCAAAGCGTCATAAACCGACTGGTCGCCATGCGGGTGGAACTTGCCGATGACATCGCCGACGACACGCGCGCATTTCTTGAAGGCGGCGTCGGGATCGAGACGCAATTGCTGCATCGCATACAGCAGCCGCCGGTGAACCGGCTTCAGCCCGTCGCGCGCATCCGGCAGCGCGCGATGCATGATCGTCGACAGCGCATACGCGAGATAGCGTTCTTCCAGCGCATCGCGTAGCGCGATGTCCTCGATAGGGCCGCCCGACGGCGGCGAAGGAATCAGTTGTTTACCCATGGAATTGGGATACTGCGGCAAAACGCCCCGAACAAGCCTCGTCTTGCGGCACCTGCTGCCCCGCAGAACACCGGCGGAATCGAGCGTTTGCAACTTTCGCTCACGTCACCGCCGCGATGTCGCCGCGGTGGTGAACCGCCACTGAATGCACCAGTCAGCAACGCGATTGGATCGTGCGCGTATGGTCTCACGCATGGGCGATGCATGACGTGGACGCTCAAGGAGGTCCTAACAAATGCGCAAGTTGATTCTGAGCCTGGCTGCTGTGGCGGTGACCGTTGCCGCTGGAATGTTCACGCCGTCGACCGCTGGTGCGGCAGTCGTCGCGCCGTCGGCGATGCAGCCGGGGATCGTCGACACCAACATGGTGGACAATGTCCGCTGGGTCCGCGTTTGCCATCATCACTGGCGCTCCAGCAACACCCACTGCCGCGGGGAGTGGCGGCCCGGTCACCACCATCATCATCACCACCATCACGGGCACCACCACCACCGGCATAATCATCGCTAATCCGGAACGCCGCTGTGTAACGCGTGCGGTGCGAAGGATGCTCCCTGCGGCGGGTCTTCCCTGGCGGAAGGCCCGCCGATTTTGAGTCGTCGCCTGTCACGCGAACGACACGATGAACGCGACATGAACGGACCGCCCACGGCTAGTTCAGGCACGTTGACGTAATGGTCTGGACGACAGCCACTTTCGGAACTTGCCGGGCTGTCGGCGGTTCATCCGCCGATCAATAAACCCCAAGGAGAAACTCCATGCGCAAAGTCCTGCTTTCGCTGGTTGCGGCCGTGGCGATGGCCGCCGGCTTCACGATGACGAGCGTCAACGCGGCGCCCGTCTCGCCGTCGGCTCTGCAGCCGTCGATCGCCGACACTAACGCGATCGAGGATGTCCGTTGGGTCCGCCGCTGCGGACACAATTGGCGCAACAGCCGCACCCGCTGCTGGACCGTCTGGCGGAGTCACTACTGGCGCTGGTCGCGCCGGTGGTAATTCGCCACACCTGAGCGTGTGACATCGCGGCGGGCCTTCCTCAGGAAGGCCCGTTTGCTTTTGCGGCTATCCCATCCT
Source organism: uncultured Alphaproteobacteria bacterium (assembly GCA_963850705.1). Classification (GTDB taxonomy): domain Bacteria; phylum Pseudomonadota; class Alphaproteobacteria; order Rhizobiales; family Xanthobacteraceae; genus VAZQ01. The sequence continues at coordinate 154,548 of CAWKMR010000052.1, read as the reverse complement.
TCCGGCGGTTCTTCTGCCGTCCAGCATTGCCGCGACAAAACTGTCGCGCGCCTCGGCAAAGCCCTCACCCCGCGGCTCCAGCACACGCTGCAGGAGGAAATGGCCGGTCAGCGCAAACCCGTCGGCGATATCCTGCAATGACGGCTCGGCCGTCGTCGTCTCATCGAGAAACGCCGGCAAGCGGAGCAATTTGTCGCGCCACGGCTCGCCCGCTTGCCGCGACACCGCCCGGCCCGACTTCGGCGACACGTAGATCAAGTCATCCCTCGTTCCGGTCGACGCGCAACTGTCGAGCTCCAACCCGAAACCCAGCTCAGTGAGGATATGCAGTTCAAACTGAACGATCAGCGAGCCCGCGACCGCCGCGTCGCTCAGGTGATCGAGGATCGTCTCAACCATCGGAACGATCGTGGGATGCGGATCGCGTTCCGGCAGCAGACGGCAGAGCGCGGCGAGGTGCGTGATGCCATAGACTGCGTGAGACTGCGCCAGCAAAGAACCGACCCGGAGGTTGAGCCCCTCGATCACGTAGAGGCCGAGATGCTGGTCGAGACGCGCGCGCCAGACCGCATTGACCAGATTGCCGGCCTGCAGCACCGGCCGCATGAGCCGCCCGGTGCCGCCCCGCACCAGGCCGAGATGACGTCCGTGCTCGCGCGTCATCAATTCGAGGATGACGCTCGCCTCACCGTGGCGCCTGACCCCCAGCACGATGCCCTCATCGGTCCATTGCATCGCTAGTGTCCCGATTCCGAAGTTCGTACCATTTCGCAGCGCCCCCCTTATACGAACTTCGGAATCGAAGGACACTAGCAACTCTTTTAAATCTAGTGTGGCTTTGGTTCAGACGTCCGCATTGTCGGACTCGCCGCGAGAATGATGCGGACGTCTGAACCGCCACACTGGTCCCGATCCGAAATCTACCTCGACTTGCCGCGCAGCTCCCGCAGCGCAAGTGGCCGGCCGACCGTGCGCGGACCGGCTTCGTCCATCACGAAGCAACGATAATACGCCGCCGCCGGAACCCTGCGATCGGTGGCGCAGCGATGGACCTGTAAGAGATCGTTCTCGCTCCGGTACTGCATATAGGGACTGATGGCGTAACGGGACTCGTCGTCCTGAAAGTAGCCCAGCCGGTCGATCTTGCCTTTGACCGACGGATCGCTGTCGATGATCGCCTGGCGCAGCGTTTCCCCTTCGATGAAATTGTCCGGCAACTGGTCGAACGGCCCGTCGAAATAATTGTTCAGGCGCACGTTCTGCTCGAACACGCCGATCAGGATTTTACGATCGAGCCGATGGTCGCGATAGAAGGCAAAGCCCGTGCGCTTGCCGACCAGGATGCGATCATTGCGCGGCAGTGCCTCGAGTCCGTCGGGCACCTTGTCGGTTTCGTCGAGAATGTAGTGGAACACCTTGACCTTTGAATTGTAGACCAGGAAGAAGCGCATCGCCGACTCGTCGAAGACGGGCCCGATCATGCGCTCGTCGGGGCCGATCGCGCCGGGCGGCGGTTTGATCTGCGACACGTCGTTGAGCGCGAACAGCACGCTCGTTCCCTGATAGGTGACGCGGTAGACCAGATTTTCCACGCGCTCCACCAGCACGTTGCGCGCGCCGTCGAGGTCAAGCGCCTGCTCATAACCGTCCTTTTTCCAGTCGGCATTGTCCTCGTAGTATCCGAAATAGATTTTGCCCTTGTCGCGATCGCGCGGATCGAAGCGAAGATTGCCGGCGATCGGCACGCCGGCATGGACGAACTTGAAATAGTAGTAGTTCTCGGTCGGATAGACGGTAACGCGGGCCGGAAGACTGCCGAGCACATAGGCCAGCACCGCCATCGGATCCTTGATGTCGAAGGCGGCAGGCCGCGTAACCTCAACGACCATCGCTTCATTCGTGACGAGTTGCGGACGGGACTGCGGCTCGGCAGCAGCGACGCCGGTCAAGGCCACAACGGCCGCCGCCATGCACGGCACCATGAAAAACCGTGTCATGGCTGTCACTCCTTCGGAAACTCGAGGCCCATCTCCCGATACCGTTCCGGATCGTCGCTCCAGCCCTGGCGGACCTTCACGAACAGGAACAGGTGCACCGGCCGCTCGATCGCCACCGCGATCTCGCGCCGCGCATCGGCTCCGATCGCCTTGATGGTCGCGCCGCCCTGGCCGAGCACGATCTTGCGCTGGCTTTCACGCTCCACAAAGATCGTCTGCTCGATCCGCACCGCGCCGTCGCGCAGCTCTTTCCAGATGTCCGTTTCCACCGTCGACTGGTAGGGCAGTTCCTGGTGCAGCCGGTCGTAGATCTTCTCGCGGGTGATCTCGGCCGCAAGCTGGCGCATCGGCGCGTCGCTGACCTGATCCTCCGGGTAGTGCCACGGCCCTTCCGGAACATGCGCGCCCAGCCAGCGTCGCAGGTCGGCGACGCCGTCGCCGGTGAGCGCGGAGGTCATGAAGGTCGCCTCCAACGGGATGCGCTCGTTGAGCTGCTGCGCAAGCGTGAGCAACACCGGCTTTTCTACGAGGTCAATCTTGTTGAGGATCGCGACGCGCGGCCGCTTTACCTCTTTGAGCCGTTCGACAATGGCGCCGGTCTCTTCGTCGATCCCGCGCCTGGCATCGACCAGCAGGCCAACGATGTCGGCGTCGTGCGCGCCGGCCCAGGCAGTCGTGACCATGGCGCGGTCGAGCCGGCGCTTCGGGGCGAAGATGCCGGGCGTGTCGACGAAGATAAGCTGCGCGCCATTCTCCATGGCGATCCCGCGCACCGTGGCCCGCGTGGTCTGCACCTTGTGCGATACGATCGCGACCTTGGTGCCGACCAGCGCGTTGACCAATGTCGACTTGCCGACATTGGTCGCGCCGATGATCGCGATGAAGCCGCAGCGCGTGCCCGGCTCAGCCATCGATACGTTCCGCCTTGACGCCTTCGCGTGTCAGCATCGCCGCTGCTGCCGCCTGCTCGGCTGCGCGTTTGGAGCGGCCGAGGCCTTCGGCCGGTTGCTTGTTCGGCAGTTCCACCGTCACGCGGAATTCGGGATCGTGATCCGGTCCCCTGCGCTCGACTTCGCGGTAATGCGGCGTCGGCAACCCGCGCGCCTGCGCCCATTCCTGCAGGATGGTCTTGGAGTCCCGCAGCGGCCGCGTCGGCGCCCGCATGCGCTGCTCCCACAGCCGCCCGATCACCTCGGACGCGGCCTTGTAGCCGCCGTCGATGAAGATCGCACCGATCAATGCCTCACAGACGTCGGCCAAGATCGCGATGCGGTGTCGGCCGCCGGCGTTGCTTTCCGACGCGCCGAGCCTGATCGCCTCACCGAGATCGATCGCCCGCGCCACGTCGGCACAAGCTTCCTTGCGGACGAGGTCGGCCAGCCGGCGCGACAGTTCGCCTTCGTCCGCCTTCGGAAACGCGCCGAACAGCATGTCGGAGATGACGAGACCGAGCACATGGTCGCCGAGGAATTCGAGCCGCTGGTAGCTGCTGGCGCGATTGCGGGGCCCGGCGAGCGCGGAGATGTGCGTGAGCGCCTGTTCGAGCAAGGCAGCGTCCTTGAACTTGTAGCCAATGCGCTCCTCGAACCCCGGCGGGGTCCGTTTGCGACGGCGCCTTGGCGCCGCGGCAGCGTCGCCCGCTCGCGCGCGCGCCGCCGGCTCCGCCGGTGACGGCGGGGCGGCGGCGGCGGCAGAAACCTTGGTCTTCGGCTTGCGGCTCATCGTATCGTCATGAAAAACCGGTGAAAACGCAGTGCCGCCGGCCAGTTCCAGACCTGCCAGGCGGGGACTCCGTCACCTATCGAGAAGTAGATGATCTTGGCGCGCCCGACAATGTTCTCGAACGGCACATAGCCTACTTCGCTGAAGCGGCTGTCGGTCGAACCATCCCGGTTGTCCCCCATCATGAAATAGTGTCCGGGGGGCACGACAAAGACCTCGCGTGTCGTCGGCGTCGCCGTCGTCAAACAAATCGAGGGTGATGTAGCTGACGCCGTTCGGCAGGGTCTCGCGCCAGCGCTTCACGAGCGCGGCACTGCCCGGGAGCTCGTCCGTATCGACGATGTCTTCGAGGCGCTCACGCTTGACCGGCTCGCCGTTGAGATGCAGCGCACCTCCGATCATCTGCACGCGGTCGCCGGGCAGGCCGATGATGCGCTTGATCAGATCCTCGGAGTCATTCCGCGGCAATCGGAAGACCACGACGTCACCGCGCGACGGCTCGGCGCCAAAGATGCGGCCGGAGAACAGCGGCAACGAAAATGGCAACGAGAACCGGCTGTAGCCGTACGGATATTTCGCCACGGCCAGCACATCGCCAACCAGCAGCGTCGGCTTCATCGATCCTGAAGGGATATGAAACTGCTGAAAGGCAAACGTCCGGAACACGAAGAACAGGACCAGGGCCCATACGCAAACGACGACGGCTTCTTTAACTCCCAGCGTCTTCGATTTGGCTTCCGCTCCCGCGCGCATCGGCGATCGTCACGGCATCCGGTCAGCGTAGAAGCGGCTTCAGCGCACCATGTGGAACAAGCGGCCCCAACGCACCGACCAGGGCCAACGCCACAGCTCCCACGCCCGCTCGCCCTCGTGGATCGAGAAGAAGATGACCTGCGCCTTGCCGACGATGTTCTGAAGCGGAACATAGCCGACCTGGCTGAGCACGCGGCTGTCGGTGGAGTTATCGCGATTGTCGCCCATCATGAAGTAGTGACCCGACGGCACCTCATAGACCGAGGTGTTGTCGTAGAAGCCGTTGTCGACGAGATCGAGCGTGGTGTAGCTCACGCCGTTCGGAAGCGTCTCGCGCCAGCGCTTGACGCGCGTGGTGCTGCCGCCTTCCTCATTCTCGATGAAATCTTCGATGCGTTCGCGCTTGACCGGCTCGCCATTGATATGGAGCACGCCCGTCGATCATCTGGATGCGATCGCCGGGAAGCCCGATGACGCGCTTGATGTAATCGGTGGTGTCGTCCTTCGGCAGCCGGAATACGACGATGTCGCCGCGCTCCGGATTGCCCGACCAGATGCGGCCGGAAAACAGCGGCGGCGAGAACGGAATCGAATAGCGGCTGTAGCCGTACGTGTATTTCGAGACGAACAGATAGTCGCCGACCAGCAGCGTCTCCTTCATCGACCCGGAGGGGATGTTGAAGGGCTGGAACAGGAAGGTGCGGATGATGAGCGCGATGATGAGCGCGTGGAAGATCACGCGCACGGTCTCGGCGATGCCGCCTTCTTTCCGCTTTTCGACCGGGGTCACACTCATTCTCTTTCTCTTTTCGTCGCTAGTGCCGCCGATTTGAAGTTCCTACAGCACTTGCAGCAACTCGGCGAGGAACTTCAAATCGAAAAGCGGCACTAGAATCATGAAGTTGCTAGTGCCCCTTGGTTTCCGAAGTTCGTGTAAGAGCGTGCTGAGGCGTATCACGAACTTCGGAAACGGGGCACTAGCGCGCGCCCGCGTGAAATCTCTTAGCCGCTGGTCGACCGGGGCGCAATCAAGGCTTGCGAGATTCGACCCGCCCCTCATCACATGTGTTTTACTATGATATATCAGTCTCTTATGAGAGCTTCCCGATCCGGTCCGCGGCCCCGCAATCCCCCTGGCCTAAACCCATAACGATCCGCGCCCGGCCTGGTTTCAAGCTGCCTTGGGGATCGCCGAGATGATCACCAGAGCCTGCGCCATCGGCCCTTCATCGGTGATGGTCAGGTCGATTCGTCGCCACGTGATCCGGGCGGCGTGATGGCGCGCAGCCGCGCCAACGCACCGCCGGTGAGCTTCATGGTCGGCCGCCCGGACGGCAGGTTGACCACGCCGAGATCGCGCCAGAACACGCCCGCTGCGGAAGCCGGTGCCGAGCGCCTTGGCGCAGGCCTCCTTGGCGGCGAAGCGCTTGGCATAGGTCTCGATGCGCGTTGCACGCCGATCGGCCTTGGCGCGCTCGGCCTCGGTGAAGATGCGCAGGATGAAGCGGTCGCCGTGACGGGCGATGACGCGCTCGATCCGGCGCACGTCGACGAGATCGGAGCCGACGCCGAGGATCATCGCGCCACCTTCGCCCGGCCGCGATCCATGGCCGCGCGCATCGCCCGCACCGACTGCGACAAGCCCGACATAGACCGCCTCGCCCGACCAGGAAATGGCCGATGTTCAGCTCGACGATCTCCGGCAGCGCCGCGATCGTTTCCGCGGTCGCATAGTTGAGGCCATGGCCGGCATGGACTTCGAGGCCGAGGCGTCGCGGCAAGCGTCGCGCCGTCCCGGATGCGCTGCCATTCGGCCTCGGCGGCCGCCATCTGCCCGTCGGCCAGCGCATCGCACCAAGCGCCGGTGTGAATCTCGATCACCGGCGCGCCGACCGACGCCGCCGCCTCGATCTGCCGCGGATCGGCGGCGATGAACAGCGACACGCGGATGCCGGCCTCGCGCGAGCTTCGCGACCGCCGGCGCGAGCAGATTGTGCTGGCCGGCACGTCGAGGCCGCCTTCGGTGGTGCGCTCCTCGCGCCGCTCCGGCACCAGGCAGGCGGCGTGCGGCCGCGTCTTGATCGCGATCGCGACCATCTCGTCGGTCGCCGCCATTTCGAGATTGAGCGGCTTGCCGATCTCCGCCTTGAGCCGCGCGATGTCGTCGTCGCGGATGTGGCGGCGGTCCTCGCGCAGATGCGCGGTGATGCCGTCGGCGCCGGCCTCGATCGCGAGCTTCGCCGCCCGCACCGGATCGGGATGGCGCCCGCCGCGCGCGTTGCGGATGGTCGCGACGTGGTCGATGTTGACGCCGAGGCGCAGATGAGGAGGCGAAGACACCGTCTCTAACTCGTCAATCAATGATGCCGCGAGCGACTAGTGTCACTAGTGCCTGGCCGTGGATTCACCCGCCTCAACCACGCCGCTCTTCTCAAGGTATAATTGCCCAAGCACGGCAATCACGTCGGCCAGCAGCACAGCCCGATCCGATTCCGGCGCCATCAAAATCAGGTCCACAAGACTTTCCGCCATGCGGGCGCCAAGCTCGGTTGCGTCGCTATCGGGACGCTCCGCATACTTCGCGACCAGTTCGTTGATGTCACAGTGAAGACAGTCCGACATGAGAATTCCTCAGGGTATTCGGTTCCCAACGTTTCCGGCAACCGAATGACAGTTTTTCAATTCTGTGTGTCCTTTGACGTGAGGCGCACTTGCGCCTCCGTCCGGTGAAGCTCACGCATTCACCCGCTCGGCGGCCGCCACCACGTGCTTGGCGCGCAACTGCGCGATGATCGAGGTCAGGTGCTTGAGGTCATAGACCTCGAGATCGATGGTCACCGAGGTGAAGTCGGGCGCCTGGCGCTCCATGCGGATGTTGTCGATATTGCCGTCGTGCTCGGCGATCACCTGCGCGACCTGGGCGAGGCTGCCGGGCTCGTTGACGGTCTTGATCTGGATGCGGGCCGGAAAGCGCTGCGGCGCGCGCTCGTCCATGTCCCAGCGCAGGTCGATCCAGCGCTCGGGCACATCCTCGAAGTCCTTCAGCGACGGCGACTGGATCGGATAGATGGTGATCCCCTCGCCCGGCGTGAGGATGCCGACGATCCGGTCGCCCGGAACGGCGCCGCCGTTGGGCGCAAAGCGCACCGGCAGGTCGCCGTTGATGCCGCGGATCGGGATGGCGCCCGGCTCGCTCGCCGCCGGGCGCCTGGTACTTGACGCCCTTGGTGCGCTTGAAGCCGAACCAGCCGCTGCTCGAGCTTCGGCTGCTGCTTGATCGCGGCCGCGCGCTCCTCCTTGTAGTCGGGATACATCGCGCGCGCGACATCGGCGGCCCGCATCTCGCCGCGGCCGACGGCCGAGAACACCTCGTCGAGCGAAGCGCGCGCCAGCCGCGGCAGCGCGCCCTGCAGCTTCTCGTCGGAATAGGCGATCTTGGCGCGCTGGCACAGCCGCTCGACGATGCGGCGGCCGAGCCCGGCATATTGCGCACGCACCGCGACGCGTGTTGCACGCCGGATGGCGGCGCGCGCCTTGCCGGTCTTGACCAGCGATTCCCAGGCCGCCGGCGGCGCGGTCTGCGCCTTCGAGGTGATGATCTCGACCTCGTCGCCGTTGGCCAGCTCGGACACCAGCGGCGCGATCTTGCCGTTGATCTTGGCGCCGACCGCCGTGTTGCCGACGTCGGTGTGCACCGCATAGGCGAAGTCGATGGCATTGGCCGAGCGCGGCAGCGCGATCAGCTTGCCCTTGGGCGTGAAGCAGAACACCTGGTCGTGGAACAGTTCGAGCTTGGTGTGCTCGAGGAACTCTTCCGAGTTGGAGCCTTCCGCCAGCAGCTCGATGGTCCGGCGCAGCCAGGCATAGGCGCTCGATTCCCGCGACAGCATCTCGGTCGGCGAGCCGGCGCCGTCCTTGTAGAGCGCGTGCGCGGCGATGCCGTATTCGGCGATCTCGTCCATGTCGCCGGTGCGGATCTGCAGCTCGACGCGCTGCTTGCCCGGCCCGATCACGGTGGTGTGGATCGAGCGGTAGTCGTTCTGCTTCGGCGTCGAGACGTAGTCCTTGAAGCGGGTCGGCACCATCGGCCAGGTGGTGTGGACGATGCCGAGCGCCTGGTAGCACTCGGCGAGCGTCTTCACGACGACGCGGAAGCCGACGATGTCGGAGAGCTGTTCGAAGCCGACCGACTTGCGCTCCATCTTGCGCCAGACCGAATAGGCGCGCTTGCGGCGTCCCTTGACCTCCGCGACGATTCCCCGGTCGCCGAGCTTGCGCGTCAGCTGCTGCTCGATCTCCGCGACGAGTCCGACGTTGCGCACTTCCAATGCGTCCAGCCGCTCGCTGACGACCGCGTAGGCGTCGGGATTGAGCTCGCGGAACGCCAGGTCCTCGAGCTCCTCGCGCAGTTCGTGCATGCCCATGCGGCCGGCGAGCGGCGCATAGATGTCGATCGTCTCCTCCGCGATGCGGCGCCGCGCTTCCGGCGGCATATGGCCGAGCGTGCGCATGTTGTGCAGACGATCGGCGAGCTTGACCAGAAGAACGCGCACGTCGTCGGCGATCGCGAGCAGAAGCTTGCGCAGGTTTTCCGCCTGCTTCGCTTCCTTGGTGACGAGGTCGAGCTTGGCGAGCTTGGTCAGGCCTTCGACCAGACCGCCGATGTCCTCGCCGAACAGCTGATCGATCTCGGCGCGGGTCGCGTGGGTATCCTCGATGGTGTCGTGCAGCAGGGCGGCGGCGATGGTCGCATCGTCGAGCTTGAGATCGGTGAGGATCGCCGCGACTTCGAGCGGATGGGAGAAGTAAGGATCGCCGGAGGCGCGCTTCTGCTCGCCATGGGCCTTCATGGCGTAGACATAGGCGCGGTTGAGCAGCGGCTCGTTGGTGTTGGGATTGTAGCGGCGCACGCGGTCGATCAGATCGTACTGCCGCATCATTTGCGATCGCGGCGGCCGCTTCTGGTTTCGTTGCGTTTTCAACGGCTTGCGCGACGATCTTACGGCCGCGCTCGATCGGAGCCCGGGTCCGGGCCTGATTTTGCATACGCGGCAGATCGGTCGAGGAGCGCGCCATTGACCATCCAGCGCCGGCGGATCGCAGTCGTCGGCTCCTACCTAGGATATCATCGTGATTCCAGCATGCCACAAGTCGCCGTCGGCATGGTTTGCCAAAATGATTACGGCCCGGACCAGGGGTCCGGGCCGGTCAAATCCGCAGCGTGAACGAGGCAGGCTTATTCCTCTTCTTCGGGCTGCTCCTCGGGCGGAGCCAGCCCTTCGAGGCCCTTGAGCAGCTCTTCCTCGGTCATCCGGTCCACGGTGACCTCGGTATCGTCGGCATCGACGGTGCCGCCCGGCGCCCCGATGAGCGGCACCGTGGAAGGCTCCGGCTCGTCGACCTCGACGTATTTCTGCAGGGAATGAACGAGCTCCTCCCGCAGATCGTCCGGAGAAACCGTCAGTGTCGGCGATCTCGCGCAGCGCCACGACCGGGTTCTTGTCGTTGTCGCGCTCGACCGTGATCGGCGCGCCGGACGATACCATCCGCGCCCGGTGACTCGCCAACAGCACGAGATCGAACCGGTTTTCAACCTTGTCGATGCAGTCTTCGACGGTAACGCGGGCCATGTGGCTGCTCCTGCAAAGGAACTTTCGATGAAAATATGGCGGTTTGGTATCCGCCCCGCAAGTGAAGCGCAAGTGCAAATCTTGAGAAGTGTGGAACTAGAACTAAAGGATAGCACTTTTGTCTTGGCGAGCGGGGCTGTGGTCTGTTAGGCAAAACACGGGTGCCGGCATGTGGTTCATTATTCTGCGGCCGCATGGGTTGTGACAGCAACGGCGCGGTCATGATTTTCGCCGCACGCGGTCATCGGTTCCCGTTAACGACGATCTGGCTATTTAACTCGGCCGCGCCAGCAGCCGGGGCGGTTGGATCGGCCCCTTTGGTTTTGATTACGAGCGAGACAACATGGCCCCGCAAATGGAACGCATGGGTTCAAACGAGAAGATTGCTCTTTTTATCGACGGCGCCAATTTATACGCCACCGCCAAGTCCCTGGGCTTCGACATCGACTACAAGCGGTTGCTGCGCGAGTTTCACTCGCGCGGCTATCTCATGCGGGCGTTCTACTACACCGCGGTGATCGAGGATCAGGAGTATTCGTCGATCCGGCCGTTGATCGATTGGCTCGACTACAACGGCTATACCGTCGTCACCAAGGCGACGAAGGAGTTCGTCGACCAGACCGGCCGCCGCAAGGTCAAAGGCAACATGGACATCGAGCTTGCGGTCGATGCCATGGAGCTCGCCGGGCATATCGACCACATGGTGCTGTTCTCCGGCGACGGCGATTTCCGCTCGCTGGTCGAGGCGATGCAGCGGCGCGGCGTGCGGGTGACCGTGGTGTCGACGATCTCGACCCAGCCGCCGATGGTCGCCGACGAGCTGCGCCGGCAGGCCGACGTTTTCCTCGACATCGTCGAGCTGCAACCGAAGATCGGGCGCGATCCCGGCCGAGCGCGCGACCGCGTGAGCCACGCGAACCGCGCGAGCCGCGCCATACGCCGCAATTCCTGCAGCGCAGCGCCGCGCCCCAGCGGGCCGGCGCCGGCGCCCACGACGACGATTTCGAAGACTGATCGATTTCATCAGCGCGAGGCGCCGATGCCCGGCGCATCATCAACGCCCGGCCGCGATTGCCCGCTCTGCCCTCGCCTGCAGGCGTTCCGCGATAATTTGCGCGAGCTCCATCCTGACTGGTTCAACGCGCCGGTGCCGTCGTTCGGGCCGCAGTCCGCGCGCCTGCTCATCGTCGGCCTGGCGCCGGGCATGCAAGGCGCGAACCGCACCGGCCGGCCGTTCACCGGCGACTATGCCGGCGACCTGCTCTACGAGACGCTGAGCCGGTTCGGCTTTGCCCGCGGCACCTATGAAGAGCGCGCCGACGACGGCCTGGAGCTGGTCGATGCGCGCATCGCCAACGCGGTGCACTGCGTGCCGCCGGAGAACAAGCCGACCGGCGCGGAGATCACCACCTGCCGCCGCTTCCTCAATGCCGCGATCGCGGAGATGCCGAAGCTGCGCGCGATCGTCGCGCTCGGCCGCATCGCCCATGACAGCACCGTCACCGCGCTCGGCGCGAAGCGCTCGGCGGCGCCGTTCGGCCATGGCCGCAAGGCCGACATCGACTCGGTGGCGCTGTTCAGCAGCTATCACTGCTCGCGCTACAACACCAACACCGGCGTGCTGACGCCGGAGATGTTCCGCAACGTGTTCGCGGCGGTGCGCGCTTACTCTGGATGATTGCAAGCCAGGCGACGACCTCTTCGGCGCTCTTGTCCGGCGGGAACACCGGATAGAACACCTTGGTCATCACGCCATCGTCGATCACGAACACCATGCGCTTGAGCAGTGTCATGCCGGCGACGGTGAAGGTCGGCAGATTGAGCGCGCGCGTCAGCTTCAAGTCGGCGTCGGAGAGCACCGGGAACGGCAGATGCAGCCGCTCGACCGCCTCGCGCTGATAGTCGCTGTCCTGGGTCGACAATCCGAACACGCGCGCGACGCCAAGCGCCTTGAGCTCGGCGAAGTGATCGCGGAACGAGCACGATTGCGGCGTGCAGCCGCGCGCGCCGGGGATCGCATCCCAGCCGTCCGGCATGGCTTGGCCGGGCCGGCCGGTGCGCGGATAGACGTAAACCACCGTGCGGCCGCGCAACGCCGACAAATCGACCGCCGATCCGTCGGTCGCGGCAAGCGCAACGGCGGCAGCTTCATCCCGGCGAGATGACGCGTCGCGCCGTCGTCCTGCGGGACCGGAAGCTCCGTCGGCAGCACGGTCGGATCGTACGTGCATTGCCATGGCTGTCCTCCGCCTTCGGGTCGATAGGAGATGAATTCGAGCAGCGAGCCGTCAGGATCGCGGAAATAGACGCTGGTGCCGGGCCCTTTGGCGCCGAAGCGCTCGATCGGGCCGGCATGAATTGGAACGCCGCAGCGCCCGAGATGCGCGACCGCGTCGCCGATCGGACCGTTCCACTCGAAACAGAGATCGCTGTTGCCCGGCTGCACCGGCAGCCGCGCCACCTCGGCCGGCGTAAATCCCGGCCCATGCAGATTGAGCTGCACCGTCGCCGAACCGGTAGGCCCATCCGCGGGGACGCCGCACCAGCTCGGCGCCGAAGACGTCTCGATAGAACGCGTTCGAGCGTTCCCAATCGGACACATGGATCACGCAATGATCGAAACTGACCGGCAGTGCCATGGTATCGCTCACGCCTTGTCCGGCAGAGCGATCGTCCTTCCGGCCGCCGGAGCGGAAATCATCCCAGGAATTCAATGCCGGTCAATGGCGAAAGCCCGCCCCGCGTTGCCACGGGACGGGCTCCCACGCACGCCGGGAGACCTAGTTCATCCAGGCGATATCGCTCAGCGTTCCTTTCAGGCCGGCGATCTTGCCGGCCATGGTCGCCTTGCCGGTCTTCAGATCGACCGAGTAGAGCGCGCCGCCCATCGCGAGCCAGGCTGCGTTCTGGTCCGGGCCCGACGACACGATGTTGAACGCAACCGCGCCGTTGACGGTAATGCCGAGCGGGCCGACCGCGACGAGCACGCCGTCATTCGGCGGCGCCTGCATGACCAGCGAGTTGGTGGCCGCGTCGATGTTGTAGAGCGCGGTCGCCTTGGTGTCCTTGAAGGAGTTGGTGTAGGCGCCGGCGACGACGCGCGGGTCTTGCCCGGCGCTCGTCCTTGTACTTGTGCGAACCGTCGACGGTCACCTTGCCGTCGTCGACATTGATCCGCCAGCTCACGCCTTCCGCGCTCATCAGGCGCAGACGGTCGGCCACCGGATTGAAGTCGAACGTGGTCGCGGCCGAGCGCATCCAGGGCTCGGACAGCTTGCTCTTCATCGTCGCCTTGCCGGAGGCCACGTCGATGGTGACGATGTTGCCGTCGCTGGTGACGCCATAGAGCATGCCGTCGGCCGGGCGAACGTCGATGCCGAGCAGCATGCCGGCGCCGCTGATGTTCACGGTCGAGGTGACCTTCTTGCTCGCGGGATCGATGGTCACGATGGTCTTGCCGTCGACCAGGCCGACAATCCGGCCGTCGGCGTGAGCTGCGGTCGTCATCAAGGCAGACGCGGCGACGGCGCCGGCCAACTGCCAAAGTCTTGAGAGTTCCGAACATTGATAGCTCCCTTGCTTGCGATGTGCATCGCCCGCCGGTACTGCCCGGTGGCGACTGGGGGTGGATCTGCGTTCATCGCCGAGGCCGGTTCGTTCCCGGTGGCGACTGCAGGGAGCTACGGGGGTGTGTTGCGGGCGGTTGCAGGCCGGCGGTGGAGAAATAGCAACGGCCGCGATCACGAACGCGTGAGGGCCAAGGCTTGTGAGATGATCCGAAACGGACTTCGGGACATGCACTATCCCTTGTTTCGCAACAACCGGGCGCGTTCGCGGTCCCAGGACCGCTTGCGATCGGTCTCGCGCTTGTCATGAAGCTTCTTGCCGCGCGCGACGGCGATCTCGAGCTTCGCCCGGCCCTTCTCGTTGAAATAGAGCTTGAGTGGAACGATCGTCATGCCCTCGCGGTCGACCGCGCCGGCGAGCTTGTTGATCTGGTGCGGTGCAGCAGAAGCTTCCGCGGCCGCTTCGGGGCGTGATTGAAGCGGCCGCCTTGCAGGTATTCGGGGATGTTCGCATTGAGCAGCCAGATCTCGTCGCCGCGGCATCGGCGTAGGACTCCGCGATCGTCGCCTTGCCCTGGCGCAGCGACTTGACCTCGGTGCCGGTCAGCGCAATGCCGGCCTCGAAGGTCTCGCCGATCTCGTAGTTGAAGCGAGCCCTGCGGTTGTCGGCGACGACCTTGAGCTTGCGATCCGGTTTCGCCGCCATCTCGGTTTAAGCAACATGTCCGTTTAGGCCAATCTCACTTGCTCTGCGATTTCAGGACATCGCGGATTTCGGTCAGCAGCTCGACCTCTTTCGATGGCTTCGGCCGGAGCCGCCTCCTCTTTCTTCTGAAGCCTGGACATCGCCCGGATGACCAGGAACAGCACGAAAGCGATGATCATGAAGTTGATGACGATGGTGATGAAATTGCCCCATGCCAGCACCGCGCCCTGCTTCTTCGCCTCGACCAGCGAGTCCGCCGTCACTTTCGACGACAGCTTGATGAAATAGTTGGAGAAATCGAAGCCGCCGGTGGCCGCGCCGATGATCGGCATGATGATGTCGGCGACCAGCGACGAAACGATCGCGCCGAACGCAACACCGATGATGACGCCGACCGCGAGATCGACGACGTTGCCGCGCAGCGCGAATTTCTTGAAGTCTTCGAGCATCGCTCCCCTCCTTCTCGCAGTCATCTGCGAACGATGTTGGCGGCAAGTTCCCTTGCCGGATCACGTCTCATCTCAGCAGCAAGCTGGCCGCGATCAGTTGATCAGTCCGGCGTGCACCATCGCGTCGCGCACGGCCGCCTTGGTCTTGTCGGCGATCGTGACCAGCGGCAGGCGAACGGTGTCGGCGCAGCGGCCGAGCAGCGACAGCGCATATTTTGCGGGCGACGGATTGGTCTCGATGAAGAGCGCATGGTGCAGCGGCATCAGCTTGTCCTGGAGCCGCAGCGCCGTTGCATAGTCGCCGCGCAGGCAGGCGCCCTGGAACTCCGAGCACAGCCTCGGCGCCACGTTCGATGTCACCGAAATGCAGCCGTGGCCGCCATGCGCCATGAAGCCGAGCGCGGTCGCGTCCTCGCCCGAAAGCTGGTTGAAGTCGGCGCCCATGGCCGCGCGCTGTTGCGACACCCGCACCATGTTCGCGGTCGCATCCTTGACGCCGGCGATGTTCTTCAGTTCGAACAGCCGCGTCATGGTCTCGACCGACATGTCGACGACCGAACGTCCGGGGATGTTGTAGATGATGATCGGGATGCCGATCGCGTCGTTGATCGCCTTGAAGTGGCTGTAGAGACCGTCCTGGGTCGGCTTGTTGTAGTAAGGCGTCACGATCAGCACCGCGCTGGCGCCCGCCTTTTCGGCGTGCTGCGACAGTTCGACCGCTTCCTGGGTGGAATTCGAGCCCGACCCCGCGACCACCGGAACCTTGCCCTTGGCCTGATCGACGCACCATTCCACCACCCGCTTGTGCTCGTCGTGGCTCAGCGTCGGGCTTTCGCCGGTGGTCCCGACCGGCACCAGCCCGTTGGTGCCCTCGGCGATCTGCCAATCGACCAGGCCGCGGAAGCCCCCTTCGTCGAGGCTGCCGTTCTTGAACGGGGTGACGAGCGCCGTGAACGACCCTCTGAAGCTCGTCTTGGCGGTCATGACTTCGAATCCTCTGACTGGCCGATCTCGCGATGCCCCCAGGGAGCGTAGCAACCGCTTGGCCGCTGATTTGGCCCTCGATTTGGCCCTTGATAACCGGTCGGCTGCGACAACGAAAGCAGGCGGAACTCGGAACTCTGCCCCGTTTTCGCCGCGGTCGCGGCCGATGTCTTGGCCCCGGCGGGGTTAGTGCTTCGTCAATCTTATCAATTGAAAACACTCAGCGGTAGCGCAACCTCTGGCGCGCTGGGGAGAACCGGGACATTGACCAGAGCCCACGGTCTGCTGACAGCGTTGCTGCTTGTGGGTATCGCAGGGATCGGACTGCAGGCGACCGCTATCGCGCAGTCCGAGACACCGGCCGCCAAAGCAACCGCCACCAAGTCCAAGTCGCACGGCCAAAGACAAGGCGAAGGCTGCCGATCCCAAAGCCAAGGACAAGAAGGCCGCCTCGACCAAGGACAAGAAGGCCGCGTCGACCAAGGCCAAGGATAAAAAGGCCGAGGCGCCCGAAAAGGCCAATAAGAAAGCCAACAAGAAAGAAAGCAAGAAAGAGAACAAAAAAGGCAAGAAGACCGCCAAGGGCAAGAAGGACGCGGCGACCGCATCCGATTCCGACACCGACTCGCCACCGGCCCCGGCGCTGTCGGGTGAGATGGCCACCGTCAAGCAGGCCATCGAGCATGCGCGCGCGGGCCGCGCCACGCAAGCGACCGGCCTCCAGCAGAGCATCCAGGATCCGGTCGCGCGCAAGCTGGTCGAATGGGCGATCCTGCGCAGCGACGGCAACGGCGCGAGCTCCGCACGCTACCTCGCCTTCATCAACGCCAATCCGAACTGGCCCAGCGTCGGCATGATGCGCCGGCGCGCCGAAGCGATGATGTGGACCGAGCAGCCCGATCCCGGCACGGTCCGCGCCTATTTCGCGAAGAACCCGCCGCTCACGGCCCGCGGACATTTCACGCTGGCGCGCGCGCTGCTCGCGCAAGGCGATCGCGCCGGCGCGCAGGCGCAGGTGCGCGAGGCCTGGCGCAACGAGTCCCTGGCGGCCGATCTCGAATCGCGGGTGCTGGAGGTCTTCAGCGGCCTGATCACCGCCGACGACCACAAGGCGCGCATGAACATGCGCCTCTATGCGGAGGACACCGAGGGCGGCCTGCGCAATGCCAATCGCGCCGGCGGCGACGCACCGGCGATCGCGAAGGCGCGCATCGCGGTCATGAAGAAGGCCGGCAACGCCAAGGCGGCGCTCGACGCGGTTCCGTCCGCCGCGCGCCGCGACCTCGGCTACATCTTCAGCCTTGCGCAGTGGCTGCGGCGCGCCGACCGCGCCGACGAAGCCGCCGACCTGATCCTGTCGGCGCCGCGCGATGCATCGCAGACGATCGACACCGATCAATGGTGGATCGAGCGCCGGCTCGCCGCCCGCAACATGCTCGACCTCGGCGACGCCGCCAAGGCCTACCGCATCGCGCGCGACGCCGCCGTGCCGCAGCGCGACAACTATCGCGCCGAGCACCAGTTCACCGCCGGCTGGATCGCGCTGCGCTTCCTGAACGATCCGGCGACGGCGCTGACGCATTTCGCGCGCATCGTCGAAGGCACCAGCCAGTCGATCACGCTCGCGCGCGGCCATTACTGGCTGGGCCGCACGCTCGAGGCGCAGGGCCGCAATTCCGAAGCGCGAAATCACTACCAGGCGGCGGCGCAGCACCCGACCGCCTACTACGGACAGCTCGCCGGCGCGAAGCTCGGCCTGCGCAACATCGCGCTGCGCTCGCCGCCGACGCAGCCTTCCGGATCGACGGACGTCGTGCGCGCCATGGAGATCCTCTACGCCGTCGGCCAGCGCGACATGGTCGCCGGCGCCGCCGCCGACCTGGGCGACCGCTCGAACGACGCGGGAACGCTGGCCGCGATCGGCGAAGTCGCCGCCCGCAACAACGATGCCCGCGCCATGCTGCTGCTCGGCAAGGCGGCGCTCGGACGCGGGCTGCCGCTCGAGGCCTACGCGTTCCCGACCATCGGCATGCCGAACTACACCGCGATCGGTCCGGCGGTGGAAAAGCCGCTCGTCTATGCCATCGCCCGGCAGGAAAGCACGTTCAATCAAAAGATCGTCTCCAGCGCCCGGGCCATGGGCCTGATGCAGGTGACGCCGGCGGCGGGCAAATATATCGCCAAGAAGTTCAACGTCGACCTACAACGAGAAGAAGCTCCTGTCCGACCCGGTCTACAACGTGCAGTTCGGCGCCGCCGAGCTTGGCGACCTGCTGGCGGACTTCCGCGGCTCCTACGTCCTCACATTCGTCGGCTACAACGCCGGCCGCGGCCGCATCCGCGACTGGGTCGCGCGCTACGGCGATCCCGCGCGATCCCAAGGTCGATCCGGTCGATTGGGTCGAGCGGATTCCGTTCTCCGAGACGCGCAACTACGTCCAGCGCGTGATGGAGAACATGCAGGTCTACCGCATCCGCTTTGGCGGCGGCGACAAGCTGATGATCGAGGCCGACCTGCGCCGCGGCGCAAGCGCCAACTGATCCTATCGATCGCCAATCGGCTGCACGCTGAAGCTCTGCGGCCCCCTGCCCTGGCGCTGATGCTCCCGCATCGTCGCATAGGCCTGCTCGATGTGGCGGGCGAACCGGTCGGTATCGAACAGCGGATAGGTCAACCGGTTCCGCTCGAGCCTTTGCCGCATCTCCGCAAGCAATGCGCCGGTCGCGCGCAAGCTTGAGCGCCAGCGCTTCGTAGTCGTCGAGGGTCGTGGTCACCATATCCGGCAGGCCGACGGATTGAAGCAGGCTGGCCGCGACCCGGCCCGGAAACGTCGTACCGATGCAGGTCAGGACCGGCAGCCCCGCCCAGAGCGCGTCGCTGGCGGTGGTGTGCGCATTGTAGCCGGGCGTATCGAGGAACAGGTCGGCAAGCCGATGGCGCGCGAAATGATCGGCCATCGCCGGCTCGCGCGGCGCGAACACGATCCGGCCCGGATCGACGCCGGCGGCGCGCGCCGCCGCCCGCAGGTTCTCGCAGGCGCGTGCTGTCGAGCTGCGACAGCCACAGCACGCTGCCGTCGACCTTGCGTGAGCAGGCGCATCCAGACGCGGAATATCCCGGCGGAAATCTTGTAGGCATTGTTGAAGCAGCAGAAGACGAATCCCTTCTCCGGCAAGCCCGCCTCGGCGCGCGACGGCGCGTTGGGCGATATCGTCTTGGTCGCGTCGTTGACCAGGAAACAATCCGGCAGGTGAACGATCTTCTCCGAATAGTACGGCTGCTGCGTCGAACGGCAGCACGACCGCGTCGGCGATGATGTAGTCGATGAAGTCCGCGCCCATGGTTCCGGCATAGCCGAGATAGTTCACCTGCACCGGCGCCGCCCGGTAGCGCAGGATGCCGGGCCGGGAATTGTCGGTGTGGCCGCTGAGATCGACGGCGATATCGACCCCCAGGCGCCGGATCAGCGCGGCCGCGTCGCGGTCGCTGGCCGTGCGGACGTCATGAAAGCGATCGAAGGATTTCGCGATCCGCGACCGGACCTCGCTTTGTCGTCGGGACCAAACGACAGCCCGATGATCTCGAAGCGGCTGCGATCGTGGCGCTCGAACAGCTCGGCGGTCAGATAGGCCACCGGGTGAACCCGGAAATCCCCCGAGAGATAGGCCACCCTGATCTTGTCGCCGCGGCAGCGGCCGCAGCACCGGCAGTCCAGTCGCGGGCCGGGCGGGATCTCGCGCTCCACGTAGCGCCGGGTACCAGCCAGGGTCACATCCGGACCGGCCGACAACTGCAGCAGGATATGCGGGGCGACGATGGCGGTGCCGGCGGCCATCGCGTCGTAGAGACGACCGGCAACGGCGGCGGCTTTGTCCCAGGCGCAGATCGCAAGGCAGCTCACCGCCAGTTGCGCCAATGCATGCGGATGCGCCGGAGCAAGCGCGAGCACGCGCTCGAACGCGGCGATCGCCTCATCGTGGCGATGGAGCCTGCCAAGCGCCATGCCGCGGGTGTAGAGCGACTCGACATGCGCGGGATCGATCGCGAGCGCCTGATCGGCGCTGATGAGCGCCTCGTCGTAGCGATTGAGAGAGAACAGGGTCTTCGATCGATTGCAGTGCGCCCGCACGTTCGCGGGCGATGCCGCTACCGCGCGATCGTAGCTCGCGACCGCATCGGCGTACCGGCCGAGCTCGGAAAGCAGCACCCCGCGATTGACCAGCGCCTCGGCGTGGTTTGGATCGATCTGCAGCGCGCGGTCGATGCTCGCCAGCGCCTCGTCATGCCGGTTGAGCGACTGCAACAGGAACCCGCGGTTGCTCAGGGCGTCCGCGTTCGACGGGGTCGAGCGCAAGCGCGCGGTCAAGGCTCGCCAGCGCGTCCTCCGGACGCTTGAGCACCACCAGCGCGGCCGCCCGCCCCAACAGCGCCGACACCTCTTGCGGCGCCACCGCCAACGCGCGGTCATAGCTCGCCAGCGCTTCCCCATGGCGATCAAGGGCGCGCAGCACATCACCATAGGTCACCAGCGCGCCCACATGATCCGGCGACAGCGCCAGCCCCCGCTCAAGGCTCGCCAGCGCGTCATCGTGGCGGCCGAGACAGGCCTGCGCGGCGCCGAGGTTGCACCAGTTTGCCAGCGACGCCGGCTCGATCGCGATCGCCCGCCGGTAGCTCTCGACCGCCTCCTCCATCCGACCAAGCTGCGCCAGGACGTCGCCCCGGTTCCCATGCGCATCGGCGTCGTTGCCCGCGCAAGCGATCGCACGGTCGAAGCTTGCCAGCGCCTCCTGCACCTCTCCAAGCTCGGCGAGCGCGCGGCCCAGCAGCACATGCGACCGTGCACGGCGGGGCTCCACCGCCAGCGCCTGGCGCACCAGATCGACGCCTTCCCCGAACCGGCCCTGCTGACAGCAAATCTGCGCAAGGGCATGGAGCGCATCCGCGTGGGACGGATGGTTCCGAACGATCTCGTGATATCGGGCGGCCGCCGCCTCCAACGCACCGCTCCGATGCAGTGCAGCCGCTTCAGACAACAAGGATGCGAGCGAGGGAGCTATCGCCATCGAATCACGTATGGGCGATGGTCGTGCACCAGTGGTGAGGCGTCACCGCATGGGATCGGCCTTGACGGTAGCGAACCATTACCGTTTGGATCGTCGGCGTCATTTTCTAGGACGTCTTTCCATGCTACTTGCGCGCCGCGACATTCCGCGCCCGTACGATTTGCCACCACCGCCCGCGCCGGGCCTCCTTATACGCAGCTTGGCGGCGCGTTGCGATATCGGCAAGGCGGTCCGGGCTTGATCGCTGTCCGAGGAGGATTGCCCTGAGCATGCAAGACCAGAACGGCACCCACCTCTTTGTGTCGGCTCCCGACGGATTGCGGCTGCACGTGCGCAGCTATGGTCCCCGCGGCGGGCGCTTGCGGCCCGTGGTCTGCCTCCCCGGCCTTGCCAGGACGACCGACGATTTCGATGCCCTCGCGGGCGCCCTCGCCAACGACCCGGACCGGGCCCGCTACGTGCTTGCAATCGACTATCGCGGGCGCGGCCAGTCCGAATACGACACCAATCCGGGCAACTATAACGTCGCCACCGAGGTCGCCGACCTGCTCGCGGTATTGACCGCGCTCGAGATCGAGCACGCGGTTTTCGTCGGCACCTCACGCGGCGGCATCCTGGCGATGCTGCTCGCCACCGTGCGGCCGGGAGCGATCGCCGGCGTGGCCCTCAACGATATCGGACCGGTCATCGAGACGAAGGGGCTGGTGCGCATCAAGAGCTATGTCGGGCGCTTGCCGCAACCCAGGAGCTTCGAGGACGGAGGAGAGATTCTGCGGAGCCTGTTCAGCTCCCAGTTTCCCAAGCTCGGCCCGGAAGATTGGACGATGTTCGCGCGGCGCACCTTCGTGGAGCAGGATGGATTGCTCAGGCCGCGCTACGATCCGAAGCTCGCCCGCGTGCTTGACGGCATCGACATGCAGCGTTCGCTGCCACCGCTCTGGAGAGAGTTCGACGCCCTCGCCTCAGTCCCGGTGATGGTCATCCGCGGCGCCAATTCGGACATCCTGTCGGCCGAAACCGTCGAGGCGATGCGCGCCCGGCGGCCGGACATCGTGACGCTTGAAGTCCCCGATCAAGGCCACGCGCCACTGCTGACCGAAAGCGACGTTATCGCCGAAATCGGCGCATTCATCGGCAGATGTTGAAGCGATGCGTTCGGAGAGAGCGCTCCCTGCGTGATAGCTCAAACGGGGCACTTACGAACCTCGCATGACCGCGAGATAGCCATCAATGTTTGCACCGGCGTCCCGCCGAACGACCTGCGGACCGATCGTCTCCACGATAAATCGATTCTGCTCCGCGAGCTTCCGAAGATAACCGAGGGAATGGGCGTAGCGCAGCGTGCTTCTCAGCGTGAAATCGCCGTCATCCGCCGCCTCGACCGAAAAACAAAACAAGCCGCCTTTGCTGAGCGAACGGCGAACCGCTGGAAATACCGGCGACAGATCCCCAAGGTAGACGAACACATCGGCCGCGACGACAAGATCGAATATTCTTTCCTGTGTTTGCAAGAACTGTGTCAGATCACTACAGAACAAGTGGTCGTAGATCTGACGCTGCCGCGCCTTTTCCAGCATGTTTGCCGAAAGATCGACACCGGTCAGCGTTCGTCCGATTGGATGGATGAAGCTCGCCCATCAGGCCGGTACCGCAACCCATGTCTAAAATGTCGGAAACATTCGACGGCGCGTACCGCTTGATTGCGTCAGCAAGGAAGCGCGGCATCTCATATTTCAGGTTCTCAACCAGGTCGCGTTCAAAATTGTCGGCATATGAGTCAAACAGATTCGCGACAAAGCGCTCCGGAGACGTTGCCGGAGATGGCTCCGCTCCAAGCGCCGCAAGATAGAATTTGATCGACTCCGCGTCGCCGCCAAGTTTCAGCGCCTGCCGATAGGCCGCGATGGATTCCGGCGTACGCTTCAGGAAGCGCAAGGCGTCCCCGCGGCCGATCCACGCTCCGGGGATTCCGGGATCGAGCGCCAAGGCCTGGTCATAGGCAGTCAAGGCGTCGACAAAGCTCTTGCGGTCGTGGAAGACATTGCCGCGACCAATCCAGGCCGCGGCGAGGTCCGGCCGCAAAGCCAGCGCCCTGTCGAATGCCGCCAAAGCTTCGGTGTGGTGCTTGAGGTCGCAGTGGGCATTGCCGCGGCCAAGCCAGGCCTCCGCAAGATCGGGCTTCAAAACCAGAGCCCTTTCGTAGGAGGTCAGAGCCTCCTCGGTGCGCTTCAGTTTGCTCAGCGCGTTGCCGCGACCGAGCCAGGCATGAGGCAGGTCATGACGCAGCACGACGGTTCGGTCATACGCTGCCAGCGCGTCTTCAGGACGATCGATGTCGCAGAGCGCATTGCCCCGGTTTAGCCATGCTTCTGCAAGGTCGGGCGCCGACGCCAGCGCCCGGTCATACGCAGCGAGCGCCTCATCCCCGCGCCCAAGATCGCGCAACGCATTCCCCCGATTCATATGCGCATTGCCGAAATCGGGGTTGAGCGCGAGCGCACGGTTGTAGCTGTCGAGCGCATCGGCGTGGCGGCCCAGGCGCCCAAGCGCGATACCACGATTGTTATGGATTTCGGCAATTCCGGAATCCAACGCCAAAATTCCGTCGTAGGTGGCCAGCGCCGCGCCGAAATTCTCATCATGCATTTGGCAGTCCGCCAGCACGAGCAGCGCCTCGATGCTTTTGGAATTGATGGCGATTGCTTTCTCGGCGCATTCGCGCGCCTCGGCACGCTTGTCTTGTTGCATCAAGGCGATCGACAGGTTTGTCAGAACAGATAGCTGTCCCGGCGCTAATCTCAGCGCCTCGCGGAGCCGCAACTCGGCGTCCTGGAAATTGGACGAATCCATCAATGCCAAGGCCTCAAAGAACAGCTTTTTGGCGTTCTCGGATTCACTCATCAGGACGTCATTGCTCCCGTCGTTGAGACCCCCAGCCAGATGGGATGAGATGCCCGGCAGACCAACATAAATTGGCACTTTTCCAGCTTGCCCGGAAGCCAGACGCGTCTGGACGACTTCGCCGTCGGAACGGCGGCCCTTTGCTTTTGCGGCAATGTCTACTATCAGATTTTGCCAGCTTTCGGCCCTGCATCGAAGAACGCCCGATCCGCCATGGCAGACCCCTTTCGCATCTATATCGGCTGGGACCAGCGTGAACCCATCGCCTATGACGTCGCGAAGTTCTCGCTCGAACGGCGCGCGTCGATCCCGGTCGCGGTCACGCCGATCAAGCTCGACGAATTGCGCGCGCAAGGGCTCTACCGGCGCGACGCAGGACCCGCTCGCCTCGACCGAGTTCACCTATTCGCGCTTTCTCACGCCCGACGCTCGCCGGGCTTCCGCGGCTGGGCGCTGTTCTGCGACTGCGATTTCCTCTGGCTTCGGCGACATCGCCGGGCTTGCGGCCTATGCCAAGGGACCGAAGGCGGTGTTTTGCGTGCAGCACGACTACCGTCCGACGGAAAAGACCAAGATGGACGGCGCGGTGCAGACCGTCTATCCGCGCAAGAACTGGTCGTCGCTGATGCTGTTCAATTGCGATCATCCCGTCGGTGCGCGCGCTCACGCCCGACGTCGTGAACCGCGAAAGCGGCGCCTATCTGCATCGCATGCAATGGGCAGCCGACGACGGATATCGGCGAGCTGCCGGTCGATTGGAACTGGCTCGAAGGCTGGAACGAGAAGCCGCGCAGCGGGACGCCGAACGCGGTGCACTTCACCCGCGGCGGACCGTGGTTCGAGCAGTGGCAGAATGTCGACTACGGCGACCTGTGGCGCGCGGAGCGCGACGCCATGCTGCGCGCGCAAGCAGGCTTGAGCGCCGCGATGGCGGACACCGCCGACGCACTCTATCGCGATGCGCTTGCGGCTTGCGAGCAGGGCCGGATCGAGGACGGGGTTGCGATCCTGCGCAGGGCGGTCGCGATGGCTCCCGATCAGACCCGCATTCACGCTCTGCTGGGCAAGGCGCTGTACCCATCTCGGCCGCAACGAGGAGGCGCTGGCGAGCTTCGATCGCGCGCTCGCGCTCGGCCCGGCGACCGCCAGCCTGCACGGCAGTCGCGCCGACGCCCTGGTCGCGCTCGGTCGGCTCGAGGAGGCGGTCGCAGAGCTACGACCGCGCGCTCGCGCTCAAGCCGGACTCGGTCGAACGACTGGTGCAATCGCGGCGCCGTCCTGCACGATCTCGGCCGGCATGAGCACGCGGCGGAGAGCTTCGGGCGCGCCATCGCGCTCGCGCCGGACTTTGCGCCGGCGCACTACAATCACGGCAATGCGCTCGCTGCGCTCGAGCGGCATGAGCAGGCGCTCGCCAGCCTCGACCGGGCGATCACGCTCGAACCGGACTATGCCGACGCCCACAACAACCGCGCCAATGCGCTCGACCAGCTTGGCCGGCACGCCGACGCGCTGGCGGCCGCCGAGCGCGCGCTGGCGCTCGAGCCCGACCATCGCGCGGCGCTGGTCACGCGCGCCGTCATCCTGCGCAAGCTCGGCCGCGCCGACGAAGCGCTCGCAAGCTGCGACCGGGCGCTGGCGCTGATGCGCCGACGACCCCGAAGCGCTGACCGTGCGCGGCGACATCCTGGTCGATCTCGAACGCTTCGAGCGAGGCGGCAGCGAGTTTCGATCGCGTGATCGCGCTCGATCCCGACGGCGGCCGCGCCGAAATGGAACAAGAGCTTCATCTGCCTTGGCCTCGGCCGCTTTCGCGGAAGGCTGGGCGCTCTACGAGCACCGCTGGGCGGGCGCCAAGGGCCTGGTGCCGCGCGCCTATCGGCAGCCGCGCTGGAACGGCGCACGCGTCGATGGCCCGCTGCTGGTGTGGGGCGAGCAGGGGCTCGGCGACGAGATCCTCCACGCCGAGCATGATCCCCGACCTGATGCAGCGCACCGGATCGCTGACGTTGGAGGTGGAGCCGCGGCTGGTGACGCCTGTTCGCGCGCTCGTTCCCGGGCGCGAAGGTGGTGCCCGCTCGGCCCGGAGCTCTACGCGCGGACCGGTCGCGGCGCAGGAGCCGATCGCCGGTCTTGGCCGCCACTTCCGTCCGAACTGGGAGGCATTTCCGAAGCGCGAGCGCGGCTATCTCGTTGCCGACGAGGCGCGCACGCGCGCGCTGCGCGCACCGGCTTGACGATGGCCGCACCGTGATCGGCCTGTCCTGGATCAGCAAGGCGCCGATCGGCGGCGAGCAGAAGAGCGCGCGCCTTGCCGACTTCGCGGCGCTGCTGCGGTCACCCGGCTATCGCTTTGTCGATCTGCAATACGGCGACACGCGCGCCGAGCGCGAGGCGGTTGAGCGCGAGTCTCGGCATCCGCGTCGAGCGGCTTGCCGACATCGACAACACCAACGACCTCGACGGGCTCGCGGCGCTGATGTGCGCCTGCGACGCCGTCGTGACCGTAAGCAACACCACGGCGCATCTTGCCGGCGCGCTCGGCCGTGCCGACCTGGGTGATGGTGCCGCACGGGCACGCGCGCATCTGGTACTGGTTCCGCGACCAGGACGAGAGCCCGTGGTATCCGCGCGTGCAGGTGCGGCGTCAGCAACGCGGACAAGCGTGGTCGGAACTGATCGCGGCGGTGGCGGCTGAAATTCCTGGCGTCAAACGTTAGAGCATGATCCCGAAAAAGCCTGCCCCGGACTTGATCCGGGGTGGGAACCGGTTTTCGGAAAAGATCATGCTCAAGCAAGAAGCTAGACCTTGATCCGATTAATTGAATCGGATCAAGGTCTAAAGCATTTCCCATTTGGGCTGACTCGGCCCTCCCGCTCGTCCCCGCGAAAGCGGGGACCCAGGGGCGACAAAGGAAGATACTCGATTCCCGCTTTCGCGGGAATGAGCGGCGGATAGAGCCAGCCCAAATGGGAAATGCTCTAGCGCGACTCAGCCGTGACCTTTCATGAAAAACCCCCGGCGGAAACCGCCGGGGGTGATGTCGTGAGACCGGATTGTCGGTGTCGATCAGTCGCCGCCGCCCCAGGTGCGCTGGGCGCGGAACATGACCGTGGTGAGGCCGAGATCCTTGGCCTGATAGACGCCGGTCGGACGGGCGCCCTGCGCTTTGCCGACCGTGACGGTCTGGCCGGAGAACGCCGATCGACGCCCGTGTACAACACGTCGACCGCAAACCGCAGACCCGGCAGCGGGAACCAGTCGTGGTGCGTGCCGATCTGCCAGAGGTTGTAGTTGGGATCGCAGGCGCCCGAGTGGCCGACCCGGTCGCAGATCAGGGTCGAAGCCGTGCCGTTGTACTCCGTCCTGGTGTAGCCGCCGTAGATCGTGCTCGAGAAGTTACGGGTCCAGAAGTACTCGAAGCCGCCGCCGGCCGCCCATGTGGTGGTCTGCTCCAGGCTGCCGCCGTTGACATAGACCGCGTCGGTCAGGATGCCGAAGGCGATCTGGTTGCCGGAGCCATACAGGCCCGGGCTGGTCTGGCTGTTCCGGGTGAGCCGTGACGCGCCGACACCGTAGGTGCCGAAGAAGCCGACACGGCTGCCGGGGCTCAACATGTCGAGCTTGATCTCGGCACCGCCGAGCACCGCCCAACCCCACACGTCGCTCGGATATCCGCACTGCGTGGTGCCGGCCTGCGGGCAAGCAGGCGTGGTGTTCGTGTAGTAGGTGGCGGCATTCTGGTTGGCGATAAACGCGATGCTGGCGCGGCCCCAGGCCTGGCTGACCCGCAACGAAATCCACGGATCAGGGAACGAGGTACCTTGCCGGGAACTGGCCGGATCGGATGCCGAACGTGAAGCCGTTGACAGCAACACCCTGCAAGTTGGCGATCGAGCCGACACGCGGATCGTCAGCGCCGATGTTCAAGGTGACGCCATTGCCCAGCTGCCACGTATAGGCGATCTGGTTGATGCCGGCGGCGCCGGTCGTGCTGTCCACCAGTCCGGTGTAGAGCGACCGCATACCGCTGTCACCCAAGCTGCCTTCGTGATCGACGAACGACACCGTGCGACCGAAGGTGAAGCCACCCCACTGGATGAACGCGCGGTGCGTGCCGAGCGTCGCGGTTCCTTCCGCAACTTCGGCGTTGATGCTGGTATACGCCCGCAGCGTGCCATAGGCAGTCTGCGTGCGCGCATCGGTCGTCAGGTTGGCGCGGTGCCGGGTAGTCCACCGGCTAACGGTGCGATCCTGTGCACCGTTGGCACCGAGCACATGCGGGGTGCGGCCGTTGAAGTTGTAGTCCGCCCGCACATAGCCGCCGAACTTGATGCAAGTATCGGAGCCCGGGATGTAGTAGAACCCGTCTCCGTAGAGCGAGCAGATCTTCACGTATAGGACCGGCTTGGCCTTGACGGGAAGATCGGCAGCCTGCGCCCCGGCGACCGCGATCAAGCCCGCGGCGGAACCGAGGAGAAGACTTTTCACCATCTTCATTTTGAACCTCCAAGTTGTCGTTCGTTGGGAGGGTTCCGTCTCCGCCGGGTGCTCCGCACCCTGGAAGGTCCCCTTCAGTCCCCGTGACCGCCTGATTCCGAATATCCCCGAAAACCAGACAGGGCGACCTTGGGATGCCCCCCGCCGTCGCACGCTCAGATTACTGAGCATCGCCCTCCAAGCAATAAATAAAGGACCGCCCACAGAGATATTAATGCGATTTTTATCCATATGTTGCATAAAAACAACTTCGAAGATGCCGCCAAAACTAGCCTGGAATGCTGTTTTTCCATGCCATTATTGGATTGTTTCAGCAGTATTTTCAGGGCGTTAAATTGTAATATTCATTGCCAGTACTCGCCGACTATCGGCTGATTTCGGTAGGTCAATACGCTTCGATTTGCTTGAACGCCAAAAAGCGCCGGCAACGCCGGTATCCACAGCCCCCTGCTGAATCACACCGCCGATCTCGAATCGGGGACGCTCATATCGCCATTGAATGAGCCCCGCAGCTTGCGAACGCCCTCACCTCGCCGCGCTCTAAAAATGAAAAACCCCCGGCGGAAACCGCCGGGGGTGATGTCGTCGAGACCGGATTGTCGGTGTCGATCAGTCGCCGCCGCCCCAGGTGCGCTGGGCGCGGAACATGACCGAGGTGAGGCCGAGATCCTTGGCCTGATAGACGCCGGTCGGACGGGCACCCTGCGCTTTGGCGACCGTGACCGTCTGGCCGGCGAACGCCGAATCGACGCCCGTGTACAACACGTCGACCGCAAACCGCAGACCCGGCAGCGGGAACCAGTCGTGGTGCGTGCCGATCTGCCAGAGGCTGTAGTTGGGATCGCAGGCGCCCGAGTGGCCGAGCCTCGGTCGCAGATCAGGGTCGAAGCCGTGCTGTTGTACTCGGTCCTGGTGTAGCCGCCGTAGATCGTGCTCGAGAAGTTGCGGGTCCAGAAGTACTCGAAGCCGCCGCCGGCCGCCCATGAGGTGGTCAGCTCCAGGCTGCCGCCGTTGACATAGACCGCATCGGTCAGGATGCCGAAGGCGATCTGGTTGCCGGAGCCGATACAGGCCCGGGCTGGTCTGGCTGTTCCGGGTGAGCGCGTGACGCGCCGACACCGTAGGTGCCGTAGAAGCCGACGCGGCTGCCCGGGCTCAGCATGTCGAGCTTGATCTCGGCGCCGGCGAGAACCGCCCAGCCCCACTTGTCGTCCGGATAGCCGCACTAGCGTGGTGTTCGGCCTGCGCCTGCAGGCACCGGCCGTACGTGTAGTAGGTCGCCGGCATTCTGGTGGCCGATCAACGCGATGCTGGCGCGGCCCCAGGCCTGGCTGACCCGCAACGCAACCCACGGATCGGGGAACGAGGTGCCTTGCCGGGAGCTGGCCGGATCGGAGCCGAACGTGAAGCCGTTGACAGCAACACCCTGCAAGATTGGCGATCGAGCCGACACGCGGATCGTCGGCGCCGACGTTCAAGGTGATGCCGTTGCCGAGCTGCCACGTATAGGCGATCTGGTTGATGCCGGCGGCGCCGGTCGTGCTGTCGACCAGTCCGGTGTAGAGCGACCGCATGCCGCTGTCGCCCAGGCTGCCTTCGTGGTCGACGAACGACGACCGTGCGACCGAAGGTGAAGCCACCCCACTGGATGAACGCGCGGTGCGTGCCGAGCGTGGCGGTGCCTTCCGCGACTTCGGCGTTGATGCTGGTATACGCCCGCAGCGTGCCATAGGCAGTCTGCGTGCGCGCATCGGTCGTCAAGTTGGCGCGGTGCCGGGTAGTCCACCGGCTCACGGTGCGGTCCTGCGCGCCGGTGGCACCGAGCACATGCGGGGTGCGGCCGTTGCAGTTGTAGTCGGCCCGGATATAGCCGCCGAACCTGATGCAAGTGTCGGAGCCGGGGATGTAATAGAACCCGTCTCCGTAGAGCGTGCAGATCTTCACGTACTGGACCGGCTTGGCCTTGACGGGAAGATCGGCAGCCTGCGCCCCGGCAACCGCGACCAAACCCGCCGCGGAGCCGAGGAGAAGACTTTTCACCATCTTCATTTTGAACCTCCAAGTTGTCGTTCGTGGGAGGGTTCCGTCTCCGCCGGGTGCTCCGCACCCCTGGAAGGTCCCCTTCAGTCCCCGTGACCGCCTGGTTTCGATCTACACAAACATCCCCGAAAACCAGACAGGGCGACCTTGGGATGCCCCCCGCCGTCGCACGCTCACATTAACCGAGAGCCGACTACTGGCAATGATTAAGCGCCCTTTTGAACAGCACGCGATACAGTTTTCCGGCAAGTGTTGCCTGAAAAACACTCGCGATTTCTCGCCTCCAAGACTCGATTGATAATCTTCGAGGATCATTTGGCACCGCCAGCTATTTAGGACTTGATCGCCGGAAGCTTTGCTGATATTTACGAAAAATACATACGATCATTATTATCATGGTTTTTACGTATAGTTTATAGTTTTAGACTGTTTTTTTATAAAAAGTTTACATGCCTGACGTTGCCAACTTGCCCTGCCCCTCGTGAATCCTTGCTGCTCGCTGGTTTCCGCAGTGCCCAAGCCACAATCACGGGTCTGCCGCTTGCAATCGACCGCCTTGGCGACCGCAGCGTAAAATCGCGCTTCGACCGCAGCGGTAACTTGCGCGCCCTGCTTGAGCCGCAAAATCTTGCGAAAGATGCGCAATACTGCACGGAGAGCTGAGTAGAGTTGGCGGAGAGGAAGGGATTCTGAACCCTTGATACGGCTTTAGACCGTATAACGGTTTAGCAAACCGCCGCCTTCAGCCACTCGGCCACCTCTCCGGCGCGAAACCCGTATCGGTCACGCTATTTTCGGTCAAGGCATACGCGATGCGCTGCCGAAGCTTTTTGCGAACCAGTGACTGCGGAGCTGGATCTTGACAAGCGTCGGCGCTCGTCCCGTCGTAACGATACGACGTGACGATCGAAATTTCCGAGCGCATGCCGTCGATGGCACATCGAAAATGACGCGCTGTCGCTCGCGCGAGACCGCTCCGTCGCCGGGACGCACGGCGACGCTGCGCGCACCAGCGCATGCCAGACATCGCGCATGACCGGAACGCGTACTGAGCGTTCGCTGGCATTGACGCCCTCGGAACAACGCGTTCAGCGCCGGACGCCTGCCGCATAAACGACGCGGCCGAACGGCAGATCAGTGCGCCTTCAGCCACGCCCGCGCCGCGCGTTGCGCCGCCGCGATCTCGATGTCCGACATCTGCTCGGCAATCTCCTGGCGCAGGCGAGCCGCATCCCGATTGCCCTGCATCGCCGCGAGATTGAACCACTTGTGCGCGGTGACGTAGTCGATCGGAACGCTGCGCCCGACCGAATACATCATGCCGAGTTCGAAAAGCGTGCTGGCGTTGACCGGCCCCTCGCCGAGGACGGCGTGGTTGCATTCACTGAGTTCAAAACGAGCCATGTCGGCACTCCCCTGTTCGCGCGTGTCCGTCAGCTTGCGGACTTCGCGCGATCCTACTCAGCCCCCCGGCCGAGTGACGCGACTATGCCGATAAGATTTGAATGACGTTTTAAGGATCGACGTGAACCAATTCTGAACACGAACGGTAAAATTGCCGGTTATACTTTTGATTAGGCCGACAAATGCCCTGGATCGTCTCGATATTCGCGCGACCGTGCGCCGGCTCGCCCGTCCAGCGATTGACGGACTGATAACCATCGTCCGACGGTGCGGCGGTGTGGAATTGCGGCCGCGCTTATCGCGCGCGCTGACCGAACAGCGTCGCACGGGTCGGCGGCATCCTCCATGCTGACCTTCGACGCCTCCTCCACCCAGATGTGCATGCCCTTGTAGACCGCCGGCCGCGCGAGCACGCGGTCGAGCCAGCGCTTGAGGTGCGGAAACGCGTTGATGTCCTGGCCCTGCCGCTGCCAGCGGCTGGCCCAGCCGACGCAGGCCATGTCGGCGATCGAATAGCTGCCGGCGAGGAATTCCCGATCGGCGAGCCGCCGGTTCATGACGCCGTAGAGACGATTGCACTCGTTGGTGAAGCGGTCGACCGCATATTGCAGCGTCGCGCGCTCGGGCGCGTAGAGCCGGAAGTGATGGCACTCGCCGGCCTTGGGACCGAGATTGGCCATCTGCCAGAACAGCCACTGATCGACCTCGACCCGCGCGCGCTCGGTCGCCGGATAGAACCGGCCGGTCTTGCGGCCGAGATATTGCAGGATCGCGCCGGATTCGAAGATCGAGATCGGGCGGCCGCCGGGCCCCGCCGGATCGACGATCGCCGGCATGCGATTGTTGGGCGAGATCGCCAGAAACTCCGGCTTGAACTGATCGCCGCGGGCGATGTTGAGCGGGATGACGCGGTACGGCAGCGCCGCATTCCTCCAGCATGATTGACACTTTGTAGCCGTTGGGCGTCGGCCAGTAGTAGAGATCGATCGGCTTGGCGGGTGCCGTGCGTCTCGATCGCGCGCTGGCGGCGGTTCGACGCAGCCCGGCTGCGCTTCGCTTGCTGATGTCCGTGCCATCGATGGCTCCTCCTTGCTCCCAACGTGACATCCGACCGGCCCAGCGCTCGATGCCGCGATGCGTCGCCGGCAGCCCATGGACGGGCCATGGACTTCAAGGCTAGGCTTCAACAAGGCGCGCATGCGTCACAAGATGCGCCGAACTGGATTTCGCTATTCCGTTCAAGGAAGGGAGTCGCCCATGTTCCGGTTGGTCTGTTCCGCGCTCGTCGCGGCTGCACTTCTTCTGATCCCGCTGGCATTTCCATCCACAGTCTCGGATCAGGCCCGGGCCGAGGCCACGCACCGACAAGGCCGACAAGGCCGAAAAAGGCAAAGCCAAAACAGCAAAGCAAAAGAAGAAGCGAGAGCTGACCGCAGGGTCAAAAGTCCGCGCGCGAGCGTCAGCGGCAGTGCGGCCAGGAATGGCGCGAAGCCAAGAAGGCCGGCAAGATCGAAAAGGGCATGACTTGGCCGAAGTACTGGAGCGCCTGCAACACCAGGCTCAAGGGCAAGGCGGCCTGAGACCAAGCCGCCTGACAGCCGCGACACGCCTCACAAACACTGAGGGCGTCGGCGAGATCGAGAAGTCCGAGCTGGCGGCTTTCACCGCTGGTGAGGTTCGGGCTTGCCGTCCCTCACATTCAGCGCGCCTTTGCCTCTCGGCTCGGACACGCGTGAATCTCGTACCCCTGTCTCGCCGACGCCCTCTGTCGTCGACCGAAGCCGGCGTTGCCGAAGCGGCCGCTTAGCGCTCACCGCAGTCGACAACCGCCGGCCCGTTTGACGCGGCCATCGACATCAAGCGAAGCCGAAGACCGTGAAGTAGCGGTGCCTACCTCTTCTTCCGGCGCTTGGTCTTCTTCGCGCCCTTCTTCGCCGCTGACTTCGTCTTGACTTCTCTTCTTCGCCATGCTGCCCTCCTAGCCATGAGTGAGTGGCGATGTGGTATCAGTGCCCGCGCGAATCGCGAGCACTGCACTCCGATTACTACAGAGCGGCGAAAAAATCAGCGTTTCCGCTTAATGAAGGGTGTATCGAGCGCGTTTATCGCGCCCGATCTTGTGTCAACGCACACGCGCGCGATCATCAACAACATTGCAGCGATCAGTAACGACACGCGATCGCGCAGAAAAAAATATCGAATGCAAGAAATACCGACTGCGCAAGGCTTTCTTGCGACTCGAATTCGCGCAGAGCGTACGCGATCGACACCTGCGATAAACACCGCCGAGCGACGATCGGACCGCCGAAAACGTCGCCTTCAAGCGCGTTAATCACGTTGTGAAAAAAATTTGCGCTGCAGGCTCGAAATTGGCGTTTCGCTCGACCGAATCCGACGCGAATCGAGCGAATCGGCCGAAAGTGATTCGCTCTCGCAGCATCTGAAGCGCTCGGTTCCGCTCCGCATGAGACATCGAGCGACACATTCGCGGTCGAATCCGACGCGCGCGGCGACGCGCGCGTGTGTCGCGACCGGATCGGCTCAGACGCCGAGCTTGCGCTTGAGCAGATCGTTCACCGCCTGCGGGTTGGCCTTGCCGCCCGACGCTTTCATCACCTGACCGACGAACCAGCCGACGAGTTTTGGGTTCGTTCTCGCCTGCTCCACCTTGTCGGGGTTCGCGGCGACGATCTCGTCGACCACCTTTTCGATCGCCGAGAGGTCGGTCACCTGCTCCATTCCGCGCGTCTTTGACGATCTGACGCGGGTCGCCGCCCTCGCTCCAGACGATCTCGAACACGTCCTTGGCGATCTTGCCGGAAATCGTTCCCGCCGCGATCAGATCGAGGATCGCGCCGAGCTGCGACGACGACATCGGCGAGGCGAGGATGTCCTTGCCCTCCTTGTTGAGCCGGCCGGCCAGCTCGTTGATCACCCAGTTGGCCGCCGCCTTGGCGTCGCGGCCGCGCGCGACATCCTCGAAGTAGTCCGCGGACTCGCGCTCGGCGACCAGCACATTGGCGTCATAGGCGGTAAGCGCGTAGTCGCGCATGAAGCGCGCCTTCTTCTGGTCCGGCAATTCCGGCAGATGCGCCTTCAGGTCATCCACCAGCGCCGGCGACATTTCGAGCGGCAAGCAGGTCGGGATCGGGGAAGTAGCGATAGTCGTGCGCCTCTTCCTTGGTGCGCATCGGGCGCGTCTCGCCCTTGTTGGGATCGAACAGCCGCGTCTCCTGCTCGACCGTGCCGCCATCCTCGATCAGGTCGACCTGCCGGCGCGCTTCGTATTCGACCGCCTGGCCGATGAAGCGGATCGAGTTGACGTTCTTGATCTCGCAGCGGGTGCCGAACGGATCGCCGGGCCGCCGCACCGAGACATTGACGTCGGCGCGCAGGCTGCCCTTCTCCATGTCGCCGTCGCAGGTCCCGAGGTAGCGCAGGATCGTGCGGAGCTTGGAGACGTAGGCCTTGGCCTCGTCGGCCGAGCGCAGGTCGGGCTTCGACACGATCTCCATCAGCGCGATGCCCGAGCGGTTGAGGTCGACGAACGACATGGTCGGATGCTGGTCGTGCAAGAGCTTGCCGGCGTCCTGCTCGAGATGGACGCGCTCGATCCCGACCGTGACGGTCTCGCCGTCGGGCATGTCGATCGCGACCTCGCCCTCGCCCACGATCGGCGACTTGTACTGGCTGATCTGGTAGCCCTGCGGCAGGTCCGGATAGAAATAGTTCTTCCGGTCGAACACCGATCTGAGATTGATCTTGGCATTGAGGCCGAGGCCGGTGCGCACCGCCTGGCGGATGCATTCCTCGTTGATCACCGGCAGCATGCCGGGCATCGCGGCGTCGACCAGCGAGACCTGGGAGTTCGGCTCGCCGCCGAAGGCGGTCGAGGCGCCGGAAAACAGTTTCGCTTCCGAGGTGACCTGGGCGTGAACCTCGAGGCCGATCACGATCTCCCACTCACCCGTGGCGCCGCGGATCAGCTTGGTGGGCCTAGCGTTCATGGTTGTTCCGTCTCTCTGTGCCGGTCATCCCCATTGCGTGCGGTCCGTGGCGGGTCAAGGGGATCGCTGCGGCTCATTGATTGTAGCCTGCATGAGGTTCAAACTTGGGCAGTTCAGAGGGGCGTTGCGGTCGTTACAACCCGATTTAGGGGGGCAGATCATGAGCGCAATCACTGAAGCGGCACCGGCCAAGCTGCCGGTGTGGAGGACCGTCGGCGAATCCTACGCGATCTGGTTCAAGGAGTTGCCGGAGCTCATTCGTATTTCGTGGCTTTGGCTTTTGATCATGACGCCGATCATCGCCTTGTTCATGTGGTGGCAGGCGCCGGCCCTGATGGAGATGATTGTCAACGCCCGGGCCGGCAAGCCGGACCCCAATCCCGGCGTGACCATCCTGACGCAGGCGCTCAACACGATCATCCTGCTGCCGATCTTGTCCTCGATCGCAGTCGCATGGCACCGCCTGCTGCTCCGCGGCGAGCACGTCAGCGGCCTCTATATCAGGCTCGATTCCGTCGTCATCGGCTATGCCGTGCTGGCCTTTTTGATCGGGCTGTTGCCGTCAGTGCCGGCCTATCTCGGCCAGATCTACCAGGCGCTGACGCAACGGCCGGGAGCGACCGAGATCGACACCGGGGCGTTGATGGTGACGGGCAGCGGTTCGATCGTGACGCTCGTCGCCCTGATCTTTGCATTCCGCCTCTTTATGGTCCTTCCGGCGAAAGCGCTTGGCCGCGACCTGTCCTTCGGTGCGGCCTGGGCCGCCACCAGAAGAAACACCTGGCGGCTGTTCTGGGGACACATGATCTGCCTGCTGCCGTTCGGACTGATCGCCGCCGGCATCGGCTTCTGGCTCTCGTTCGCCCAACCGAGCCGGGCGGTGGCCGCGACCTTTTGGACCGTCCAGTCGCTGCTGGGGGCGCTGTTCGGAATGGTCGGCGTGGGCTTCCTCTCGCTCGCCTACCGCCACTTCTTCGAGCGGCCGGCCTGACGGACGACTTGCGGCGAAAGCGCCGTCAACCGCAAAGCTTCGATCGCGGATCGAGCCGCGCGACCCACCACACGGCCGCGACGGGGCCGCGGATCCACGACGGCGCGGATTGGACGTCCAGGCGTTCCCGCCGGCAGCGTTCCGGCCAGCGCCAGCCCACGCGCGTCGTTGGCGGACCAGACCAGGACGCAGGAGCGGTCGTCGCTGACGCGGCGCGGCACCGGCACCAACCGATAGGATTCCTGCGAGACGATGCGAAGGTTCGGATTGAATGAGCGCAGATTTCCCCCGACCTTGATATCCGGCGTCACCACGGTGCCATCGACGATCCCGCGCTGGGCGAGCGCCGCGGTCAATGGCTCGAACGGCAACAAGGTGCCGAACTGACCGCCCCGGCTCAGCAACGGCACCGACATGGTCGCCACCCGCAGCGCGGGCACGATGAACGAGCGCGGCCAGGACGACGGCCGCAAACCGCGGGATCCAGGTGCGGTCCATGCCGTAGCGCGCCGCGCGCGCAAACAGATAGATCGGAGCGATCGCCAGGATCGGATACATGTGTCGCTCGCCGATGTCCGACGCGCCGATCAGGACGGCGCCGACCGTTGCGAGCAGCGCCGCTAATATCATGGCGCGGAGCGCCACCTGCTCGCCCACGCCAGGTGGCGCTATGGTCGCGCGCCACCGAGAGAATGGGACGGTGACGGCGGCGACCAGCACCACCCACTGCAGCGCAAAGGCCGGCAGCGACCACAGCATGGACCCAAGCGCTATCAGCGCGCGCGGCGGAGAAGGATGGCCGCTGGCGCCGACGGACTCCGAAACCACGGTGACGCCGTTTGCGTCGACGCTCAGCAGCCAGATCGCGTACGGCACGACGAAAACCGCGGCGAGTACCGGCACCAGCAGCAAGCGGCGGTCGGCGAGCTTGCGCCGGGTTTCCGG
Organism: uncultured Alphaproteobacteria bacterium; assembly: GCA_963850705.1. Lineage (GTDB taxonomy): Bacteria > Pseudomonadota > Alphaproteobacteria > Rhizobiales > Xanthobacteraceae > VAZQ01. The sequence goes on along the minus strand of CAWKMR010000052.1, from coordinate 116,885 downwards.
CATGCTCGCGAGCGCCAGCAGCAAGCCTGCCAGAAACAGCGGATAGCTGAACTTGGCCATGAGGCCGAAGCCGGCCGCGCGCCGAGCAACGCGGCGCTGCGCCACGACGGCCGCTCCAGATGAAGGAGCGCGGCGTCGAACGTGACCACGCAGGCGATCGACAGCAGGATCGTCTGCGTCGCCCAATCGTGAAACCGCCAGCCGACCGCGTAGGTCGCCAGCATCGACAGCGATGCGATCGCGGCCCAGCGATGGTCCCCGATGACGCGCCGCGCCGCGCAGCAGGTCGCCAGGCCGAGCGCCGCCACGAGCGAGAAACGCAGCACCAGATGGCTTTCGACCCCGGCGCCGAATATCCGTTCGGACCCCCACAACAGCCACTCATAGAGCGGCGGATTGCGCGACTGGTAGCCGGACGACAGCGTCTGCACGAGTTCGCTCGCGCGCGCGTCATCGAGCGACAGCGTGCTTCCGAAGCCGATCCGGACCAGCGAATTGAGAACGCCGTAGACGACCCAGGCGGCGAGCACACCGTTCGCCGACAACAGATGCGTATCCCAGGCCCGGCGGTGCGGGCCCGTGGCAAGGTCGATGAAGTTGCTAGTCCGTCGAGCCGCAATTTCCGTTCCGAAGTCCGCCGCAACCCGTGCCGCAAATGCTCAACGCGAACTTCTGAACCGCCACGCAAGCTGGTCGCCTTCGATCGCGCTGGGACCTGCCTTACGCCGACTAACGCTACGGGCGGTTGTAGCACGTTCCACGCCGCTATAGGCTTCAGGTAAACGACACGGCATGACAGCGCGCATCAAGCGCACGCCGCGCAGGGAGAGACGCCATGATCACCCGCCGCCATCTGGTCGGGCTTGCGGCCGCATCGGCACTCGCCCCAGCCTCCTCGATCCGCGTCGCCTATGCGCAAGGCTGGCCACGCCGCACGGTGCGGCTGATCGTACCGTTCGCGCCCGGCGGCGGCACCGATGCGGTCGCGCGAATTATCTCGACCCGCCTGTCCGAGATCTGGGGACAGCAGATGGTGATCGAGAACCGCGGCGGCGCCGGCAGCAATATCGGCATCGAAGCGGTCGCGCGGTCGGAACCGGACGGCTACACCATCCTGATTGCGTCGCTGCCGTTTGCGATCAACCGCTATCATCTATCCGTCGGTCAACTACGATCCCGTCGCCGATTTCGCGCCGGTCACACTGGTCGCCCTCTATCCAAACCTGATGGTGGTCCCGAACTCCTCACCGGTGAAATCGGTGATGGAATTCGTTGAATTCGCCAAGAAGAACCGCGGCAAGATCACCTTCGCCTCGTCCGGGACCGGGACATCGCCGCATCTGTCGGGCGAATTGTTCAAGCGTCAGACCGGCATCGAGATGACCCACATCCCCTATCGGGGCGTGGCGCCGGCGCTCAACGACGTGATCCCCGGCCGCGTCGACGTGATGTTCAACACCATGGCCGGTGTCCTGCAGGCGGCGCGCTCGGGCTCGTTGCGCGGCCTCGCCGTGACGTCGGCCGAGCGGTTTCCGACTGCGCCGGAATATCCGACCGTCGCCGAGTCCGGCGTGCCGGGCTTCAATGTTTCCGCCTGGTATTCGTTCTTCGTCCCCGCCAAGACGCCGCCCGACATCGTCCAGCAGATCTACGCCGACACCGCCAAGGTGCTGGCCGAGCCCGCGGTCAAGAAACGCATGGAGCAGGTCGGCGTCATGGTCGTCGCATCGACGCCCGCCGAGCTCGGGGCGCACCTGAAATCGGAAAGCGCGCTTTGGGGACCCGTGATCAAGGCCGCCGGTATCAAGAGCGAGGAGTGACATCGTGCTGACACGCCGACGCTTCACCGGATTAACCGCCGCCTCCGCCTTGATGCCCGCGCTCGGCAGCGCCGCCCTGGCGCAGCAGCAAGCACAGACACAGAATTGGCCGAACCGGGTCGTGCGGCTGGTGGTGCCGTTCACGCCGGGCGGCGGCATCGACGCAGTCGGGCGCATCGTCGGCGCCCGGCTGTCGGAGATCTGGGGCCAGCAGGTCGTTGTCGAGAACAAGCCCGGCGCCGGCGCCAATATCGGCATCGAGTTCGTCGCGCGCGCGGCACCCGATGGCTACACCATGCTGATCACCGCCGGCGGGCTCACGGTCAATCAATTCCTGTTCCCGTCGATCAATTACGACCCGCTTGCCGACTTCGCGCCGGTCACGCTGATCTGCCTGTTCCCCAATCTCCTGGTGGTGCCGAAGGACTCGAAGTTCAACTCGGCCGGCGACATCATCGCAGCGGCCAAAGCGAACCCGGGCAAGCTCACCTACGCGTCTCCAGGCCACGGCAGCTCCCCGCACATGAGCGCCGAGCTGTTCAAATACATGGCCAAGGTCGACATCACGCACGTGCCCTATCGTGGCGCGGCGCCGGCCATCACCGATCTGATCGCGGGTCGCGTCGACATGACGTTCGCGGTGATGGCGTCCGGCCTGCCGATGGTTCAGGCCGGCCAGTTGCGCGCGCTCGGCGTCTCGACCGCGAAACGGCAGGAGGCGGCGCCGGACGTGCCCGCCATCGGCGAGGCCGGCGTGCCCGGCTATGACACGTCGTCCTGGTTCGCCTTTGTCGTGCCGGCGAAGACCCCGCCTGAGATCATCCGCAAGATCAACGCCGATACGCCTCACCGTGCTCGCCGAGCCCGCGATCAAGGCCCGGCTCGACAAGCTCGGCGTGATCGTTGTCGGATCGACGCCCGAGGCGCTCGGCGCGCATCTCAAGGAGGACGCGGCGAAGTGGGGCCCGGTCATCAAGGCCGCCAACATCAAAGTCAGCGAATGAAGGGTGCAGCCAGGAACAAAAACGTGAGAAAAGAACCCGTGCGAAAGCAATCAATCACCATCCTGGCCGCCGTGCTCGGCGGCACCCTTTGGAGTGCGGTAATGGCGAATGCTGCTGAAATCAAAGTCCTGTCCTCGCAAGCGATCAAGGAGGCCTATCTGGCGTTCGCGCCGGAGTTCGAGCGCGCGAGCGGCCACAAGCTCAACACCACCTGGAACGGCACCGTCGACATCCTCAAGAAGCTGCGCGCCGGCGAGGTCTTCGACATGGTGATCCTGGTGACGCCGTCGATGGAGACAATGATCAAGGAGGGCAAGATCGTCGGCGCGAGCCGTGTCGACCTCGTTCGCTCCGGCATCGCCATTGCCGTCCCGGCGGGTGCGCCGAAGCCCGACATCAGCACGACCGACGCAGTGAAACGCGCGCTGCTCGCGGCCAAGGGCATTGGCTACTCCTCCGGCCCCAGCGGCGTGTTTCTCGAGAGCCTGTTCAAACACTGGGGGATCTGGGATCAGGTCGCGACGAAGATCAAGCAGACTCCACCCGGCACACCCGTCGGGTCGATCCTCGCGCGCGGCGACGTCGACATCGGTTTCCAGCAAGTGAGCGAGCTCCTGCTCTACCCCGGCATCCAGTATGTCGGTCCGGTGCCGAAGGAAATGGACACCGTCAGCATCTTTGCCGGCGGCGTGCACACCGGCGCCAGCCAGCCTGACGCCGCGCGCGCGTTGATCAAATTCATCGCATCGCCCGCCGCTCTCCCGTTCATCAGGAAGACCGGCATGGAGCAAGGCGCGTCATGATCAACCGCCGGCGATTGTTGGCAACGTCCGCCGCAGTCCTGGCACCGTCGATCGTCGGCCGCTGCCTACGCGCAAACCTATCCGAACCGCTTCGTGCGGCTGATCGTGCCGTTGGCGCCCGGCGGGCCGACCGACGTCGCCGCCCGCGTCATGGCCGAGCCACTGTCGAAAATGTGGGGCCAGCAGGTCGTGATCGAAAACCGGCCGGGCGGCGGCACCAACATCGCGGCCGAGCTGGTCGTAAGGTCCCCACCCGACGGCCACACGATCCTCTACGCCACGTCCTCGCTCGCGGTCGCGCCCAGCCTCTCCCGGACGCTCGCCTATGATCCTGTCGCCGACCTTGCGCCGGTCGCGAACCTCTTCAGCTTCCCGTATTACATGTTCGTGCCGAACTCCTCGCCCGCCAAGACGGTGCAGGAATTCATTGCCTACGCCAAAGCCAACCCCGCCAAGCTGACGATGGCATCGCCCGGCACCGGCAGCGCACCGCATCTCGCCATCGAGCTGTTCCAGACGATGGCCGGCCTCAAGATGACCCACGTGCCCTATCGCGGTGCCGGTCCGGTGCTCAACGATCTCATCCCGGGACGGGTGGACGTCTATATCGCGAGCGGATCGCTGCTCGAAAACGTGCGCGCGGGACAGATCCGCGCATCTGGGCGTGACCGGGCTCACCAGGGACCCGGCCGCGCCCGACGTGCCACCCATTGCAGAAGCGGTGCCGGGCTACGAGGTGACGTCCTGGCAGGCGATGTTCGTCGCGGCCAAGACCCCTCCCGAGATCATCCAGGCAATCAATGCCGCATCGCTCGCTGCCCTCACCGATCCCATGGTGAAGGCCAAGGCCGACCTGATCGGCTATGCGCTCGCGGGCTCGACGCCGGAAGAACTCGCCAAGATGCTCAAGGTCGAAACCGCCAAATGGGCCGCCGTGATCAAGAGCGCCGGACTGAAGGTCAACTAACCAGCGGGAGACTGCCATGATCAACCGTCGGCGACTGCTCGCGACCTCCGCCGCCGCCGCCCTTGCGCCGCCGGTCATCGGCCGCTGCCCGCGCGCAGATCTATCCGAACCGCTTCGTGCGCCTGATCGTGCCGTTCCCGCCGGGCGGCGGCACCGACGCCATCGCCCGCGTGCTGTCGGGCAAGCTCTCGGAGATGTGGGGCCAGCAACTGGTCGTGGAGAACCGCGGCGGCGGCGCCACCAATATCGGCACCGAGCAGGTCGTGCGCGCCGAGCCCGATGGCTACACGATCATGCTGCACTCGATGCCGCTCGCGGTGAACAAGTTCCTGTTCGCATCGCTCCCCTTCGATCCCGTTACCGACCTCGCGCCAGTGTCACTCTTATGCGACTACGCCAACATCATGGCGGTCCCGATGAGTTCGCCGGCGCATTCGGTCACCGACTTCATCGCCTATGCCAAAGCGAACAAAGGCAAGATCACGTTTGCGTCGTCCGGGCACGGCACCTCGGTGCATCTCTCCGGCGAGCTGTTCAAGCGCATGGCCGGGGTCGAGATGCTGCACGTACCCTATCGCGGCGCCGGGCCCGCCTTCGGCGACCTCATCCCCGGCCGCGTCGATGTCATGTTCAACAACATCGGCGCCGTGCTGCCGTTGATCCGGGGCGGCAAGCTGCGCGGCCTCGCGGTGACGACGGCGAAGCGCACGCCGGCGGCGCCCGAGCTGCCGCCGATCGCGGAAGCCGGCGTGCCGGGTTTCGACGTATCGTCCTGGTACGGCTTCTTCGCACCGGCAAAGACCCCGACCGAGATCATTCGCAAGCTCAATGCCGATACGGTCGCGGCGCTGAGCGATCCGGCAACCAGGCAGAAGCTCGAGACGCTCGGCGTCGTGGTGCGCGGCTCCACGCCGGCCGAGCTTGCGGCGCCTCCTCAAAGCGGAAATGAACAAATGGGGCCCGGTGATCAAGGACGCCGGCATCACCGGCACCGATTGAGCCGGAGCGCAATAAACTCTTTCGTCATAGAATTTCATTGAGGGGCACGATGGAGTTGAAGGAGGCGATAGGGCGCAATCGCGAAGCATATTGCGCCGCTGAATATGCGATTGACGGATTGCGCTTCGCCAATCCGCCCTAGCGTCCTTTCCGCTATCCACACCGCGCAGAATTCTGTGCATAGCCTCGCCGCAACAGAAAGCGCGGCGGCCGTTGCGCTTCACGCACGCGCAACGCTGCCGACGCGCGGCGCTATCACCAGGCTATGAACAATCGCGAGCATGTTCAGCTTGACGGTCGCGATTTCCATGGCACCCTCCCGTCGTCCCGTTCGCGTCAGGGTGCTTTCGCGAGGCATTGCGATGGCAGAGCGGGATGCGGCGTCCCGCGGGTTTGCGAATGCACGCAAGCACCCGGGAGGCTTCGGAACCCGGCCCTCCGCCACTACGAGCGGACGCGAGGAGCTCGCAGACGACTGAAGGCACCGCCTCTGCTTCATCGCCGCGCCCCGGCGGACCGGAGCCAAAAATCGCCGCGGTGGAGCGCCGAGAGGCGAGCGTCCCGCGTTATGGGACTGCGTCAGCGCGTCTGCGCGGGACGCGTCGCGCTATGCGCCTGCGGGCCTACGTCACTGGCCCGCCGACGGGTGCCGCTGCACCCGAGCGCCTGTCGGCGCTCCGCTCCCCTCATTGGTGATGAGGGGAAACTAGCAAACCTCGGAGAGCTTATGCCTCGCGAGAGCGATTAGGCGTGTCGATGACGACGATAATGCTGCTACAGCCCGCGGCGGAACGCCCGGTAGGTCGGATTGTTGCGCACCGCCTCGGCGCCCGCGTCGATCAGGAGATCGACGGACTCCTGCGGCAACTGGAAGCGCGTCGGGATCGCGTTGAGCGCATTGGCGCGGGCAGCATCAAACTGGTCGAAGCCGACGCGCTCGACAAACACGTTCACGTCGCTGCAGCGCCAGTCGGCCGGCACGCCCAGCCGTTGCCGCTCGCCTGCCGACAGCCCGCAACGCCAGCGGCGGACCTTGGCCACCCAGTCGTTCATGAGCGACACGAACGCGGTGAAGCTTGCGCGCGTGCTGGCTTCGGTCGCGGTATCGGCGGTTGCCATCACCAGCTCGACGCCGGTCGGTCCCGGAAGCTGTTGCGACCAGTCGCCCGACGGCCCGCGACCGGAATCCACGATCAGAAAGAAAATCCGCCGGATCCGCGCGGCCTGCTGCGGCGTCATCGGCTCGTGCGGCCGCGTCGCCGACAGCAATGCAATGCTGAAGCCCGAGAGCCCGAAATTGTCGACCAGGCCGCCGTCCAGAAGCTTTACATAGCGCACACTGCCGGTGTGGTAGCTGTTGATCGCCTGCGCAAAATCGCGGAGCAGCGGCTGCGTGTTGCGGTCCGCCCGGGCACGCGCGATCCAGTCCGGCAGCTTGGTCTGGCAGCGGTCCGGAAAGGTTTCCAGTACAATCGGCGCGAACAGAACCGGCACCGCGGCCGAGGCCGCCACCGCTTCCGAGATCGGATAGCTCATCAGATCGCTGCACATCGCGTCGAAAGCGGCACTGCCGAACACGAAGGGTGTGCGGTTGTATATATCGGACGCGTTGATCCAGATGCGCGGACGCTGGCTGCCGCGAAATTCGCGGAATGTCGCTCCACCGAACAGATTGTCGTCGAGCCACCGCGGCAGGTGCGTGGCGTCGTTCAGTCCGCCGCCGATCGCGCGGCCAAGATTGAGCAGCGACACTCTGGTGTTGAGCGATTCCTCGGCGTTGCGCAGCAGGAAACGCTCGCGGAAATCGGCGAGCGCGTCGCGCTTCCGCAGGCCGTAATAGGCCGCCAACACCGACCCGCCGGAGACGCCGGAGACGAAATCCACGCGATCCAGCAGCGACACGGTCTTGCCGCGATCACGGATGCGCGTCGCCTCGAGCTCCTTGAGCACGCCGAAGGAGAAGGCCGCCGCGCGCGTGCCGCCGCCGGAGAAGGCGAGGCCCACCATCACGTCATCGGAGGATATGGGAATTTCGCTGCCAAGCTGCTGCGCCTGGACGGGGCCGGACAACGGCTGATTTAGCGGGATGTTATAGACGCTGGTGCAACCGCCCAAGGCGGCGCAAATGCCTATTGCTGCAAGCAGCCCCCACGCACGCATCGGCACCAGCACCCCTCACACGCGACCTTATCAGCGGCGGGTTGCGGCATGGTCAACAATTCTCTATGGGAAATTTGTGGTTAATGCGTTTTCGCGAGCAAATCGCGCACAATTGCGGCCCATTCGGCCTTAAGTCCGCCGGTCGCCGCCGGCGTTCCGGCCCGCCGGTACCAGTAGCGGGCGTTCTCCTCGTCCTTCTCAAGCCGGTGGAGGTATGCGTGCACCCGCGCACAATCCTTGCCGGCTTCGTCCATGACCAGCGAATGCGCCGTTTCCCACTTGTCCTTGCCGGCCCACCACAGGCCGGTGAGCGCGGGCGAAAGCTCTGCGCGGCGGCGTCCGCTTCGTGAGACTGCGCTTGAACTCGGCGAGGGTCATATGGCCTCACCACCATCGCTCCGCCTCGAAGCTGCCCGCGGCCTGCTCGATCACTGCGCCGAGCGAGAACAGCGTCTCCTCGTCGAACGGGCGGCCGATGAGCTGAAGCCCGAGCGGCAGACCATCAGACGACAGCCCGGCGGGGACTGCAATGCCCGGCAGCCCGGCCATGTTCACCGTCACCGTGAACACGTCGTTGAGATACATTTCGACCGGGTCCGCATTCGCCTTCTCGCCGATGCCGAAGGCATCCGACGGCGTCGCCGGCGTCAGGATCGCATCGACGCCCTTGGCGAAGCATTGCTCGAAGTCGCGCTTGATCAGCGTGCGCACCTTCTGCGCCTGAACATAGTAGGCGTCGTAGTAGCCGGCGGAGAGCACATAGGTGCCGATCATGATGCGGCGGCGCACCTCGGCGCCAAAGCCGTCGGCGCGGGTCTTCTCGTACATGCCGGTGACGTCGCGTCCCGGACTGCGCTGGCCGTAGCGCACGCCGTCATAGCGCGCGAGGTTCGACGACGCTTCGGCGGGCGCCACGATGTAGTAGGTCGGCAGCGCATATTTGGAGTGCGGCAGCGAGACCTCCACGACGTTGGCGCCGGCATCCTTGAGCCACGCAGCGCCTCTGTCCCACAGCTTGTCGATCTCGGCCGCCATGCCGTCGAGCCGGCACTCCTTCGGAATGCCGATGGTCAGTCCCTTGACCGGCTTGCCGAGCGCGGCCTCGTAGTCCGGCACCGGGCGATCGACCGAGGTCGAATCCTTCGGGTCGTGCCCGGCCATCGAGCGCAGCAGGATCGCAGCGTCGCGCACCGTTCTTGCGATTGGCCCGGCCTGGTCGAGCGACGACGCAAACGCGACGATGCCCCAGCGCGAGCAGCGTCCGTAGGTCGGCTTGATCCCGACGGTGCCGGTGAACGCGGCCGGCTGACGGATCGAGCCGCCGGTGTCGGTCGCGGTCGCGCCCAAACAAAGACGCGCGGCAACGGCGGCGGACGAACCGCCCGACGAACCGCCCGGCACCAGCGGCGTGCCTTCGACCTTCCCGTTCGGTCCGATGCCGACATTCGATCCCTTGCGCCGCCATGGATTGATCACCGGTCCGAAGGACGAACTCTCGTTCGACGAGCCCATCGCGAATTCGTCGTGGTTGAGCTTGCCGAGCATCACCGCGCCGTCGCGCCAGAGCTGCGCGGTGACGGTCGACTCGTAGGTCGGCACGAAATTGTCGAGGATGCGCGAGCAGGCGGTCGTGCGCACGTCCTTGGTCGCGAACAAATCCTTGACGCCGAGCGGGATCCCTTCGAGCGGACGCGCCTCGCCGGTTTTGAGCCGGGCGTCGGCGTCCTTCGCCATTGCGCGCGCCGCGTCCGGCGTCTCGAGCACATAGGCGTTGAGCGCCCTCGCCTGCTCGATCGCCGCGATATGCGCATCGGCCAGCTCGGCGGCGGAAAACGCGCGCTTGCGCAATCCGTCACGCGCCTCGGCAAGGGTGAGTGACGTGAGCTCCGTCATGCCTTGTCCGGAGCGTCACAGACAAACGGGTTCGCGGTCTCGGCGGCCCGCTTGGGCGGCACCGGCAATCCCGCGGCCTCGAAATCCTCCGGCTCGAACCCTGGCGGAATCTCGCCGCGTTCGACCGCGACCTCGAGCTGATAGCGCCGCCACATTGCCTCTTCCTCGCAGGCCCAGCACATGCGCCCTACTCCACCACCTTGGGGACGAGGAAATAATTGCCTTCGCGCGCCGGCGCGTTGCGCAGCATGTCCTCGGCGATGCCGCCGTCGGTGACCTTGTCCTCGCGCTTCTTCATCTCCATCGGCGTCACCGACGTCATGGGCTCGACGCCCTCGCAGTCGACCTCGGACAACTGCTCGACGAAGGCGAGCATGGCGTTGAGTTCGCCCTGCAGATGCTCGACTTCATCGTCGGCGACGGCAATGCGCGCCAAGTGTGCAATACGTCGGACGGTTTTGGCGTCAACGGACATCAGGCCAATCCTCGGTCGTCGGCGGGGCTATAGCAGAGTGCCGTCGCACGGAGCAATGTTACGCCAAAGCGCCGCCGCTTGCCGGCCGTCTCTCGAAAAAGTGCGCGAAACCTCAGAGCAGCCCCAGGTCGCGCAGCTCGCGGCGCATCTCCTCGGGCATGGCGCGCAGGCCCGGGGCAACGCGCGTCAGGTCGCGCGGGGCGTCCTTGGCCTCGAGATAGCGCCAGCCCTGGAACGCACGCCGCGGCTGCGGCTCGACCGGCGTCACCTTCGGCTCCAGCACGATCCGGCAGCGCCCGATGCCCTCCTTGTCGACGAAGGGGCGCACCGCCAGCACCCGCTCCCGGCACATCACCTGGCCGCGGATCACCCAGTAGAGCGAGCCGCTGCCGACGATCTCATCGGCGCGTTTGGGCACCATGCGGGTGGTGTGGATGTGCTCGGTCTTCTTGCCACGCGTGCGACGCCGCTTCTCCTTGATCCAGTCCTCGAGGTCCTGGATCGAGTCGCAACCGACGCAAAGCTTGATGAGATGCAGTGTCACGACCAAAACTTGCCATTCCCAATGTGGCAACATGTTAGCGCGGCAGGCGAATGTGACCAGCGAACGCTACGGTTATCCTCAGAGAATGAACTACTGCGGGGCCGGCGGCGCACCACTGCCCGCATTGAGATCAATCGGCGCCTTCGGCTGCGCCTGCTTCGGCTGCGCCGGCCGGCGTGGTGGCGTGCGGGCCGGCGGAGCGGAACCGGTGCTCTCAGGCTGGGCGGCCGGTTCAGCGGTCATGATGTTGACCGGCGGGATCGACTCCGAGGACGGGAAGAACAAATCCGGCCGCGGCGTTCCGGGCGGCACGATGGCCGACGTCCCCGCCAGCGCCGGCTGCGTGCCGCCGGGTATCGCGGCCATCGGTGGCGCATTCGCGGCCGCTGCGGCCGCCGGTGCCGGCCAGGCAGCGGAATGCCGCGCGACATGGAGGTCGTAGGTGCGCTGTCCGAGATTGGTGCTCACGCGGCTCGCGTCGCGCATCAGCGCCAGTGCGGGACATTGATCGGCTGTGCAGCTGTCGCGCGTGGCCAGCACGTGAGCGACCAGACCGTAACGGTCGGTTTCGACGGCAAGCCGCAGGCTCGCCAGCAGTGGCCGCATATCGGAATTGCCGCGTTTGACGAACTCACTGACGTCGACGAACAGACTGATCTGCGCCGCCACATACGATACCGCCGACGCCATCGTCTCCGGGGTGGCGAACAGCGCGCGTTCGCAGGATGCCTCGACGGCGTCGCCGGCCATGGCATCGAGACAGGCGAGCGGCGAACCCGGCATCGTCGCCCGCGTCGCCAGCGCACCGGCTCGCGCTTCGAGCGCACGCCGCTCGGCGGCGGCGTCCTGCCTTGTCGAGCCCTCAAGGACGACCCAGGTCAAAACCGCGCCTACCAGGACAAGCGCGGTGCGCGCGACACTGCCGATCATCCCCTCGCGTCCGGCCTGGCTGAGCGCCAGCGCACAGAACATGACGAACAAGGCGGCAAGTGCGCCGGCCGCCCACAGCGGCAGCGTGAAGGTGCCCGTCAACGGATCGAGCCCAGGAATCCAACGTCCGAGTGCATCGGACATGACCAACTATCCAAAGACGACACGCCTGATTGCGAAAGCATATGGATTGCCGCCGGACATTGTCCATTGGAAGGCAGGCAAAAAGCCGAATTGCGCTCCAGACTGGTGCCCGCAAGTCACACTTGATCAAACGTCGGGACTTACAGCGGTACTACGATATCGGCCAGCCGGCCTGCTCAACGCGAGCGGTCAAGCTGACTCTCTTTGGCCACCCGCTCAAATGCCTCGTCCGTGCTCTTGATGCGGTACTGATGCTCTTCGCCATCGGACGGCAGAAGTTTCACGATCTGATAAGATCCATTGGCAGTCATGTGACCCAGCGGCTTCGCCGTGAAATAGACCGTCTGACCGAGCCGAAACTTGTGTGTATCCAACGCAGATCTCCCGAACTCTACTCAACGACACCCCAATACTTCCCTGAACCCCTGTTATTTCGCCGCAATATAGCAGCGATTTCGCACAACCGGGCAAAAAATTGGCGCATTGCATGGCATGGTTGCCTCCGCCGCCCGAATTTTAGGCCAGTGGCAATCACTGAATTAATTCAGCCGCTTACGGCGGTCTGTTGAACCGCGCTTTCAGTCGCCCGCGCGTGCGTGATGGAACCCATCATATTGGTGCCGCGTTCCTCGCCCAACCTCACATTCACGGGCTTTTAAAGAGGGAAAGCATCATGCGCCTGTTGTTTGGCATCATCCTCGGCTTCGCGCTCACGGTCGGCGGCGTCTATGTCGCGGACCAGATCAGCAGCCGCGCGAATGCTCGCACGATGGTCAACTGGGACGTCGTGTCCAAAAACGTCGACGAGCTCACCACGATCGCGCGCGACGGTTGGCGCCGCATCAGCGGCTGACCGGCCAGCGCCATTCTTCGATCTAACGACAAGGGCGGCCGCGCAGGCCGCCCTTTCGCTTTTGCGCCGACGTGTCGCGAGCGCGTTGCACCAATGAATTGAGTTCCGTGAATTGATGGTCAGAGTTCCTGATCGCGAAGTTCCTGCACGCGTATTTCAACGCACGATGTTGAATTGGCAGGAACCTGTTCCGTGCGTGGCCGTTTCATGTTCGGCCGATGATCGGCGGCACGGGCCCAACCTTTCGGAGGAACGTTCGAATGAGACGCAATCTATCGATCACGACAGCGGCGGCTGCGTTGCTTGTCGGGACGGTGTTCGCCGCGGCGCAAGGCGTACCACGCCAGGCGCCAGCCGGTAGCGCGCCGGAAATCGGCGCGCAGGGTGGCGCGCAAGGCCAAGGCGGCACGCAAGTGGCGCCGCAGGAAGGCCAGGGCAAAGGCAAGGCGCAGTCCAAGGAGCCGCGGACCCAAGGCCAAGGTGGCCAGGGCCAGCGCGAGACGCAGAGCCAGCCGCAGGGTCAGCGCGAAGGCGGCCAGCCACAGCAGCAGGGTCAGCAGCCCAGGCAACAGCCGCAGCAGGGCCAGCAGACGCCGTCCCGTGACAATCAGAACGGTCAGAAAGGTGCCGATAGCAAAAGCGGTGGCACGCAGTCCGGCGGCGTGACGCTGAATGTCCAGCAGCGCACCACCATTCGGAATACCGTGCTCAAGGCCAACAACGCTCCGCGCGTTGCCAACGTCAACTTCTCGATCAATGTCGGGACCGTGGTGCCGCGCAGCGGTGTGACGCTGGTAGCGTTGCCGCCAACGCTGATTGAGATCTACCCGGACTGGAGCGGCTACATGTACTTCATCGTCGGTGAGCGCATCATCATCGTCGAGCCGGACAGCCACAGGATCGTGGCGGTGCTGGTCGTCTAGCGCGTACTGACCTAGAAACGACAAGGGCGGCCCTACCTGACAAGGTTTGGCCGCCCTTCGCCTTTTTGGCGGGAATCCGAAAACCTCAGGCGCGCACTTCCTGGCGCTGGAAGATCACGTAGCCGATCACGAACAGCACGATCGTGCCGGCGATAAGGCTGACGATCTGCGGCCACACGATCAGCAGGCTTTGCGCCAATGGCAGCGGCGCACCGGGGATCGACCCGGGCTCGACCAGCGCGAGGCCCATCGCCGCAAGCTGCGACTGCTGGGTCGAGCGCACCGCCGGGTCGAGCAACACCGTCACGATTTCGGCGAACAAAGCGCCGGGCGAAAGCCGCCTGACGGCCTGATGTGCCGAAAGAGCGCTGAGCAATTCGTCGGCCGAGGTGGCCGAAGCCGGCACGAAGATGTTCACCAGGTGACCCGACAGCAACGGCCACAGAATTGAGATGAACAGCCACAGTCCCAGAGCGCTGAGCGCGGCCGTTGCCGGCGAGCGGAACAGGACCGAGAACAACATCGCAAGTGCAAGCCAGACGCCGGCATAGGCGATGGTCACGAACAGCATAAGCGCCGCACGCGCGAGCTCTTCGCCACTCGGCGGCACGCCGAGCGCCGCCAGCGCAAGCCCGAGCACGATCATCCACATCGCGGTGAGGCTGATCGCGATCGTGGTGAGCCCGGCGAGGAATTTTCCGAATAGCAGCGCGTCCCGATAGATCGGCTGCGACAGGATTCGGCTCAGCGTGCGCTGATTGTGCTCGTTGTTGACGAGATCGAAGCCCAGCCCGATGGCGACGAGCGGCACAAGCAGCGTCATCACGAACACAAAGGACAACTGCTCGCCGGACCTGGTGAACACGCGGAGCAACAGGAACGGGTCTTCCGCGGTGACATCCCGGATCTGCTGGAGCGACACCAGGACGATGACTATGCCGGTAATCACAACCAGCAGCTCGATCACGAGCATGCGGACGCTGCTGAGATGGTCCGCCAGTTCCTTTTGCAAGACGACGCCAACGCCGCGCCAGGGGGAACCTTCACGCTGCATGACGACCCTCTTGCTCGTTGCGGAAGTAGCGCGTGTAGATCGTCTCGAGGTTGGGCATTTCGAGCGCCAGGCGCAGAAGCTTGCCGCCCGCCCCCATCACGGCGCTCGCTGCTTCCGACCGCACGTCGCGATCCGCCTTCAGTCGCCAATAGTTCGGGCCCACAATTTCAACGCCCGTGACGCCCGGAATGGCTTTGAGCCGCGTGTCGAGACCACTGCCCTCGGCCTCAACGTCGAGATTGAAGACACCACCGAGGACCTGGCGGCCCAACGCCTCCACGGTGCCGAGCAGCACGATGTTGCCCTGACTGAACAGGGCCACGCGGTCGCAAACGCTTTGCACGCGGTCGAGCAGATGGGACGACAGCAGCACCGTCACGTTGCGATGCTTGAGATTGCGGATGATCTCCAGGAGCTCGATTGTCGCCTGCGGATCGAGGCCGGAGGTCGGCTCGTCGAGGATAGCGATCTGCGCATCCTTGAGCAGGATTTCCGCGATCCCGAGCCGCTGCCGCATGCCGCGCGAGAACGTCAATACCCGCCGCTCGGTGACGTCGTGCAGGCCGACGTGATCGAGCGCGGCCCGCATCTTCTCCTCGCACTCGTCACGGCCGAGGCCGATCAAGCGGCCGGTGTAGCGCAGGTTCTCGGCCGCCGTCAGATGATCGTAGAAGCCGACCGCGTCCGGCAGATAGCCGACGCGGCGCTTGACCTGAAGCGGCTGGCGCACCGGGTCGAATCCGAGCACACGCACCTGCCCGTCCGAGATTTCGGTGAGCCCGAGCATCATCAGGATGGTCGTTGTCTTGCCGGCGCCGTTCGGGCCGAGCAGCCCGAAGATCTCGCCCGGCGCCACCGAGAACGTGATGCCCTTGACCACGGGCACCCCGTCATAGCGCTTGGTGAGATTTTGCGCCTCGATGACTGGTTCGCTCATCGGCGACCGTACCTCATCACGGCGCCGAACAGCACCAGTAGCGCGAGGCCGATGATGCCGGCACCGATAAACCCCCATTGGGTAGAGGTGGCGACCGCGATCCGGAAGGTTTGCGAGGCGGATTCGCCACGCGCCGCGGCGCGAACCGTGGTGACGTAGTCGCCCGCTACCGCTTTGGCGGTCGGGGTGATCTTGAGCTGGACTTCCTTGGTCTCGTTCGGCGGAATGCGATCGACCATCTTCGGCTCGGCTTCGACCTTCCAGCCGCCCGGCGCGGAGCCCGACACCTCGACCGCCTCCGCCGCCGCGGTGCCGGTGTTGGCGATGATCACAGGGATCGTGGTCTCCTGCCCGGCGGTCGCGCTGGCGTTGAGACGGCCGTCGCGGCCGGCGAGTTCGATCTTCGGCGTGCCGGTGATCTCGAGGCCCAAGTCGGCGGTGGCGGTGACGTCCTCGACGGTCGCACGTGCGACCACTTTCTGCGGGCCGACACCGATCGTATTCGGCGGACGAACCTTGAGCTTCACGTCTTTCGACTGGCCGGCGTCGAGCGGCACGGCATTCAATTCCTGGCTGCCGTATTGCTCGGTGAAGGACACGTCAAAATTCGGCGGTGCAGTAGCCGCGAGGTTCGCGACGATCCGCTTGCCGCTCTCGTTCTTGATCGTGAGCTGATACTCGAAGGTCGAGCGCGAGTTGCCGCGCAGCTCAGGCAGCGCCGGCGTCAGCGTCACCTTGGCCGGCAGGTCCTTCACCAGCGTGACGGCAACCGGCAGCGAAACCGTGTTGGCACCCTTGGCGGTGACGGTGAGATTGGTCGTGCCCATCGCCGCATCCTTGGGGATGTCGAGGCGCAGCTCGAACGAGACGCTGGCGTTGGTGGCCGGCAGCACCGCCTCGATCGGCTGGCCGCCGCCGACGATGGTCGACGTCCAACCTTGCGGCACGCCGTCGACCGAGACCTGCAGGCGCTCGGGCGGCAGGGCGTAATTCTGTAGGCGCAGGCTGATGGTCGCCGTCGTGCCTGGGCGGACGCTGACGGCCGGATAATCGGTCAGCAGGAAAAGGCCCTTAACGTCGTTCTTCGAGCTGTCCTGCGACACCGCCGGACCAGCGACGGTCAACACTGAGAAGGCGAGCAAAAAGAGGGCGATAACACGATATCGCATAGTAATGGCTCCCGGGCGATAAGGTAGGTTGGTTCCGCTTGTAGAACCCCCGCCGCAGCACCGCAAGATCGCGGGTGCCGCAGCTAGAGCGAAATATTCGTCGTCCCAGCAGCGCTTTCAATACACATCGGCGACATTTTTTGGGCTACCTGTCGCAATGATTAAATTGTCGCAATGCTTAAGACGTTACTCGCGTAATACCGTCGGCCAGTCGACCTCGTCTTCCGGCAGCACCCACGGCTCCTTGATTGCTGCGGCGCGCCATTCAATCCAAGCCGGCAAAGCCATCATGGCGGCCATATAATCGCGGGCCACAGGCCCGACATTGACGGCGTAGGTGTGAAAACGGGAGACAACCGGGGCGTACATCGCGTCCGCCGCACCGAAGCGGCCGAACAGAAACGGCCCGTCCTTCCCGAAGCGTGTGCGACAATCTGTCCAAATATGCTCGATGCGCCGGACGTTGGCGGCGACGTCCTCCGGCAGTTCGCGCGGCCTGACCGGACGCCACATATTCATCGGCAGATGGCGGCGCATCGGCACGAAGCCCGCATGCATCTCCGAGGCGACCGCCCGGGCATAGCCGCGCGCGACCGGGTCGGACGGCCATAGCCCGGCATCGGGAAATCGCTCGGCGAGGTGTTCGAGGATCGCGAGCGACTCCCATACGTGGACGTCGCCGTCGGACAGCACCGGCACCTTGCCCGTGCCCGATACCTTGGAGACGCGCTGCTTGAAGTCGGGCGCGTTGAGCGAGATCACCTCTTCCGTGAAGGCGATGCCGGTCGCCTTCATGGCGATCCAGGGCCGCATCGACCAGGAGGAATAGTTCTTGTTTCCGACGATGAGTGAGAGCGCCATGACACCCTGCCTAGACAAGACACTTCCGCTGCCTACCACATTGCCGGGACGTAGTTCGAGTGGCAGCATCGGCCCCTCAGGAATCATTCCATGCCGTTGTTTTCGATCCTCGACGTGGTCGCCCTCGGCTTCTTCATCGCCGCCTGGGGTGGCTACGCATACCTGACCGAGCGCAGCCGGATCAGCCGCACCGGCCTCAACGCGATCATGAACGGCTATCGCGAGACCTGGATGCGCCGGATGCTCGCGCGCGAGCAGCGGATGGTCGACATGCAGATCATGGCGGCCTTGCAGAACGGCACCGCTTTCTTTGCCACGACCTCGCTGTTCGCAATCGGCGGCACGCTCACGATCCTGCGCTCAAGCGACGAAATGATCGCAATCGCCTCGCATCTGCCCTTTGGCATCCAGACCTCGCGCGGATTGTGGGAGGCAAAGGTCGTCGGGCTTACGGTGGTCTTTGTCTACGCCTTCTTCAAATTTGCCTGGGCCT
The DNA here is from genome assembly GCA_963850705.1 of uncultured Alphaproteobacteria bacterium. Taxonomy (GTDB): domain Bacteria; phylum Pseudomonadota; class Alphaproteobacteria; order Rhizobiales; family Xanthobacteraceae; genus VAZQ01. The sequence continues at coordinate 98,856 of CAWKMR010000052.1, read as the reverse complement.
ATCGGCTCTACAACTACGTGGCGATCCTGTTGGGCGCCACGCCGTTGTCGTCGGAAAAGGACACGCCGGAAGCGGAAGCCCATGTGCTGCGCACGGCGCGGCTGTTTACGGCCGCCGGCCGAAATTTCAACCGCGGCCAGCGCGCCTTCTTCTTCGCGCTCGGTTATCTCGGCTGGTTCGCGGGGCCGCTGGTGCTGATCCTCACGACCGCAGTGGTCGTGGTGGTGATGTGGTGGCGGCAATATCGATCGGACTCGCTTCGCGCCGTCGCCGGCAGCGAAGTCAGTTCGTCACCTAAATCCTGACCGCCAAGCTCGTCAGTTCAGGCCCATGGCAACCGCCACGAAACCCGCAAGCAACACTGCCGTCGCGCCCGCCACAAGATTGGCGGCCACGACAAGCTTCCTGACGATGCGTGAATAGTCGATGGAAGTCCGTACCGACAGTACGGCCGCGCGAATCGTACGCATACGCAGTTCCCCGCTACGCAACAAACGCAACTAAACGCGACTGACACTCGTAACACTCGCTACGCCCGACACTCGCCGGTCCCCCCGTGCTGGACTGGCGATGAGCGCAACGTCCGGCAAGACTTGCCGGTCGCCTTGTCAATTTGATGACAGAGATTTCAAGAAATCAAGCAGCCGCTTTGCTGCCGCCGCTTCGACAGCCGCCACCATGCGCAACGGTGATCGCGTGTACGGCCGCGTTTATGGCGGCTCCCGTCGACCGCGCAATCCCCGAGCAACCGTCAGGTCAAGCTCATCGCCACCGCAACGAACGAGGCCAGCGCGACGACCGCTGTGGTCGCGAGAATACTGGCCGTGATCTTGAGCGCCCGCGCGACCTTCGCATGGTCGGTCGCGCCCCACGTCGTCGAAACAGTTGTCATCGCTACGCGAAATCCGCTCATCGGACTTGCCCCCGGCGCCGGATTCCGGCGCCCATGTCCCCTGCTCGGCGATCCCGAGCCCCTCGGAATCACCCAGGCATCATGGTACCGCAGGATCATAGCGTCGCGATCGTCTCGCGGCCTGGTTGTCGAAATTGATCCAAACTGTGTTCAAAAAGCGACTATTTCGGGGCCGAGTGCCGCATTGAGCGGGGTTATGGCCGACAGTTATCGGGGCCCGCGCGGTCGCAATCTGCGCGCCGAACCGGCCCCGGAAACAACTCCGACGACTGCCCAAGCATCCAATAGGCCACCAGCCCGACCCATTCGCGCATCGCGGTGTCGGTCCGCCGCAAGCCTTCGCCCATGGTGGGGAACGGGCGCAACGCGTCACCGGTGCCACGGGTGCGCCAGTCGACCGGATAGCCCTCAACCGGGAATCCGGCTTTGCGAAAGATGCCCACGGCACGCGGAAGATGGTACGCGGAGGTGACGAGCAGCCACCGCTCGCCCGGCTTGGGCTGCGCGAGCTCACGCGAAAATCGTGCATTCTCGACCGTGTTGCGCGACTTGCTTTCGGCAACGACGCGACCACGCGGGACGCCGAGGTTCTCCAGCAACGGTAGTGCGAACTCCGCCTCCGGCCGCTCGTCGAAAATCACCGAGCCGGAGCCGCCCGAAAAGATGATGCGCGCGTCGGGATAGCGCCGCGCCAGCTCAGCGGCTGCCGTCAAACGTTCGGCCGCTTCGTTCAGCGCAGCGGTGTTGCGGGCGTGCGAGACATCGGGACTGATCGCTCCGCCGAGCACGACCATGCCGTGCGGTGCTCCACGGCTGTGGTCCCAAGCTGGAAAGCGCTCCTCCAGCGGCACGATCAGCGCATTGCCGATCGGCGAGAGCCCGAACACCGCAAGCAGAACGAGGCTTGCGACGACGAGCCGCCAGCCCGCACGCGAAAACCGCGTGCGCAAGAGCAGCGCGCCGGCGATGCCGACGAGGATGGCGAAATTGGACGGCGTCGCGAAAAAGCCGAAGACCTTGGACGCGTAGAAAAGCATGGCGGTTAGCGGCTCTTCTTCCAGGTCTCGTAACGCGCTTTGGACTCGTCGTTCATCGGATAGAGGCCGGGCAGTTTCGCGCCCTTCTCAACCTCGCTGACGATGTAGGTCTCCATCAGCTCGTGCTCAGGCCCCTCGTCGGCCACGAAGGCGAGCAGGTTCTGCGGAATAACCACCGCGCCGTCGTCGTCGCAGACGATCACGTCACCCGGAAAGATCGCGCAGCCGCCGCAGGCGATCGGCTCGTCCCAGCCCACGAAGGTCAACCCGTTCACGGAGGCCGGCGCGGCGACCCCGGCGCACCAGGTCGGCAGTTTCGATGCCAGCACGCCGGCCTTGTCGCGGATGACGCCATCGGTGACCAGCGCCGCGACGTTACGCTTCATCATTCGCATGGTGAGGATGTCACCAAAGATGCCGGCGGTGGTGACGCCCATGGCGTCGGCGACCGCGATGCAGCCCTCCGGCATCGCCTCGATCGCGCCGCGGGTCGAAATCGGTTTCGCCCAGCTCTCCGGCGTCGCCAGATCCTCGCGCACCGGGATGAAGCGCATGGTGAAAGCCGGCCCGATGATGCGGCGGCCCGCGCCGTCGAGCGGCATCGGTCCCTGCATCCAGCAGCGGCGGATGCCCTTCTTGAGCAGCATGGTGGTGATGGTGCCGGTGGTGACATTCTTCAGCCTGTCGTAGAGCGCCGCACTCATCACCTACCTCGACTGATTGAAATGTGTGGTCAGGCGGATCATGCGCTCGCCATGCCGGATTTCTCGTCGCGGCGGCGAAGCCAGGCCACGAACGGAATCGAGAGCAGCACCATCCAGGCTTTGCCCACCACCTGACCGGCCAGGAAATCGAGCGAGCCGAAGGCGAGCCACAGGAAGACGATCGAGTTCGACCACCAGCCCGACCAGGCTCGACGCGACCACGGCGAGGATCAACCGGCGGCGGGCGAGCGGCGTATAGACCGCGAAGTCGGCAAGCTCCGACAGCAGGAACGCGGCCGCCGACGCGACCACAAGCGCAGGCGGAGCGACCAGCGCCGAGAGCGCGGCACCGACAAGGATCGCGCCCACCGCGACACCGACGCCGAGCCGGCGCTGCACCAGATCGCGCAACACCAGCGCGATGCCGATCATGGTGACGCCCGACGGCGCCATCAACCCCGGCGCCACCGGGATGAGGCATGGGCCGTTCGGCAAGCATTTGGTGCCGGCATTGCCAATCAGCCAGTTGGCAACAGGAATCGTCAACGCGAACAGGAACAGGAACACGATCCCCTCAAGCCTGCGCCGGGCTTCGAGCTTTTCATTTGTCAGCATTCGGCCTTCCATTTCGCAAATCCATCGGCCCGCAAGCGGCAGGCCGGACAAGTCCCGCAGCCGTAACCCCAAGGATGACGGCGCGAGCGGTCGCCGAGATAGCAGGTGTGGGTCTCCTCGACCAGCAGGTCGACGAGCGCGTCGCCGCCGATCTCCTGCGCCAGCGCGAACGTCGCCGCCTTGTCGATCCACATCAGCGGCGTATGGATGACGACCCGTCGGTCCATGCCCAGCGTGAGCGCGACCTGCATCGCCTTCACAGTGTCGTCGCGGCAGTCGGGGTAGCCGGAAAAATCGGTCTCGCACATGCCGGCGATGAGATGCTTGGTGCCGCGCCGATAGGCAAGCGCGCCGGCGAAGGCAAAGAACGCGAGATTGCGGCCGGGCACGAAGGTGGTCGGCAGGCCGGTCTTGGCGATCTCGATGGCGACGTCGCGGGTGAGCGCGGTCTCCGAGATGGCGGCGAGCGCATCGAGCTTGACCATGTGGTCTCCGCCGAGCCGCGACGCCCACATCGGATGCAGGGCCTTTATGCGTTCGCGGATGCGCGGTCGTACCTCGAGTTCGGCGCGGTGGCGCTGCCCGTAGTCGAAGCCGACGGTCTCGACGGTCGTGAAGCGCTCGAGCGCCCAGGCGAGGCAGACCGTGGAGTCCTGCCCGCCGGAGAACAGCACCAGGGCGCTATCGTCGCCTTCAGCCATGCAACCGCTACTCCAGGGTCAAAACCGCTGCCGCAACCGCCGCCAGAACTCTCGCAGGCGCCGGATCGGCACGCCGAGACAATATTTGCGCGCAAACTGTCGTTGGCCATAGCGGCGTCGAGACATCCTCCGGCATCAATCCCACTTCGGCGATCCGGAGAACGACCAATCGACGATCCGGCCGTCACGGTGAGCGAGGCCGGCGATCTCGGACATCTCGGCGTCCGTAAGCACGAAGTCGAAGATCGACAGATTCTCCTCGAGCCGCTCGATCTTGCTGGTGCGCGGGATCACGACGACGTCCTGCTGAACGAGGAAGCGCAGGCAAACCTGCGCCGCGGTCTTGCCGTGCTCCTGGCCGATGCGGGCGAGCATGGCGTCGTTCTTGGCATTGCCGCGCGCAATCGGACTGTAGGCAACGACGGCCATGCCTTTTGCACGGCAGGCGCCGACCAGTTTCGACTGGTCGAGGAACGGATGCATCTCGAACTGATTGCAGACCAGCGGCTCGGTCGAGAGCGCGTCGCCTCATCGAGCAGCGCGGTATTGAAATTCGACACGCCGATATGGCGCGCCATGCCGGCTTCCTTGGCTTGCGCCAGTGCGCCGAGCGTCTCCGCGAGCGGTACCTGCGGATTCGGCCAGTGCAGCATCAGGAGATCGACCTCGGACATCCGCAACTTCACCAGGCTGTCCTTGGCGGCGCGCAGCAGTTCACGCGGCGCAAAATGCGACGGCCAGACCTTGGTGGTGATGAGCACGTCATTGCGCGGCACGCCGGAGGCGCGCAGTCCCTCGCCCACTTCGCGCTCGTTGTCGTACATCTCCGCGGTGTCGATGTGGCGGTAGCCCAACCGCAGCGCCTGCTCGACCACCCGCGCACAGGTGCGCCCGCGCAGATCCCAGGTGCCGAGACCGGCCAGGGGAATGCGGGCGCCTTTTGCTTCGACGGCGGGGGTGGTCATCCGTTCACGTCCTAGCGCCCCTCCGCGTCATTGAGGAAATCGAGCAGGAACAGCGCGCGACGTGCGGTTTCGCGATTGACGCAAAGCGCGCCCATTGGCACCGCAATCGAGCCCTGGTGATAGTCGTAATAGAATGCGCAGGTTCGGTCGCGCGAACTCGATCCAGGCGCGCTGCATGTCGCGCAGCTTGCCCTTCTGCTCGTCGTCGAGCTTGTCGCGCAGCCTGCGGAACGTCTCGTTGAGGATATCGTCCCAGACCGATGACTCGCGGCCTGCACATGCAGCCATGTCGGCGTTCGACAGCGCGCCGGGCCGCTTCAGGCACGGGTCGGCAATGATTCCGATGCAGCGTTCGCCGTTACGCGCGACGCTGCCCTTGACGTTTTTGACGCAGGACTGGATGGCCTTGGAATCATTACCCGCCTGCTTGGGGTTCTGCGCGATGCCCGGCGCCGCCGCGAGCAGGACGCCGGCGGCGACAAGCGCGGATAGTGCCAGGCGGATCGCGATCATCGAAAATCTCCGAGGTTCGATCCTCAGTTATCCCACGGCGGCGCGTGCGCAGGATTGACGACGCGGCCGTCGGGCTTTGCGAGCTTCGCGATATCGGCCATCTCCCCTGGCGTCAGCGTGAAGTCGAACAGCGCGAGGTTCGCCGCCAGATGCGCGGGCGTCGCCGTGCGCGGGATCGGGATGATGCCCTGCTGCACCAGATAACGCAGCGCGACCTGCGACGCGCTCCTGCCGTGCGCCTTGCCTATGCGCTCGAGCGTCTCGTTGCCGGGCACCTTGCCGCGCGCGATCGGGCAATACGCGGTCACCGACATGCCGTGCTTCTTGCACGCCGCGAGCACCTTGCTCTGATCGAGGAAGGGATGCACCTCGATCTGGTTGGTCACCAGCGGCTCGGTCGCAAGCTTTGTCGCCTCCTCGATCATCGCAGTGGTGAAATTGGCCACGCCGACATGCTTGGCCTGGCCCTTCTTCTTGGCGTTGCACAGCGACTTGATGCTGTCGGCGAGCGGCACCTTCGGATTGTTCCAGTGGATCAAGAGGAGATCGACCCACGGCAGCTTGAGCTTATTGAGGCTGTCCTCGACTGATTTCTCGAAGTCGCCGGGCGCGAGCTTGTCCCAATAGACCTTGGTGGTGACGAACACGTCCTCGCGCTTGAGGCCGGTCTCGGCGAGGCCCTGATGCAGCCCCTCGCCCACCCATTCCTCGTTGCCATAGCGCTCGGCGGTGTCGAGGTGGCGATAGCCGAGCTTGAGCGCGGTCTTCACGGTATCGATGCACACCTGCTCCTTCAGGGTCATGGTGCCGAGCCCGATGGCCGGGATACGCGCGCCGTTGGCTTCAATGACTGTCATGCTGTCTCACTCTCGCTTCGCTGATGTCGATGAGCGTCCGCAAGCCGGTATGGACGCGAGCCCGTTGTGGACACAAGGAAATGCAATCGCGACCGAGTTCTAGCGGCGACCGCCGGGGCGGGGCAATGGGCTGCTTCCGCCAAATCCCTGCTCGATGAATCGAACGGTGACGCATGCAGGCGTGATCGTTCTCGCGAGGGCATGAATTCCTCCGAGGTTTGCGATTTCCCCTCACCGCACAAATGAGGGGGAGCGGAGCGCCGACAGACGCTCGGGTGCAGCGGCACCCTTCGGCGGGCGAATGACGTACGCCCGCAGGCGCCAGCGGGCGCCTTGCGTTCCACCGGGAACGCTCGCCTCTCGGCGCTCCACCGCGACGATTGTTGGCTCCGGGTCCGCGCGGGATGAAGCAAGCGGGCTTCACCGTCTGCGAGCTCCATAGCGCGTCGAAGGCGCGCGTGAACGCGCTTATGGCGTCCGCTCGTAGTGGCGGAGGGCGGGTTCCCGGAGCCTCCGGGGAGCCCGGTTACGAACCGTGCCCGCAGGACGCCGCATCCCGCTCCGCCTCTGGCTCGTCTCCGGAGACGCCCTGCGGTGAACGGGACCCGATCCACATAGGGGCGAATAGGAATATTGTCAAGGATCAAATTCCCAATTATCCGATTGACGCCACAACCCATGGCCCACCGTATCCGCGAAGCGATGCGCGAAGGGGGCCTTGCACCGCTCGGCGGTGGTGGCGGTATCGCGGAAGCCGACGAAACCTATGGAATAGACCTATTTCTGCGGGAACTTTTCCGCTTAGGCTTCTCACCCCGTATGTCGGCCATTGATTTGTGACCGGCTATCCGCGCGCCGCGCAGCGCGGCCTCAACGCCGTTTCTGAGCTTCCGCTTCGCTAAATTTATCGTCTCGATCTTCCGGCATCAGGAGCTACCCCTTATCCACTTCTTGCTTGAGGTCGTTTATGCCGATCAAAATGTCAACGGACAAATCCGCCATCTATGCGACTGTCGGCTACGCACAAACGAAGTGGGCAGAATTAGAATACGCACTGTCTCAAATATTCCGCGAAACGGTATCCCCGGCGGCACATCATCCTACTGGATCACATTCAGCTCAATCTCCTGCGGAGGATGCGTTCTGGGCAATCCTTTCCTTCGAAGGAAAGCTGAGGATGACCGAAGCGGCCGTGGAACGGCACTTGGGCGCCACATCTGAATATCGTCAAGCCCCACTCCTTGTCGAATGGACCAAGGCCAGCAAACGAGCTGGCGAGAAGGCGCGTCGCAGAAACCAACTTGCGCATGGCGCTACTTTCAAAGAGCAAGACGAAACCGGAAAGGAAAAGGTTTCTTTCGTCCCCTTCCTCAATCAAATTATGGCTGGTCACCAAGTCATGGTGTCCGGGGGTGCGATTTAGGCCTTCTTGAGTACCCCAGACATCCCTTCCGAAAAGGACAAGTGGAACGTCGCTAGAATTGAGAGCATCGCTAAGGGTTTTGAGGCCGGGACGATGCGGTTGATGCGCTTCCATTTCGCGCTGCAAGCACACAACAGAGCAGTGTCCGCACGACAAGCTGAAACGAAGCGCTTGTTCGACGAGTGGCGGGCTCAACAAGTCCAGAGCGGACAAAGTTAATCCGCTGCCGCCTCCGCCATCTGCGGAGTGACGATATCGTGCCAGCCAGAAGGATTTCAAATTCCTCGGAACTCCTTGTCCGCCCGCAGAAATGAATCGCTCGACTGACAGTCCAGCGTCTTAGTGCCCAGCGATGTAGGCGTCGCGCAGGACGCTGTTCTCAAGCTCCAGATCGTCCATGCGATTTTTGACGACGTCGCCGATGCTGACGATACCGGCAAGCTTGCCATCGCGCAGAACCGGCATATGGCGCACGCGATGGCGGGTCATCAGGCTCATCACGCGCGAGACAGTTTCGGCGGGCGAGACGGTGATCACGCCACGTCGCATGATTTCGCTCACAGGCATCGATGTAGCAGCCTCGCCATAACGAGCAATTGCGTGAACAATTTCACGTTCGGAAATGAGACCAAGAACTGCGTTGCCACTCGTCACCACGAGCGAGCCGATATTTTTTGCATGCAGCCAGTCCGCAGCCCTCCTAACGCTAGCGTCCGGAGCTATTGTTGCGACGTCGGCTCCCTTCTGCTTCAGAATGTCTTCGACGGACATCGCATCCTCCAATCGTAAGGCCTTGCCGTCCCCCATTCCCTCGATTGCCTGGCTCTACCGGCCGGCCTCGCTGCCAGGCCATGCCATCAAATCCGTTCTCCCGAACCAGCCGGGATAGAAGCGCAGTATATCGAATTGGCAGGGACCAGTCAGCAGGCAGTAATCAACTTGTGCCGCCTGCCCAGGGAAGCAATGCGCAACAAGGGGGGCCAGCGTCATAACCCGAGGGTCACTTCGACCCACCGTAGTACGGTCGGGCTGTTCAGAAATCCCAGAATGCGTGGTTCGAGCGTCTGCGAAAGATCGTGCGGCAGGACTGCTATCGCGGAGACCATGTCGCAGCGCTCGTTGAAGACAACCGAGATCGCGGTGAGACCGGTGGAATTGCGCGCGACCAGCGCATAGGCGCGGCTGCGGCCCTGCATCGAGCCGACCGCGATGGGTCGGCCGCTGCCAAGAGGTGAAACGTCACCGCCGACAAGATCGAGGTCGCTCATGCGATCGAGATCGTCGTCGTCCGCCACGCCCGTCGTGCAATCACAGAATCCGAGCTTGGCGCGGAGATAGAGGCGAACCTCCGTACCGCACTCAGCGGGCTTGCACTGGAACGCCTTGCCCCTGCCCCACTGATCCATGGGGAACGGCCACGGCATTTCGGCCCAGACCGGGCCGGGCGCGCTGTCGCCCGGACTGCGCGGCCAGCAGGACAAAAGCTCCGACCACGCCGCCCAACCCCAATGCGGCGGCAACAACGAATGCGAGCGTCCGGTTCGTCGCATTCACCGTTGCCCCCTACGAAGCCTAATTGTTCGCCATGAACGTCCGCGCCTCGGCGATTTCAGGCCTGACCGGGTCGGCATTCTCGGCGAGCGCAACGGCCGCCGCGTAGTACCGCCGCGCCTTGGCGGCGTCGCCCAATCTTGCGGCGGCCCTGGCCGCACCGATCGTGGCGCCGAGCCGGCGCGGTTCCTTCTCGAGCGTCGCCTCGAACGCGGCGAGCGCCTCCCGCGCCATGCCGTGCTCCAGGAGCATTGCGCCATAGAGTTCGCGTGCAGGCGCGAGCTGCCCTGGGGTCACGGATGCCTTGTCGGTCTTGTCCTCGGCATCGGCGGCGGCACGCATGGCCTGCAAAGCGGCATCGTGTTTGCCCTCGGCAAACAGCAGCCAGGCCGTCGCTTGCTGCCACTGGATGTTCACCTGTTCCGACCAATAGGCATCCTTCGCGGCGCGCAGCTTCTCACGCAACTCGGCAAGCTTCGCGATGTCGGCCCTGGCGGCATCGAGATTGCCGGAGCGCGCGGCGCCGAGCGCACGGGCGAAATGCGTCATGGCCTCGGTGTGAGGAAACTTGCTCGGACGGACCTGCAGCTGCGCAGCGCCGCTCCAGTCGCCGCGCTCGACCATGTAGCGGCCCGGACCCGCCGCGAGTGCGTAAGGCGCGACTTGAGCCCCACCCTCGGGATTGAAGGCCGAGGCTGTGCGCGTCATTTCGGCGATGACGTCGCTCGCCGCCTTGTCCTGCCCAAGCTGCAAATAGGCATAGACCGTGTAATCCATCGCGTGCAGCTGATCGTGAAACTCCTTGCCGGCCCTGGCCGCGCGCGCCGCGGCGAGGTTCGACGCAATCGATTCCTTCCAGTAGCCGACGCGCGTGAAGATGTGGGACGGCATGTGCTGGGCATGCGGCGCCGCCGGCGCGATCGCGGCATAGCGCTTGGCTGCGTCAAGTCCCTGCTCCGCAAGCTCCGGCGTGTCATAGAGGTGCACGAGATAGTGCGCCACGCCGGGATGCCGCGGCTGGCGTTTGAAGATCGGCTCGAGGATGGCCGCGCCCTTGAGCTGATTGGCATAGGTCTTGTCAGTCGGCGGGGCCGCGACATTGAGCGTGATGCCGTAAAAGATCTGCGCTTCGTCGTCGGCGGGGTAGCGCGCCGCCAAAGCCTCCATGGCCTTGAGATAGGCCTGGACGCGCACGCCATGGGTCACCTTGTCGTGGTCGGTGTAGAGCACCAGCAGCGCGTCGATATAATCGCGCTCGCGTTGTGTCTTGGCATTGAGCGCCTTACCCTTCTGCAGCGCTGCGAGGCCTTCCGGGAGATTGCCTGAAGGCGGCGCGGCATGCGGGTTCCACAACAGGCTCAGCGCGATGCCCCAATACGCAATCGCGCATTCGGGATCGGCCTTGAGGACGTCCTCGAATATCTCCTTGGACTGCCGGTACCAGAATGAGTGCTGGTAGCGCATCCCGCGGTCGAAGCGCCGCTGCGCCGTCTCGTTGCACGACGTCGGGAAATGAACGGTGCCGAACTGTTGATCGGAGTTTTCCTGGCCGAACGCCGGCGGCGCGGCCGAAAGTCCCAGCGCGAGCATCACGCCAACAGCGGCAGCGGAAGACAGTCTGATCATGGCTTTCCTCAGCAGTTCAAATGCCAAGGAAAGCTTTGCTCAAAAGGGCGGTTCGCCGTCACGAAAAGGAGTTGAAAACCGACGAAAATTTACGAAAGCTGCGCAATCTGCCGAAGGATCAGAGACCCGGGTGAGCGACATTTCCCCTCAAATTCTCCGCTTTGAAAAATATACGCTCGATGCGGGCCGGCGTTCGCTTGAGTGCGAAGGTCGGCTCCTTCAGCTTCGGCCGCAGGCGATGGAGGTCCTGTGCTACCTGGCCAAGAATCCGGGACGGCCCGTGTCAAAAGAGGAGCTGTTTCAGGAAGTCTGGCCGGGAATTTCTGTAACGGATGACTTGCTCGTACAGTGCGTCGGCGATATCCGCGACGTGCTGGAGGATAGCGACCATCGCATCGTGAAGACGGTTCCGCGGCGCGGTTATTTGTTTGCCGGATTGATCACGCGTGAGAGACGTCAAGATGCGCCAACCGCAATCGGGGCGCACGAGGCTCCCGCCCATTCCGTTCACGATCGTCCCTCGATCGCCATACTGCCGTTCGCGAATCTCGGTGGCGATCCCGAACAGGACTACTTCAGCGATGGAATCGTCGAGGACATCACCACGGCGCTGTCGCGCAACCGCGCCTTCTTCGTCATCGCTCGCAATTCGTCGTTCACCTACAAGGGCAAGGAGATCGACATTAAACAGGTCGGGCGCGAGCTTGGCGTTCGTTACGTCCTCGAAGGCAGCGTTCGCAAGTCGGGTGGCCGCGTGCGCGTCACCGGCCAGTTGATCGAGGCGCTATCCGGCCACCATCTATGGGCCGATCGGTTCGACGGCGATATGGCCGATATTTTTGACATGCAGGACCAGATTGTCACGCGCGTCGTAGGGGCAATAGCGCCTCGCCTCGAGAAAGCTGAGATTGATCGCGCCAGACGCGGCGCCACCGGCAATCTGGCGGCCTACGACCTGTACCTTCGCGGACTTGCCAATTGGTACCGCTGGACGAAAGAGGAAAATTCAAAGGCGTTGCAGCATTTCTACGCCGCGATCGACAAGGATCCCGACTACTCGACACCCTATGGGCTGGCGGCGTCCTGCTATTTCTTCGCCAAGGTCAACAACTGGGAATCGCGTTTCGACGAAAAGGAGATTGCCCGGCTGATCGATGCAGCGGCCGACATCGGAGCCGACGATCCGGTTGCCCTTGCCTGGGCAGGACACGTGCACGCGTTTTTCTTCAAGGACGTCGAGCGTGCCTTGTGGCTCACCAATCGTGCGCTCGAACTGGACGTCAATCTCGCTACTGCTTGGCAACGAAGCGGCTGGGTTCGCGGCTATGCCGGTGACCCGGACGGCGCGATCGAGAGCTTGAACAACGCGATCCGGCTCGATCCGCTCGATCCTCGTGCTTTTCTGACCCAGACTGCGATGGCGTTCGCGCATTTCGTCGCCGGCCGCGACGACGAAGCGGCCGACTGGGCGGCGATGGCCCTGCGCCTCAAGCCAAGCTGGCACCCCGCCCTCCGGATCGCGTTAGCCTCCAACGGCATGCGCGGCGACGCCGATGAGGCAGACCGGATGCTGCGGACGTATCTCCGAAGCGATCCGGCGGTGAGCGTTGCCAAGATCTGCGGATTCTATCCGTTCTGCCGCGAGGTCGACCGGCAACGATTGATCTTGGGATTGCGCAAGGCCGGTGTGCCGGACTGAGTTCGGCTATGTCGCACTTTCGGCGCCTCAGTGGGTCGTCTTAGCCGTTCCGAGCACCGAGAAAGCGACCTGCGGCGCCTTCTCGATCAGCTTGAGCAGCGCGCGGGCCGGTCCGCGCGGCGAGCGTTTGCCCTGCTCCCAGTTCCGTACCGTCTCGATCGGCACGCCGATGCGGGACGCGAACTCGGCCTGGGTGAGTTTGGTCTGCGCACGCACGCCGCGCGCATAAGCCGCCGCGCCGGGGGCGCTCGGCTCGCTGGCGAGAACCCCGCCCGCGCTATTGGCGGCCGCGCTCGTGATTTCCCGCTCGGAACCGTCGGGCAGGATTTCCACGATCCGGCCATCGGCTTTCAGTCGGACGCGCATCATGGTGTTCATGGCCATATGTGATTCCCTCCGAAACGCCAAGGACTTGTCGTAACCCCCTCAACCAGAAACCGGCCCGGCCGGTTATTGGCCTCGTTTTCCGCTGAGCATGATCCTTTCCGAAAGCCGGTTCCCACCTTTCGGGATCATGCTCTACCCCGCCGCCTTGGCCGCGACCGGCAGAAGAGCGTCGCCCGCGGTCAGCATCCGATCGATTTCCTCGGCCGGAGCCGGCCGGGCGAACAGAAAGCCCTGCATCTCGTTGCATCCGGCGAGCCGCAGCAGCACCCGCTGCTCCTCGGTCTCGACGCCCTCGATCAGCACGCTCATGCCGAGCGCCCGGCCCAGCGTCACGATCGCCTGGATGATCACGCCGGTGTTTGCCGAATGGTCGAGCGCCGCGACAAAGCCGCGGTCGATCTTGAGCCTGTCGAACGGAAGCCGTTGCAGATAGGAAAGGCTCGAATAGCCGGCGCCGAAATCGTCGAGCGCCAGTTGCACGCCGAGGCGACGCAAATCCTCGAGCCGCGCCTTCGCGGTCAATGGATCGTCGATCAGCACGCTTTCGGTGACTTCGAGCACCAGCCGCGACGGGTCGGTCTTGGTCTCGGCGAGCACCTCGCGGACGAGATCGACGAGCCGGCGGTCGCGCACCTGCACCGGCGACAGGTTGACCGCGACGTAGAGGCTCGGCCAGCGCGCGGCATCCTCCAGCGCGCGGCGCAGCACGAAGGCGCCGAGCTGGTCCATCAGCCCCGCCTCCTCCGCGACCCGCACGAACAGGCCGGGCGCGATATAGCCGCGGCTCGGATGATTCCAGCGCAGCAAGGATTCCACGCCGACGATGGCGCCGCCGTCGGCGCGCACGATCGGCTGATAGTGAATTTCGAAAGAACGCGCCGCGAGCGCGCGAGAGAGCTCGCGCTTGATGAACCGCCGCTCGTCGAAATCGCCCTCCATGTCGATGGAGAACTGCATGACGAGCCCGCGACCGCGCCGCTTGGCGCCGCGTAGCGCGAGATCGGCGCGGCGCACGAGGTCGTCGCGGCCGTCACCGTCGCGCGGCGCGATTGCCAAGCCCGCATTGGCGCTGACCTGAAGCACCTGATCGACCCAGATCGCGCGGGAAATCGCGTCGCGGGTGGCCTGCACGCACGCAAGCGCCTGATCGGCGTCAGCCGTGCGCATCACCAGGCCGAACTTGTCGCCGCGCAGTCGGGCGACAAGCGCGCCTTTCGGCAGGTCGCGGCGCAGCCGATCGGCGATCTCGTTCAGGACATCGTCCTCGCCGGCGTCGCCGATTGCTTCCTTCATCTCGTCGAAACCGCCGAGATCGATGAGCGCGACCGCCACCAGCTCGTCACGCTTTCGCCGGGCGAGCGATTGGTCGATGAACTCCCGCATCTGGTGCAGGTTGGGGAGCCCGGTGACCGGATCCTCGTAAGCCAGTCGCTGCACTTGCCGCGTGCTCTGCGCGAGCAGCTTGTCGAGGCGGCGAAGCTGCCACATCGCCAGGATCGCAAAGCCAAACAGTCCGAGCGCGATCAGGCCCCCGAACGGCAGCAGTTGCGCGACCATCGCGGTCGCTGGACGCTCCGGCTCCCAGGTAAACCAGCCGACGATCCGGCCTTTGGAATCGATCAGCGACTGGACTTCACGTGCGTCCTGCGGCGGCTCTTCCGCGAGCCGCAGGCCCTTGAGGCCCGACGCACTCTCCAGAATGCGGATCAGCTTGGGATCGACGTCCGCCAGGTCGGGCGACGCCGCCTGCAGCGCCTCGACCGCACCGCGCAACGCCTCACGGTGGGCGCTCTCGAAATAGTCGTCGGCCTGCCGCGCCAGCACAACGCCGAGGACGCAACACAAGATGGTCGCCGCGACGATCACCATGGCCAGCGGCGACATCAGCTTCACGAGCGCGGCTTCGCCACGCCCCATGCGCGCCGGCCCCCGAAGATCGGCTCCCAACACCGCATCACGCGACCGCCGCGCAGGCTCGCGGCTCGCGGCCTCGTTACTCAATTCCACCGGGTACTCCGGATAAAGCCACGCAGCACAAGGACTTTTCCCCGGTTCCCTTGTTACGCCCGGATGGTGAAGAAGCAGTGAACTTCGCGCTATTGGCCCACCACCGCCACAGATCAGGCCACCGGCATGGTCGGCCGCGAGCGTAGTCGGTCTTTGGCATGTCGGCCGTTGGCCAATGCGCTACTGCAGCCCAAACCAGAGCGAGGCGATCCCCAGAAACGACAGGAAACCAACCACGTCGGTGATGGTGGTAACGAACGGCCCCGACGAAACCGCGGGGTCGACCCCGAGCCGGGTCAGGAACAGCGGAATCAGAATTCCGCCGAGCGCGGCGGCGACCAGCACCGTCACCATCGCGAGGGCGATGACGAGGCCCAGATCGGTGATGCTGAACCAGAACGCCGCGACGGCGCCCAGGATGGTCGCGAACGCCAGCCCGTTGAACAGCCCGACCAGAAGCTCGCGCCGGACGATGCGGAGCGTGTTGGCGCTCGACAATTCACGGGTCGCAAGCGCGCGCACCGTCACGGTCATGGTCTGCGTGCCGGCATTGCCGCCCATGCTGGCCACGATCGGCATCAGCACGGCGAGCGCAACCATCTTGGCAATCGCGCCTTCGAAGTTGCTGATGACCCATGCCGAAATCAGCGCCGTGAGAAGGTTGGCGAACAGCCACGGAAAGCGGCTCTTGGCGATGGTCCAGACCGAGTCCGACAGCTCTTCCTCGCCGCTCACGCCGCCCAGCGCCTTGATATCCTCTTCCGCTTCCTCCTCGATCACGTCGACGATGTCGTCGAAGGTGATGACGCCGACCAAGCGGTTGTCATCGTCCACCACCGGCGTCGAAACCAGGTCGTAGCGCTCGAACAGACGCGCCACCTCTTCCTGGTCGTCGGTGGCCTGAACCGGATGCAGGTCCTCGTCGAACAGATCGCGGATCGGAACCGGCCGCTTGGTACGCAGCAACCGGTCGAGCGCCACCACACCGGTCAGCTTCCGACCGGCGTCGACGACGTAGATCTCCCAGAAGCGCTCGGGCAGATCGGGCGTCTCACGCATGTAATCGATGGTCTGGCCGACGGTCCAATCCGGCTGGACCGCAATGAACTCGTCCTGCATCCGCCGGCCCGCGGAATCCTCCGGATAGTCCAGGCTGCGTTTGAGGGCGACCCGTTCGACCGCCGGCAATTGTTCGAGGATCTCCGCCTGATCCTCTTCCGGCAAATCCTCCAGGATGGTGACGGCGTCATCGGAATCGAGGTCGCGGACGCCCTCAGCGACGGTTTCGGGCGGAAGCTCCTCGAGAATTTCCTCGCGGACGGTGTCATCGACCTGGGTCAGCGCCGTGAAGTCGAAGTCGGCGCCCATCAGCGCGATCAGGCGCGGGCGCAGTTCCGGCTCGAGCGCCTCGATGACGGCGCCGGCATCGGCCTCATGGAGCTCGCCGACAAGCTCGCGCAACGACGCGGCGTCGCCGGCGTCGAGCGCCTTGACGACCCGTTCGACATATTCCGCGCGCAAACCGCCCTCCTCGTCGCGCGGCGCAACGGCGGGCAGCGTCACGGCGATGTCTTTGTCGTCGAGCATGCCGGGCCTTAACGTGACGTCGATTGGAGGAGCTTTTCGTGCTTGTACGCCGGGGCTTTCACGGTGGCAATTGATCCGGAATCCCACAAAATTCGTGGCAATGCGGTCACAGCGTCCCGCCAATCTCCGCCGTTCCGCGGGATTAAGTGAGCATTAAGTTGCGACCACCTACTGTCTCGGTAACAGTGCGGGACCACTGTCGTCCGGGGTAGCTGTTTTCCGGGCTTTTGAATTGGGACGGGGCTCACCGGGCGCATGCGAAGTGCTGTCGCGTTTTTCGGCCTGCTGGCGGCGTTGACCGCTGCCGCACCGGCCTCGGCGTCCGAGTGCCCCGGAAACCCGGGCGCATTGGGGACCAGCCGCACCATCGTGGTCGATCCGGCTGAGCACAATCTGCTCGGCAGCTTCCAGTATCGGGAATCGCTGCCGCTCAACGACAAGGAAGTCGTCATCACCTTTGATGACGGGCCGCTGCCGCCCTACAGCAACCGCATCCTCGAGCTGCTGGCGCAGGAGTGCGTGAAGGCGACCTTCTTCATGGTCGGGCGCATGGCCCGCGCCTACCCCAAGATCGTCCGCCGCGTTTACGACGAAGGCCACACGCTGGCCAATCACAGCCAGAACCACCCCTTCAACTTCCACCGGATGTCGGTCGAGGACGCCGCGCGGGAAATCCAGGACGGGTTTGATTCGATCGCGACCGCGGTCGGCGATCCCGCCAAGGTTGCGCCGTTCTTCCGGTTCCCCGGTCTGCTCCGCCAGGACTTGGTCGAGCACTATCTGAGGTCGAAGCAGGTCATGGCCTGGAGCGTCGACTTCATGGCCGACGACTGGACGCGCATCAATTCGCGCGAGATCGTTCGGCGCGCGCTCGATCGGCTGGAAGCCAAGGGCAAGGGCATCCTGCTGCTGCACGACATCAAGCCCGCAACGGCGCTCGGCCTGCCGGAGCTGCTGCACGAGCTCAAGGCGCCGCGGCTATCGCGTCGTGCATGTCGTTTCAGCGACCGCCGATCGGCCACGCACCGCCACCACCCCCGAACAATGGGTGGCGCGCCATGCGCCGAGCCGTGACCAGGTCGCCTTCCGAGACCCGTGGCCGCGTGCGTTTCCCCACCGGGTGAGATCAACGGTCGCATCGCTGCATGCTCCGAGCATCACGAACTTTGGCGCCGAGACGCCGGACGACATCGTTCCCGTCACCCTGGTCTCGCCGCCGGAGCCGTTGCGCGGCATCGACCGCGAGTTCGCGATGCCGGCCATCTGGCCGGAGGAAGTCATGACGATCGCCGCGCTGCCTGAAGTCGATCTCCTGCCGGCGCCGGAGGCGGCCAATTTCCGCTACAACCGCATAAGCCGCAGCCGCGCCAAAAAGGACAAGAGACCGGCGCAGGCCCAACCGGGAAATCAGCCGCTCGACTGGTCCGACATCAAGGGGGCGGTCCCGAGCGGCAGCCAGCAATCGGCGAACGCCAAGGCGGGCAAGGCCAACAGCCGGCAACAAGTCCGGCAATGGCAACAAATCGCGGCCGGCCCCGCAGCGCCGAACGGCCCATTCCGCCCAATGGCCTGAGCGGGCACCAGATCCAGATCTCAAGCCCGCAAGCGAGCCTGGCGCGCCGCTGACGCGCCTCATTCATCGATCAGATCAGGGATGGTGCGGCCGAGAGGACTCGAACCTCCACGGGTTGCCCCGCTAGCACCTCAAGCTAGTGCGTCTACCAATTCCGCCACGGCCGCAGATGAGGTGAAACGCGCGCCATTCGGCATCGCGTCGAAGACGGCGCCCATGTAACAAATCGGTCCGCCGGTCACAAGGCCCGGCAAACGGGCGATCTCTGAGGCGCGTCAGCGCTACGTCTCGGGCGACTTCGGCGCCATATCCTTGACTTCGACCGCGATGCGGTTTCCGCTCACGATCACCGCGCCCTTGGCCACCGGGAAGTTGTTGGCGAGGATGTCGACCTCGTCGTCCTCCGACGCCTCGAGCTCGATGATGGCGCCGCGGCCGAGCCGCAGGACCTGATGGATCGGCATGGTTGTGGTGCCGAGCACCACCTGGATATCGAGCGCGACTTTGTCGAGTGTGGGCACTGGCATGTCCTTGATGGGATGTGACGGTCCCACGTCACCACGGTATGGTTACGAGGTGGTTAACGTGCGCAGCAACCTCGTGGAAATGCTTCATCCGGCGGCGGAATTGGCCCCGGTGGAATGGCGCATGGCGGCGAATCTGCTGCCATACGAGGACGCCGTCACCACCATGGGGGCCCGCGCCGCGGCGATCGCCGATGGCAGCGCGCCCGAGCTGGTCTGGCTGGTCGAGCACCCGCCGCTCTACACCGCCGGCACCAGCGCCAGGCCCGAGGAACTGATCGAGGCGCGCTTCCCCGTGCACAGCACCGGCCGCGGCGGGCAGTTCACCTATCACGGGCCCGGCCAGCGCATCGCCTATGTGATGCTCGACCTCAAGCGGCGCGGTCCCGACGTGCGGCGCTTCGTCGTGACGCTCGAGGAATGGATCATCCGGACGCTCGCGTCATTCGGCGTCGAGGGCGGACGGCGCGATGAGCGCATCGGCGTCTGGGTGCGGCGGCCCGACAAGGGCGCAGGCCACGAGGACAAGATCGCGGCCATTGGCATCCGCGTGCAGCGCTGGGTGACGCTGCACGGCATCGCCATCAATGTCGCGCCGGAGCTTGCGCATTTTTCCGGGATCGTGCCGTGCGGCGTCTCCGACGCGCGCTATGGCGTCACCAGCCTGGCCGATCTCGGCGTCGATGCGACCATGGCGGAGGTCGACGCCGCGCTGCGCCGCGAGTTCGAGACCCTGTTCGGACGGACGAAGACCGCGATTTAGGCGCGCCCGACCAGAGCAGTTGTATTCTGCTGCAAATGGCTCTAGAGAAATTTTCCTTGCGACTACAAATACTTGAATGAGTCTCCCAGATAGAGGCCGGATCGAATGGCGGTACCCACCTTCGTCTCCGCCGACGCGGAAACGCTGCGCACGCGGTCGCGCGCAGATTTCGTTTATGAGAGCCTTCGTGACGCGATATCGGACGGGCGCATCGCCGTGGGCGAGCGCGTACGCGAAGAAGAGGTTGCGCGCAAACTCGGGGTCAGCCGAACGCCCGTGCGTGAGGCATTGCGGCGGCTTCAGCTACGCGGATTGCTCGTTATCTTCGCCGGACGAGGTCTCGTCGTCGCCAAGCTAGGCCAACAACAGATCGTCGAGCTCTATGCAATGCGCGAGATTCTCGAGGGATCCGCCGCGCGCTTCGCCGCCCAGCATGCGACCGCTGCTGAGATTGCGATCCTTTACAAATTGCAGGAGAAACTTAAGGCGGCAAAAACCGAAGCGATGCGGACAAGCCTGAACCGCCAATTTCACCAGGCAATCTATGAAGCAGCCCACAATCGATACTTGATGCAAACACTGGAATCTTTGAACGACTCGTTCGCGCTGCTCCGCAGCTCCACACTTCGCACGCCAAATCGACGACCGGGCTCTGACTCAGAGCGTCTTAAAATCATTGCTGCAATCGAAAAGCGCGATCCTGACGTGGCTGAACGGGAGGCGCGGGAGCACATTCGGCAAGCGCAGAATATTCGCTTCAAGAGCGTTGCCGGACTTACCGCGCCTCTCCAAAAATCCCGCGGCAAGCAATCGGGAGCGGGCGCAAGAGCGTAGTGGTGCGCTACTTTGCGCCGCCGCGGCCCGCGTCCATGATCTGCCGCACTTGCTCCAACAGCGCCGGTGGTGTCTTCGACATTTTATCGATGCTGCTCATGACCTCGGCCGCGGTCACCGGGCTGACGTAAACACGGGCCTTCGCCGCCTCCGCCAGGAACTCCTTGTCGCGGTGGGTGGCGTCAAACGCCTCCCTCAAAGCCTTGGCGCGATCCGCCGGTACGTCCGGTGGCGCGGCGTAGGGCCGCGACATGGTGAGCAAACCTGTCTCCGTGAACTCGATCAGGGTGCGGCCTTCGGGCGTGATCGCAAGCTCGCGCGCGGTCGGCGTGTTCGGGTAGTCGGGATGGCGGTCCAGCCGTCCGTATTGCACCAGCAGGCGATAGCCGCCGCCCGGCTTGAGCCAGTCAGGCCTGGTCGAGTAGATGGCCGAGAGGTCGGTGGTGCGGCCCGACACCTCGTTGCGTTCCATCGCCAGGAACACCGCGGCGCTGTCGCGGTATCCGAGGATCAGCTTCATGTTCTGCAGGCCGAGCGCGGCCTCGAGGATGCGCGGCACGTCACCGCCGGTGGCGCCGTCGGCGGTGCCGCCGAGCACCAGTTGCGGACCGCCGGGCTTGCGCATCTGGTCGATCGTCTTCACGGGCGCGTCGTCGCGCACGATCATGACATAGGCATCGTCGGAGAAATTTGACGATGAGCCGAGCCAGGTGAAGTTGCGCACGTCGAACTTGACGTTCGGATTGTGGCCGAGGAGGCCAAGCATCGGCATGTCGCGGGCGAATGTTCCGAACGTGGTCCCATCCTTCGGCGCCACCGAATAAAGGTAGTTCACCGACGCCAGGCTTCCTGCCCCCGGCATGTTCTGCACCACGATCTGCGGATTGCCCGGGACGTACTTGCCCATGTGCCGCGCCAGAAGGCGGGCGAATACGTCGTAGCCGCCGCCCGGCCCGTAACCCACGGTGATGGTGACCCGCTTGCCCCGGTAAAATTCTTCGACCGACTGGGCCTGCGCCGGTTGCGCCGCGAGCACAACGGTCGCTATCACGACGGCAATTGACGGCCTGATCATGCCTCACTCTCCCCGTGTTCACCGCGCGGCGTTGGTCTTGTTGGCCTTCTCCCACTTGCAGATTTCGTGCAAACTTGCAGATTTCGTGCCGAAAACGGACCGCGTCGTGCTTGCGGGCGCCTCAGGATGTCGAGACGCCCGCGCACGATGGATAGTCAATGATTACCTGACCAGTAGGCCTAATTCACTCGGCCGCCTCGGATACCTTGTTGCCGGCAGGCGGGTGATAGAGCTCTTCCTCCATCCGCGATTTGACGCCTTCCTTCGCCAGCGTCTCCTCGTATTCCTTGCGCAGGAACGGATCCTCGAGCCAGTACGGGATCGCGGTGCCGCCTTCAGTGACGTCGATCGCGCCCTCGTCGGTGTCCTTCTCGCCAGGCACGCCGGCCTTGTCCTTGCGGTGATTGTTGGGGCCGTACCAGCCGATCAGCCGCAGCGGCTCCTTGCTGACGCCGAAATGGGCATGGAACCAGTCACCGCCATAGGGCGCGGCAGTGACGACGCCGACCGGCTCGTAGTCCTGCCGGTAAAGGTTCTGCGTCTTGCCGTCCTTCCACGGCGTCATGCCGTCGGCACGCGGCCAGGTGTAGGTGTAGCCCTTGCCCTTGAGGCAGACGAGAATGGCCGAAGACATATGCGCGTGCGCCTTTGAATAGCGCCCGGTCTCGTGCTCGCCGATGAAGCCGTAGAACACATTGTTCGCCATGCTCGGCTCGACCCGCAGGTAGCCGGGCGAGCGGCGGTTATCGAGATAGAGCTGCCCATTCATGATGTCGGGGATGAGGTTCGACTTGCTCATCGCGAGCCCGCGCAGCGGGTCCGGCTTGATGTCGTCCTTCGGCTTGAAGAAATCGGCGCTGCCGTCGAAGCGCTCCGGGAAAGCAACCGGGCAATTGAACAGCCAATCGGTCTCGCGGAAGATATTCATCACGTTCGGCGCGGTCGTGGCCACCATGATCAGCGCCGGGCTTGATGCCGCATTGATGATGCGGTGCCAGCAATTGAGCGGGACCGAGAACATCGATCCCTGCTGCCACTCGAAGGTGTGCGGCTTCTTCTGGCCGTCGGTCCAGATCTCGGTGGTGCCGCGGCCTTCGACCACGACCATGATTTCTTCGTACATGTGCCGCTCGGGATTGAGCGCGCCGGCACCCGGCACCTCGACCACGTACAAGCCCCATTTGCCCTCGGTGCCGTAGAGCTGGATGAAGGTGCCGTTGCCACCCATGCGGTTCCAGCGCTTGAGCGGCAGATCCTGCACGCGCCGCACGCCAATGCCGCGGAAGATCGGAATCCCCTGCGCTTCCATGAAGTTGTCGTACGGGGTGTTCGGCCGCTTCCAAGCACCGTAGCCTGCGTTCTTGCGGCCTTCCGGTTCGTGCCAATGTTCGCTTGTTACGTCGTGCATTGATTGTCCCCTTTTTGGCGTCCATGGACGATGGGAAATCCAGACGGATACTACTGGATACAATAACGTCGGGCAAGGTGATCGGACGCGGCGGAGACGACGATGGCGCTTGCGCAGCGCCGTCACACCGTCGGCAGCACCGCGAACCCATCGTCGCCGCGCCGCATCGCAAGCTCGGACGGCCCGGCGTCGTGCACGTCGACCGCATCGACGCGAGCGCTGTCCGGACCGCGCCGGCACGCCTCGATCATTCCGTCCACCGCCTCGGCGGAGCCCGCGAACACCGCCTCGACCGTGCCGTCGCGCCGGTTGCGCACCCAGCCGTCGAGGCCGTTGAGGATCGCGGTATCCTCGGTCCAGGCGCGATAGCCGACGCCCTGCACGCGGCCGCGCACCACGACTCGACGGACGACGACAGCGCTCATCCGACCTCTCCGGTGTCTCGCGCCCGAGCGCCCTTCCATGCCGAGGGTGACCAGCGCATCAGCGACCGAATATAGGGCTCCGGCAATTCCCAGTCGCGCGCTGCGGCGACCACGATGGCGATGTAGCCCGGGCGTGGCGTGCCCTCGCCTCGCCGCACCGCGACGTAGACCAGCGCCCGCTCACGCTTTCCACCATGCAGTACCGGCAACATGCGCCGCAGATAGAGGCCACCCGCGACATTCTCATAGGCGTTGATCGCAGCGAGGTCGCGCGCCGTGAGGTCCCAGAGCACGCCGTGAACAATGCCGCCAGGCTCGGCGCGATCGAGCCATAGCCGTCCGGATTGATGACGAACCGCCAACCCACGAGCGTCGCGGTGCCGAGCGCAGACACGCCGGGGCACCGCGCCTGCATATGCGGCCGGCTCATGTTCGAGCCGTATGCGAAATACAAGGTCACGGTGGTGACGCCGGCACGCTGGGGCGGTTCGCGAGCCAGATCGTGAAGACGAATGCGATCAGCACCGGCAGCGTGATCAGCACCAGCGCACCGAGAAAGGCGTAGCCGAACATTCCCATCGCCGCATCGGCTCCAATGACCAAGCTCGCCAGGAACAGCATCAGGAAAACCGCAACGATGCTCGTGGAGGCAAGTCCCTGCGTGTCGGGAAGCGCCATGTTGTTGGCAACAGCCATAACCAGGAGCAACAGCACGATCGCCAAGGCATAGAGGATCGTCAGCGCCACCGCAGGACCGACGCCGCGGCCGGCGTCGCGCAGTCGCCTGGCATGCAGCACGTACCAGCCCCAGCCCATGACGATCTGCGCCAGCACAAACGGGATAACGTGAAGCCGCGCGGTGACCGGCGAGCCGAGCAGGAACTGCGACAGGAAGCCCGCGAAATAAACGGCGAGCGCGCCCAGCACAAACGGCTTCGGCGCAAGGCGGCCTGTGGCGAAGAAGGTGTTGCTGAGCGAGGGCATCCGCTCGCATGGTGGCATGGCACCGGCTCGAATTCACCTAGTGACGCTAGGTTAGGTCACGCGAATTCCAGGATCACCGCATCGACCGCGAGGCTTTCGCCGGGCCGCACACGAATGCGCTTGATGACGCCGTCGCGCTCGGCGCGCAGGACGTTCTCCATCTTCATGGCCTCGACCACCGCCAGCGCCTCGCCGGCCTTGACCTCCTGCCCTTCGACCACCGCGATCGAGACCACCTGGCCGGGCATCGGGCAGCGCACCGCCTTGCCGCCATCGGCGACCACCCGTGGCGGCACCAGGCGGGCGACCTCCGCCTCGCGCTCGGTGAAGACATAGGCGCGCACATCGGCGCCGCGATGCATCAGGTCGAAGCCGTTGGGCACCGGGCGCACCTGCACGGAGACCGGATCGTTGTCGACCGTGCCGGTCCAGAGCGCCTCGCCCGGCTTCCAATCCGACGACGACGACGTGGCGCTTGCCGTCGCCGTCGAAGCGCACGACAAGCCCATCGTCCTCGCGGTTGATGTCGAGCACGAATTCGGCGTCGCCAAGCCGCACCACGCGCCGGCGCTCGCGCGTCACCGATGCGTCGGGCCGCTGGCCGGAAATGCGGCGCTTGCGCTCGCCGAGCACATGGTCGATGGCCGCCGCGACGGCGGCGAGCGTTTGCCCGGCCTCGCCTGCCGGCACGACCGGATGAAAGCCTTTCGGGAATTCCTCGGCGATGAAGCCGGTCGACAGCTTGCCGTCGCGCCAGCGCTTGCGCTGCATCAGCGCCGCCAGGAACGGAATGTTGTGGCGGATGCCGTCGATCACGAAGGCGTCGAGCGCGTCGGCCTGCGCCGCGATCGCGCGCGCGCGCGTCGGCGCATGGGTGACGAGCTTCGCGATCATCGGATCGTAGAACAGCGAAATCTCCGAGCCTTCGGTCACGCCGGTGTCGACGCGGACGGTCACGCCGCCTTTGTTCGTTTCCGCCGGCGGCCGGTAGCGCATCAGCCGTCCCGATCGACGGCAGGAAATTGCGATAGGGATCCTCGGCATAGATGCGGGTCTCGACCGCCGAGCCCTTGAGCTTGACGTCGCTCTGCTTGATCGCAAGCTTCTCGCCCGCCGCGACGCGGATCATCTGCTCGACCAGATCGATGACCGGTGACCAGCTCGGTCACCGGATGCTCGACCTGCAGCCGCGTGTTCATCTCCAGGAAGTAGAACGTCTTGTCCTGCGCGGCGACGAATTCGACGGTGCCGGCGGAGTCGTAGCCGACCGCCTTGGCCAGCGCGACCGCCTGCGCGCCCATCTTCTTGCGCGTCGCCTCGTCGAGCAGCGGCGACGGCGCCTCCTCCACGATCTTCTGGTTGCGGCGCTGGATCGAGCATTCGCGCTCGCCGAGATGGATGACGTTGCCGTGCTTGTCGCCCAGCACCTGGATTTCGATGTGGCGGGGGTTCTCGATGTATTTCTCGATGAACACGCGGTCGTCGCCGAACGAGCTCTTGGCCTCCGAGCGCGCGCGCGAAAAGCCTTCCGCGACCTCGGCTTTGTCGTGCGCGATCCGCAGCCCCTTGCCGCCGCCGCCGGCCGCGGCCTTGATCATCACCGGATAGCCGATCTCGGCGGCGACCTTTTGCGCCTGCTTCTCGTCGGCGATCTCGCCCTGATAGCCGGGCACGGTCGAGACCTTGGCCTTGGCGGCCGCCAGCTTGGCCGCGATCTTGTCGCCCATGGCGTCGATCGCGTCGGGATTCGGGCCGATGAACACGATGCCGGCCTTGGCGAGCGCGCGCGGAAACGCTGCCCGCTCGGAGAGGAAGCCGTAGCCCGGATGCACCGCATCGGCGCCGGCTCGAGCGGCAGGCGGCGACGATCGCCTCGATCGAGAGGTAGCTCTCCGCAGCGGGCGGCGGCCCGATCCGCACCGCCTGGTCGGCCATCTCGACATGCAGCGCATCCTTGTCGGCGTCGGAATAGACCGCCACCGTCGCGATGCCGAGCCGGCGCGCGGTCTTGATGATCCGGCAGGCGATTTCGCCGCGATTGGCGATCAGGATGCGCTTGAACATTCGGCCCGCAAAGTCGCGGCGCACCGGGTCAATGTCAATCGGCGCTGCATCGTCAACCGGTGGACGCCCATAGCAATGCCGGCCACAGCGCCGCCAGACCGGCCGCCGCCGCGGCGACCGACATCAACGCAATGTCGAGCGCGAAGCGGCCGCGGCCGAGCCCCGCGCCGATGACGAGCTTGCTCAGCGTATTGCTGGCGACCGCCGCCAGGATCGCAAAGGCCCCGCCGCGCAGGCCGAGCGGCTGCGGCACCAGCCGCGTCATCGACACCGTCACGGCGTCGACGTCGACCAGCCCGAGCGCGGCCGCGCCGATGACGGCGCCGGCCGAGCCGAAATATTGTTCAAGGAAGCGCCCCACCAGGATGATGGCGCCCATGGCAAGCGCCAATCCGATCACCGACCAGAAGCCGAACGGATTGCGGAGCTTCACGTCGGTCTGCTCGCCGTCCTTGTCGGCGCGCCAATAGACCCAGAAGAACGCGAAGCCCGCCGGCCACGATCGTCGCCGCGCCAAGCGGCGGCGCGACCAGCACCAGCAGGCTCGGCTTGAGCGCGGCGACGATGGCGAGCACGCGCGCGAACGACACCGCCGTCGCCAGCGCCACGCCGGCCGCCAGCAGTTGCGGCGCGCCCTCGCCCGCCGCCGCGCGCCGCGCATTGGCGAGCGTGACCGCGGTCGACGACACGAGCCCGCCGGCCGCGGCCGCCAGCAGCACGCCGTGCCGCTCGCCGAAATACTTCACCGCCGCGTAGCCGAGGAACGACACGCCGGCGAGCACGATCGCGATCAGCCAGATCTCGCGCGGATTGACGCCGCCGAAGGGCCCGACCGGATCGTCGGGAACGACCGGCAGCGCGATGAAGGTCATCGCCAGCAGGATCAGCCCGGAGCGCAGCTCCGGCCAGGTCAGCGACTTGACCCAGCCGTGGAGGCTTTCGCGCATCGCCAGGATGCCCGCCGTCACCACCGCGAGCGCGGCGGCCACCCGCATGTCGCCGAGCAGCGCATAGGCGCCGAGCGCAAATGTCAGAATGCCGGCGATCGCCGTGGTCGCCGAAAAACTCTTGTCGGCCCGATTTTCTTCCAGGCAGAACACGGTCATCACCGCCGAGAAGGCGGCGAGCCCGATGCCGATCACCACGCCGCCACCCGCCGTCGCGGCGCCGCCGGCCGCCTGCGCGAGCGCGCCCACGACGCCGCCGAGCAGACCCGAAATACGCGAAGGTCCGAAGTCCGGCCGCGCGGCTGCCGGGCTTCTCGTCGCGCGCACGCCAGCCGCGCTCGAGCCCGATCAGCAGCCCGATACCCAGCGCGACCGCAAATCGCGACAACAGTTCTTCCGTATCCATGCCTCGCCGGCCCGGCAAACGATGACAGGCTCAATTCTAGGCGGTCAACGGCGCACGGGAATAGATGGCGGCACAGCGCAGCAAGCGCCGGCCGGTCCGTTCAGCTTGTCTTGAAAGTCAGGAAAGCGCCGACGGTTGCGGCACGTGCGAGCGAAGCCAGTCGAGAATGACGGTGTCGATGTCGGCAGGCTGACGGCGGCACCATTCCGCGAAGTCCCGGGTCTTGGGCGCCGCAACAAGACGATGGGCGACGCCGCGATGGCCGCCCGCAGCGACTGGAGATCGGTGCTGTGATTGAAGTCCGCCATTTTTGTTGGCTCCCGTCCCTGCCCCGCAACTCCCAACGCGCCTGGCGCATGGGGGGTTCCGGATAGGGGTTAGTCGCGGCAACGCGGGTTTTGGTTCAACGGTGATCGTGAAGATGACAAACGAGCTGGACCGGCCAGAGGCGGCGGCATGGCAAAGTTGCGGCATGGAAGCCGCTGAAATCACTTTGGAATCCCGCTAGTCGACCGCGTCTTGCCAGCGACCGCTGCCCGACAGCGAGCAGCACAGAATTTCGCGGCAAGGATGCCAAATGGGCGGTCATTCTCTCGCTATCCCTAGGACGTAGCGGTACTTTGCGCCCGCTTGCCGTCCGGTTCCCGGGCCTTATATGCGATTGACCCGTTTCCCCACCACAGACTGACAACACACGCGGAGGTGTGCCATGGCGTTGCAAATTGGCGATACAGCCCCGGATTTCGAAGCCCAGACGACCGAGGGCAAAATCCGGTTTTATGACTGGGTCGGCAACTCCTGGGCCGTCCTGTTCTCCCATCCGAAGGACTTCACCCCGGTGTGCACCACCGAGCTCGGCTACCTGGCTCGGATCAAACCGGAATTCGACAAGCGCGGCGTCAAGATCATCGGCCTCTCGGTCGACCCGGTCGAGAACCATTCGAAATGGGCGAACGACATCAAGGAGACGCAAGGCTTCGCGCCGAACTATCCGATGATCGGCGACACCGACCTCTCGATCTCGAAGGCCTGGGGCATGTTGCCCTCGGCAGCCAACGGCGACGCGTCGAAGCGCACCGCGATGGACAACCAGACCGTTCGCAACGTGTTCGTCGTCGGCCCCGACAAGAAGATCAAGCTCATCCTCGTTTATCCGATGACCACGGGCCGGAATTTCGACGAGGTGCTGCGCGTGATCGACTCGCTGCAGCTCACCGCCAAGCACAAGGTCGCGACGCCGGCGAATTGGAAGCACGGCGAGGATGTCATCATCGCCGGTTCGGTATCCGACGACGACGCCAAGAAGACCTATCCGCAAGGCTGGAAGTCGCCGAAGCCCTATATCCGCATCGTCCCGCAGCCGGGCAAATAAGCGGTACGACTGTCGTTATCAAAGCAAAGGGGCCGCGCATCATCGCGCGGCCCCTTAGATTTATCCGGGCTTCAGTGCGCCCAGAACGTCCGATACTGACGGCCGCCGTTGACAAGCCAAGCGTCGTACTTGGTCCACTCGTGAACGCGACCGCACGCCGGACACACTGTCGTTGCCTTCACCGCCGGAAGCTGTTCGACATCGAGCATCTCGATACCGGTCGACACTTCTCGGCCGGTCGAAGGACACTGGATCATGAGCACACCCATGATTCCCTCCTCGTGTTCGATTCGTATGGTGCTGCACGTCACCACAGCGCACGAGCGTGTCGCGACGGTGGCCTTGCGATCAACACTTCGTGGCTGTGACGGCATGGGTGACCTGCACCGGGCGGGCAACTGAAATCGCCGCCAAACGGCAGGTTAGCGGGGTGCTTTTGCGGGTCTGCAACCAAATGGTGCAGAAACGCGATGCAAGACTTAACCAATTGCCCACAAGCGGCTGAGAAATCGAGGACAAATTTTCGCCGCTTGATTGTGGCCCATATTGCTATGTTATCGGGAGATTCCCGCCATTGGGGGCGGGGTATCGGGGGACTTGGTTCGTGCGGCTCCTCGTGTCGGCCTTGCTCGCGCTGGCTTGCGTGCCCGCTCAAGCGGCGGAGTACCGCATCACGCGCGATTTCGGCGGGCTGGTCGATCAGTACAAAGCCAAATACACGCAAATCCGCGATCGCGGCGAGCGCGTCGTCATTGACGGCATCTGCAACTCCGCCTGCACGCTGGTGCTCGGGATCGTGCCGCTGAACAAGATCTGCGTGACGCCCAAGGCCAGCCTCGGCTTCCATGCCGCCTATTACGACAAGGCCTATACATTCGGCATGAAGGTGACGAGCTACGCCGGGACCGCCGACCTGATGTCTTACTACCCGTCGCCGGTGAAGGAGTGGATCGCGCGCAAGGGCGGCCTCACCCCGGAGATGAAACGCGTGCGCAACGGCCCCGAGCTGTGGACCATGATCGACCCCTGCCCGGACGAGTTCTAGTCCTAGCCGCTAGTAGTCAATTCTAACATTCGCATCGCCATTTCGGCAGGCGATTTTGCGCCTGTCACGAATCAAAGTTGACCATAGACAAGTATTACTAGATAGAGTCGGCCTGTCACCGCCTGTCGAATTTGGTCCATGGATCAAGAACTAGTATAGTCAGGTTGTTCCGCGCGGAGCAGCTCAACCGTTGCATATCCCCAGCCGACGGCGCCTGCCGCAACGCCCACCTTCCTCGCCGCTTCAAGATCTCGGACTTCATCACCTATCGCAATCGTGCGATCGAGGCCGGCTCCTGTCGACTTGAGCACGGAGCGAAACTTGGCGGCCTTGCCGAACAGGGAAGCGCCGCACGCGTAACAACTTATCCGCTTCGAATTTTCTTCCCCAAGAATACGACGGACGTTGGCCTCGGAATTTGAGGTCACCATTGCAATGGTGACACCGCATTCGACCAGAGCCGACAAGAGCGCATCGACGCCTTCAAATAGCGCTATCTGGTGCGCATCGCGGGCGGCCAGCTGCCGCATATAGTTCGCGATCAGCGGCATCTTCCAAGCCGGCACCCCCAGATGACGAATGATGGCGGCGCTTGATTGTCCCCTGAGGTCGTCGAGCTCCTGGTCGGTGACCTGCCGAAACCCATAGCGCAGAGCAATGTGGTTGATCACCGACCGAAACCACACGGCGCTGTCTGCCAGCGTCCCGTCAAAATCGAATACAGCGAGATCGAAACGGTTCATCACATCGTCGTCTGGATCGCGCTTCGCGCTTCCCTTCTAGATCCCCTTCCGCAGATCCTGCGCCGCCGCGACCATGACCTTGAGCTTTTCGCGCGCAAGGTCGCGGCTGATCGTCATCAGCCCGCAGTCGGGCGACAGCATCACCTTGCGCCGGATCGAGATAGTCGAGCGCGCCGGCGATGCGGCGCTTCACCTCGTCGACCGTCGGCGCCGGTGTATTGCCGGGATCGATGCAGCCGAACATGAACAGCCGCTCGCGATAGGGTTTCAGGATCGCGGGATCGTAGGTCGAGCGCGCGAACTCCACCGTGAAGCCCGCGATGCGCGTCTCCATCAGCCGGTCGAGCAGCTCGGGATAGGTGTACTGGTGCTGCAGCGAGGCGCCGCCGGGATAGCCGTAGCAGAGATGCACGATCACCGGCACCGTCACGCCTTCGCAGACAGCGGTCGAGCGCGGCGGCGCCGTAGTCGAAGACCTTCTCGTGGTAGCGGGTCATCGCCGGCTCATCGAGCTGCAGCAGGTCGCAGCCGGCGGCCTGCAGATCGAGCAGCTCGGCGTTCACGGCGGCGGCGATGTCCATCGCCATCTCGCCTTCGTCCGCATAGGCGTCGTTGAGCGATGAATCGATCACCGTCATCGGCCCGGCGAGCGCCATCTTCACCGGCCGGTCGGTATAGGCCTTGGCGAACTTGACGTCGTCGACCGTCGCCGCCGAGCGGCGCTTGAGCTTGCCGGTGACGCGCGGGACCATGCGCGGCTTGTTGCGGCGGCGGTAGACCTCCTTCTGCACCTGGTTGACGAGATCGATGCCGTCCCAGGTCCGGCACATGTGGAAGATGAAGCCTTCGCGGCGCTGCTCGCCGTCGGTCACGATGTCGATGCCGAGCGCCTCCTGCTCGCGCAGCGTCACGATGGTGGCGTCGTCCTGCGCCTCGTCGAGCGCCTTGCCCTCGAGCCGGAAGGTCACGCGGTTGCGCTCGGTCTCGCCCATCCAGCGCGGGCGCGGCATGCTGCCGACATGGGTGGTGGCGAGCGGCGGGAATTTCGAGTGCCATTGTTCTTGTTTCCTGTTGACTTCAGCGCTCGTTGTAGACCGACTTCACCCGGTCGAACAGCGACTGCGGCAGCGTGTCGAGCTCGCCGATCAGCGCCTGCACCTCCTCGCCGGTCAGCGCGCCGATCTCGCCGCGGATTTTCCCGACCGCCTCGATGAATGCCGGGTCCTTCATCGTGGCGTCGAAGGCGCGCCGCAGCGCCGCGACGCGCTCCGGCGGCACGCCGGGCGTGGTGAAATAGGATTTCCCGACCTCGTTCGCGCCCATGATGACGCGCATCACCGCACGGTCGTCGGGATTGGTGGCGAGCTCGACCGACGTCGGCACGTCCGGCAATTCGCTGTGGCGGTTGATGGCGTGCTGGACGAGCACGCGCACCTGGCCCTTCGGCACCCAGTCCGGATGCACCGCCTTCACCGCCTCCCAGGTGGTCGAGTGGCCGTCCACCTCGCCGCGCTGCATCGCCAGCATGCCTTCGCCGGAGCCCTTGTAGCCCATGATCAGCTTGAAGCGGGTCTTGAGCAGCTCGTTCATCACATTGGGATAGATCGTCACCGTCGAGCCGGCGCCGGTGGCGCTGAGCGTGACCTCGTTGCGCAGCGCATCGGCGAACGTCATGGCCTTGGCTCGTGTGCCAGACCATGGTGACGCTGGTCGACTGCGCCATGCGGCCGATCCAGTTGAACTTCGACGGCCTCGTAGCGCACCTCCGGATAGCCGAGCTTGGCCTGCAACGGGATGCCTTGCGACACCGAGGCGATGACGCTGCCGTCGCGCGGCGCCACGCGTGAAGAGATGGTTGGCGGCGAGCATGCTGCCCGCGCCCGGCATGTTGACCGCGATGACGCGCGGCGAGCCCGGGATGTGCTTGCCGATGTGCTGCGCGACGGTGCGGGCGTAGATGTCGTTCGAGCCGCCGGTCGGGTAGCCGATGATCATGCGGATGGTCTGGCCGGCGTAGAACGAGGCGACGTCCTGCGCGGACGCGGTGCCGCCGGCGCCGAGGACGCCGATCACGCAAGACACGCTGCAAATCTCAACCCGGCCTCCCCAATGACCAAAACGGACGGTCGCGCGAGAACTTACGCGCAATCAATGCGTGATGTCGCGCACCTGCGACGACCGGTCTCCTAGTGGAGTGGATTTGACATTCGCGACCCACCTGGCAGCGGGCTCCCGACGCGAATGTCAAATCCAAAACTCCACTAGCGCTTAATACTTGCTAGTGGTCCTTTGATTCTAACATTCGCAAAATCGCCTGCCGAAACGGCATGCGAATTGTTAGAATCGGACCACTAGTTCGCGGCAACTCCCGATCCGGCGATTATTCCGCGGCTATGAGCCCCACCAACGTATGGATTGCACATCGATTTACGGGGTATAATAACTTAGAGGAGCCGCGCAGTACGGGTAACAGCCCGAAATGCTTGCCTCGCGGCCCCAGAAAACAGGATTGTAAACATGCGCCTGTCGCTCTCTGCCTATGTGCTCGCCACGGTTGCTTGTGCGTGCTGGCAACCTCCGGCCGGGCATTCTTGGGCCCAGCCCGGCCGCTCCATGGCGATCGACGATCAGCCCGGCGTAGTCCCCGATCCGAGCGAGGAGCAACTGCCTGCGGCATTCCAACGGCAGGCGGTCTTCTACCGGACCAACGAGCCGGCGGGCACGATCATCGTCGATACCGCCGATCGCTATCTGTATCTGGTCCAGGGAAACAATCGGGCGATCCGCTATGGGATCGGTGTTGGCCGCGAGGGATTCCAGTGGCAAGGCTTGCTCAAGATCACTAAGAAGGCTGAGTGGCCCGACTGGACGCCGCCGCCGGAGATGATCCAGCGGCAGCCATACCTGCCGCGCTTCATGGCCGGCGGTCCCGGCAACCCCATGGGCGCGCGGGCGCTCTATCTCGGCGCCACCATCTACCGCATCCATGGCACCAATCAGCCGCAAACGATCGGAAGCGCCGTCTCGTCCGGATGTTTCCGGCTCGTGAACGACGACGTCGCCGATTTGTACGGGCGCGTCCCGGTGGGTACCAAGGTCGTCGTGCGACAACGGCCCACTTTGTGAGGTTCGACATGCCAACAACCGTAACATCGTCCGCGCGTGTTTTCTCCGCGCTCCTGTTGCTCGGCGCAGGCCTGCTCCTGCCCGCCGCGGCCTCCGCGCAGACGCTGGAGAAAGTGAAAGCGCGCGGAAACGTGAATTGCGGCGTCAATCCCGCGCTGCCCGGTTTCTCCGCACGCGACGCGAAAGGAAGCTGGAGCGGGTTCGACATCGACCTGTGCCGCGCGCTCGCCGCCGCGATCTTCAACGATCCGAGCAAGGTGCAGTTCACGCCGCTCGCCACGAGCGAGCGTTTGCCGGCACTGCAGGCGGACAAGGTCGACGTCCTGTCGCGCAACACGACCTGGACGTTCTCGCGCGAGGCGCCGCTCAAGCTGAACTTCGCGGCCGTGACCTATTATGACGGCCAGGGCTTCCTGGTCCGGCGCAGCACGAACGCAACGTCGGCGCTCGAGCTCAACGGCGCGTCGATCTGCGTGCAGAAGGACACCACCAGCGAGCTCAATGTCGCGGACTTCTTCCGCGCCAACAACATGAAGTATCAGCTCGTCGCGCTCGCAGACCGCGGACGAGTTGCTGAAGGCCTATGACAGCGGAAAATGCACGGTCGTCGACCAGCGATACGTCGCAGCTTTTTGCCGCAAGGCTGGTGCTGGGAGCTCCCGACGACCATGTCGTCCTTGCCGGACATCATTTCGAAGGAGCCGCTCGGACCGTTCGTGCGGTCCGGCGACGACCAGTGGCTCGGCATCGTGAAATGGACGCATTTCGCGATGGTCAACGCCGAAGAGCTCGGCGTGAGCTCGCAGACGATCGACGAAGCGCTCAAGTCGACCAAGCCGGACGTGAGGCGCCTCGTCGGCACCGAAGAGAACTACGGCGAGCAACTCGGCCTGACCAACGATTGGGTGGTCCGCATCATCCGCCATGTGGGAAATTACGGAGAGGTGTTCGAACGCAACGTCGGGACCGGCTCCCGGCTTGCCATTCCCCGCGGCATCAACAGCCTCTGGTCGAACGGCGGCATCCAGTATGCGCCACCGATCCGCTAGTGCGGCCGTGTCCTCCGACCTGACAAAATGCGGTGCTCGAAAGGGGCATCCCGTTGACGGACTACTACTCCATTCTCTCGCGCGCCGTCGCCTCGCTCGATCCCAACACGGCGCAGGCGCGCGACCAGCTTTTCGAGCGCGCGCGCCGAATGCTGCTGACGCAAATTCAGAACGACCGCGCGCGCTGGACCGATGCCCAGGCCGAAGCTGAGATCGCCAATTTCGATGCCGCCACCGACCGCATCGAATCCGAGATCGCGCGGCGCACGACGCAGCGAGTCGATCGGACGCTATCGGCAGCATCCGCCGGCCGATCGCGGCGCGGCCGCGGAGCGCGACCTCTCCCCGGCTGAACTCGAAACGCGGCATCGAGCCGTGTCGTCATGCTGGGCGCGTGCGGGCTCGCTGGGCGTGCTGCTGATCGGCCTCGCGGCCTACGCACTGCCGTGGCGGATCGCCTGCACCGTCGACCGCCACCAAATCGCCCGCGCGGCGGTCGCGACCGCGCCGGAGGCCACCAAAAAGGAGGCGGCGAAACAGACCGCGTCGCGGCCTGCGCTTGATGGCGACGATCTGGAGCCCGGCGTCGACGGCGGTTCGTCGGATACCGGCCTTCCCTATTATCTGCGGCGACAAGCGGTCTACTACCGCACCGTCTACTCCGCCGGGATGCTCGTCGTCGACCGGTCGCAGCGCTTTCTCTATCTGGTGCAGCCGCAGGCCAGAGCCTTGCGCTACGGCATCGGGGTCGGCGGCGAGTGCGCCATCGGCGCCGGGCTCTACCGCATTCAGAGCAAGTCGCACTGGCCGGAATGGTCCCCCTCGCCCGCCCTGCTCAAGCGCACGCAACTATCCGGCCCGCATCGCCGGCGGCCCCGGAAATCCGCTGGGCGCCTATGTCCTGTATTTCGAAGACCGCAGTCCCGGCATCCACGGAACCAACGCGCCGAAATCGATCGGCCAGGCGCCGACGCTCGGCTGCTTCCGGCTGGTGAACGATGACGTGGTCGACCTCGAGAAGCGGGTCGCCATCGGAACCGGTGTCGTGGTGCTGAATTAGCGGCCACCCCTCGATGCCGAGATAGTTGGGCACCCGCGCCAGTAGGGGCGGCGTTGGACGCCCGGCGGTCCTTCTGGACCCTCCCGCCGAAGAACTTGCAGGGCGAGAAATGGGGTTTCCGGCCTCCCTGGAACTTCGTGAACCCGGCGCGCGTTGAGGTGGCGGCAATGATCACGGCCGAAGGAGGCCGCCCATGAACGTCATCACCAAGGTTATCGTCTGGATCGTCCTGTCATTGTTTGCCGCCGTCGGAGCAAGGGCACAGGATGTATCCTCGCAGGACGTTCAGGCAGGCAAGCTGGTGATCTGCGGCACCGCCGAGAAGGCGCAGGGCTTCGCTGCGCGCAATCAGGACATTCAGGCGGCGATCGCGGCCGACAACGAAGCGAGCAGCTCATCAGCCCCCTGCCTCGTCGCCGGTATCGCCTTCATTTCCGGCAAACAGATGGACCGCGTCCGGAACAAGGATGGGTCTTATGCGGTCACCGAAATTCTCATTGTCGGTGTTGCGACGCCTTACGGCTTCCTCGCGGTCGAACCGTCGGTGGTCTACACCCTGCTCAAAGTGGAAGACGAGAAGGTGTAAGCCACGTCCGACTATCGGCCACAACTCGACGGGCTGGACCCGCTGGTTCTGTTCCTCATTCTACAGCCGTTGATTGCAGGGCAGCCTGCTTGAGCGTAGATTTGCCAAATGATCGACATAGCGGAGTTGAGCGGCCTCTGCGCACGGGTTGAAGCATTGGCGCCTGGTTCGGTTGCTGGAATGACGATCAGCAACGAGGGCCAAACCCATATCGAGCGCGCCCTGTTTCCTACTCTCCCATTCTCTTTCTCGGCGGCGATTACTCATGTCCCGCTTGAACCGTCCAATTTCGGCTCATGTGTAAAGGCCATCTCGCGTGGCGAGCCCATTACATGTCCGGATATTACCCGTGACACTTTGTTTGACCCGCGGTGGAGGCAGGTCTGTCTCGATCATGGCCTGCAGGCAATTCAATCGCGACCGGTGTACGTGGACGGCAAGCCTCGGGGCACGTTTGTGCTTGCTTACCGGCAGCCGAAACCGGAATCGGAATGGGACGCAGCGCTTATGATGTTCGCGGCCGACGCGGCCAGCAAGGCATTGAGCGCATAGGGAACTAGCCCTTAAGCGTCGCGAAAAACGAGATGATGAGGCACGCCGCCTCGACATTCCGGTGGCGGCAATCGTCACAGTGATTTGAGCGCAATGTCCCGAATGTCTGTCATCCTCCCCAGCCGCATCCTGCGAAAGCTTCCCAGCGAATGGCGAGCGGAGCTCGCAGCGTCGCCGCTGAGCCGATCACCGACGGCATGAGTGGAGCCGATGTTTTTCGCCTTCGAATGGAGCCTGCGTGCTTTCTCAAGTTCGCGGAAGAAGGATCAGTTCAAACCCTACGGCAGGAGATTGTTCGCGCCGCATGGCTCGCTGACCACGGGATCCGCGTCGCGCCCGTCTTGCGCATACACGACAACGGCCGCGTGGCGGCGATGCAGACGCAGGCGCTGCCGGGCGAACCGGCCGACCGGTGCGACCGGCCTCCGGCTTCCCTCGTGCCGGCAATAGCCCGCGCGCTGGCCGGGCTGCACGCTCTGTCCGCGGCTGATTGTCCCTTCGACGAAAGCCTTGCCGTGCGGCTTGAGCGAGCGCGCCACACCATTGAGCAGGGCGGCGTCGATGCAAGGCATTTTGCCCCGCGAAACCGCAACGCAACACCCCAGGACCTATTCGCCCGCCTCGTTGCCAGTCCTCCAGCGGAGGACTTCGTCGTTGCGCATGGCGATCTGACATTGAGCAACATGGTCATCGGTCCGAACGGCGACGTCGGATTCATCGACTGCGGTCATGTAGGCCGAGCGGATCGCTACCTCGATCTGGGAGTCCTCGCAGGCGAGATCGCCGATCATTTCGGATGCCGCTTGGTGACAACGTTCGCCCGGACATACGGTGTGCCGCACTGGGATGTACGCAAAGCCGCGTATTATTCCGATCTTTACGAACTGTTCTGAATCCCCGTCCTGACACGACTCTTCGCCCGGCCGGCTCCTCGCCGGTGTGTCTCGGATGGCGCCCCCTCATCGGGAAGATGCGGGCTACCAAATTCAAAATCGTCTTAGATTGCGCGCGTTGCGGACCGTCAACGGTATTTCGAAATGCCGCTCAGCATTATGTTCAAAAGCTGGCTTCGATTGCACCAAACAAAGCAAAAGGTCTGCTCAATTGGACGATACCTACGCATGTCACGCGATACCTCTTGGTAATTGCCGCATCTGTCGGGCGCACTTTAGATCCATCTATCGTCATCCAACTCTCAATAGGGAGGAGTAGTGATGAAGTACACTTTGACGTTGTTTGCGGCGCTAATAGGCGGCATTGGTGGAATGACAGTGGCTACGAGTAGCCCCGCGCAAGCTGTCGTATACTGTCAATACATCAACTATCCCGCGAATTGCGTCGCAAGGCCAGGCGTGCGGCTAGTCGCACGTCCTGTCGCGCGTGCTGCGGTACGTCCGGGCACACCTACCAATCGCGGCGGCCCCGTTGACCGTGCTGGTCGCCGCTAAGCCGATCAATCGTCTCAGCGCGGGCGGGTGAATCCCGCCCGTTTCCATTTGCGCGCGGCAGCGGCACACGCGCGCCGAATACGCGACCAGATGGCTGGCGAGCGTCATCCGGAAGGCGATGGCGTTTGTCAAAGGTGGATCAACGTCCAGACGCCCGCCGGTCAAAATGGAGCGCTGTTCATGGTTGCGATCGGAAATGGTTTCGCGGGTCCGACCATTCTTGTCATCTCCATCGGCGCAGCCATCGCAATGAGTAGCACGAGTGCGCTCAGCAACGAGAGCAACTGTCGACGCCTGGAAGAACTCGCGAGCCAATATACCGGGGTCCAGCTGACTAGCCAGCAACAACAACTCAAGCGCAGGCTTGTCGCGTGGTACAGCAGCAATTGCAAGCAGACGCGAAGCGCTGACGCGCGGCGTTGACGACAGCCACAACTGAACCCCGTCTACTTCGGCGACTTAGTTTGATTTCGCAACGGTGAGGTTGTCGGGCGCCACTGTTCTTGCATGTGGCGGTGCGGTGTCTAAACGCGATCCTGCGTGCTCGCCGCTCAGTTACCCGGTCACTCGATGGCCGAGAGACCTCTCCTGACAATCTCTTGCATGTGCCTCACGCGGGCGGCGCGTCGGGCTGCCTGCCATTTGGCAATGAACGCGAAAAGGCGTGACATCGCTGCTTCATCGTGCGGCGCCAGTGCGTGGTGCAGAGCGTGAGTGGTCATGGCTAAGTCCCCTTGTCGCGACCGTGCGCACAGCAATAGCGCATGGGCTGCCAACCACCTGTGACGTATCTCACAGGGACGCCCAAATAGATCGCTCGCTTTGAGCCCTCCTCGCCGGAAAGCGGCGCGTCGCTCCATCGGCAAGATGTCAAGTGGTGGTGTTGCGGTAGTGCACGTGTGAATGACGAATTGCATGCACCGTTGCATTTCCGCAACAGACACTTTGGGGTGAATCTGTTAGGTTTCGCAAATAATCATAAGTAACCAAGGGAACTAAATAAGTAACCAAGGGGACTAATGATTGGTACCGAGGGCAACTAATCATAGGGGGAAGTTCATGAAAAGGACAGTTCTGGCTGGGCTAGCGGCCGCCACTCTGGTCGCGAACTACGCCTCCGCTGCCGATTTGCCGAGGAAAGCGCCGCCGCCGGTGGTGGTCGCACCCGTGTCCACCTGGTCTGGCTGCTACATCGGCGGCAACGTCGGCTGGGCTCGGGTCAAGACGGAAGCAACGTTTAATGGCTTCGCCGAATTCGACCGCTCGGCGGACGGGTTTGCCGGCGGCGGACAGATCGGCTGCGACTATCAGTTTGCCTCCAATTGGGTGATCGGCGCTCAGTTCATGTTCGATTGGACGGACATCGATGCCAGCCGCGTGAGTGTGCTGTTCCCGGCAAATACCATCCACGCCAAAATGCGAGGGTTTGGGACGCTCACGGGTCGGCTCGGCTACGCCTTCACGCCCTCGTTCCTGTTCTACGGCAAGTTCGGCTGGGGCGTTTATGGCACCGACTTCACGGTCGCGAATACGGTGACTGGCGTAGAGCTTGCCAGCACGAACCGGAGGCAAAGCGGCTTCGATCTCGGCGTCGGCGGCGAGTGGATGATCAGTCCCAACTGGTCGCTGTGGATTGAGTGGGACCACATCTTCGCCCAGGACAAGTCCTTCTTCTTCCCGAACCTGGGTCCTGTCGGCACGACAGCAGAGGTCAGCCGCGGTCTCGACAAGGTCCTGGTGGGCTTCAATTGGCGCTTCGGCGGCGTCGCCGCCCCGGTTGCGGCTCGCTATTGATCCGCCGATACGGTCGCTTGGAACAACCTAAAAGCCCCGGGGTAACCCGGGGCTTTAAAGGCCAACCCGGGTCGCGTGTTCAATCAGCTTCGGCATTTCCAAGAGCGCAAAAGCTGCCCCAGCCTGACCCGCGCTAGTTCGTAATCAGACCAAGTTCTCACGCCTTTTGCCGGACCTCTTCCCCGTTCATCCTGACCTTGCCGGGCCTCGTTCCCCACGGAGGTCCTAAACCATCGTTTAGGTGGGTTGCCGATTCCGACAAGCCAGATGTCCTTGAGTAGAATGTCCTAAGTTTTCAAACAATTAGATCATGGAGGCCGCGTCAATCGTCGCCAGGGATCGGCGACCAGTGAAGGGGCGCTCCATGATCAACAAGTGGCATAAGACCAATCTTCTCAGCCTCATCGTGTTCACAGCGATGCTGATCGTCGGATCACCGGCGTGGGCGCAGCAGCAAAGTCCGGCCGCGACAACGCTGACGACAGCACAGCTCGAACAGCTTGTTGCTCCGATAGCGCTCTACCCTGACGATCTGCTGTCGCAGGTGCTTATGGCGTCGACCTATCCACTGGAAGTCGTCGAAGCAGCGCGCTGGTCGCGGGACAATCCGAAGGTGACCGGGAAGGCGCTTGAAGATGCCATGCAGAAACAAGAGTGGGATCCGAGCGTCAAGGCGCTCACCGCCGTCCCGCAAACCCTGCAGATGATGAATGACCAGTTGAAATGGACTCAGGACGTCGGGGATGCCTTTCTTGCGCAGCAAACCGATGTGCTCGACGCCGTCCAGCGCTTGCGGGCTCGCGCAGATGCGGCAGGCAACCTGAAGACGACGTCGCAGCAGACTGTCAGACGAGTTAATCGCCCGGCCAATGTGTCCGCTACCGGCGGTGCCCCGGCGACGGCGTATGAGATCGTTCCCACCACTCCCGATGAATACTACGTGCCGATTTACGACCCCACGGTGGTGTACGGGGCGTGGCCGTATCCCGATTACCTTCCATATTATTGGTACCCGCCGGGTTGGGGCGGCGGCTGGTACGGATTTGGAGCGGGCATTCTCGCCGGCGCAGCAATCTGGGGAGGCGTCAATTGGTGGAATCGGAGTGTGCACATCGATCATCACCGCTTCAATCAATTCAATCGCACAAACATCACGAACACGAACTGGTCGCACAACGCCGCTCACCGTCGTGGCGTGGCCTACGCCAATCCGAGAGTAGCAGCGCGCTTTGGCGATCAGGGACGCGGCAAGGCACGTGATCAGGCCCGTCAGAAGATGGCCCAGGGAGGAATGGGCGGCATGGGACAAGGCGGCATGGGACAGGGTGGCATGGGGGGAATGGGCCAAGGCGGAATGGGCGGCGGCATGGCCGGCGGAATGGGTGGGATGGGTCAAGGCGGAATGGGCGGATGGCCGGAATGGGTGGCGGCGGAATGGCTGGAATGGGTGGCATGGCTGGAGGAGGCATGGCTGGAGGAGGCATGGCGGGCATGGCCGGCGGCGGCATGTATGGCGGTGGTGGAATGGGCTTCAGCGGCGGCGGAGGAAGAAGCTTCAGTGGCGGCGGAGGCCGAGGCGGCGGAAGAAGCTTCAGTGGTGGAGGAGGAGGACGAGGTTTCAGCGGCGGTGGTGGACGCGGCGGTGGTGGCGGGCGCGGCGGCGGCGGCGGCCGGCGATCCGACATCGAACTGAAGGAAGACGTGACGCTGCTCGGTCACCTCGGCAATGGCATCGGCTTCTATCGCTTCGTCTACAAGGGAAGCGACACCGCCTATGTCGGCGTGATGGCACAGGAAGTGCAGCGCGTACGGCCAGAAGCCGTCACGCGAGGGCGCGATGGCTACCTCAGGGTCTTCTACGACAAGCTCGGCTTGAAATTCCAAACGTACAGCCAGTGGCTCGCGTCCGGCGCGCAGGTTCCTGCGCCCGCGCGTTAGCTACGCGGCTTGTCCGAGCACGAATTGCGCAACGTGTGGCGACGCGGGGCGGTTATGACGAGTGCACGTTGCCTGCTATCGGCATGGGCTGGCGTTGGGCTGGCTCTGACGGTGCTGGTTGGGTCCGCGATGGATATCGGCGTGGCGTCCGCCCAGCCGGCCATGGGAAAGGCACGCTGGTGCGTGACGATCCCTCTCGGCGCGATGCTGCAATGTTCCTACCATTCGCTCGAACAATGCATGTTTTATGCAAGGGGCGTCAGCAACCAGTGCTCGCTCAATCCGTGGTACGAGGGACCGGCCGAGCCGCCGCGCAAACGGCCTGGGCGAGGTACGCGGTAAACGCGCGGGGGGACAGTGGCGAACCCAGGGGCGGCACTTTTTCGTCTATCACTCTCGTCGGCGCGCAAAATCCTGGTCCTGCTTCATTCTACGAGGAAGCTGAGAACTGCATTTAGCGCACCGCCGGCACTCGATGGGTCAATCGAAAACATGCCTCAATGAGAGTCTTGCACATGATGTTCACTTTCTTTGCGTTTGGCGTCGCCATCGCATTTTTTATCAGTTCGCTAATTCTGCTCAACTATGGACGGCGCCTCGGCTTGAAATACTTGCAGCAGGACAGTGCCGACGGCATGGCGGGGCTTCCCGCCGTGGAAGGTGCGGTATTCGCTCTCATAGGATTGCTGGTCGCTTTCACCGTGTCGGGCGCTCTTCACCGGTACGACGAACGCCGACAACTGGTCCTCCAGGAAGCAAATGCGGCAACCACGGCGTATGATCGGTTAGGATTGTTCGAGGAGAACGTGGCGCGTGATCTGCGAACAAACCTAAGAGAATATGTTGCGGCTCGAATTGAGCTGTATCGGATGCCGCACGATTTCTCGTTGTTGGAAGGCACCGAGGTCTGGTCAAGCGAGCAGCAACAGAAGATCGCCAAGCTGAAAGCCGGACTGTCGGACGGTATGCTTGCGACCTGTGCCACCAATTTCCGGCCGGCATGCACTCTCAATGCGCCCGCCCTCTCGAGTTTGTTCGACGTCGCCCGGCTACGCGTAGGAGCGGCCGAAAAGCACCCGCCGAACATCCTTTTCATCATGCTGTTCGGGCTTGGCCTAGGTGCCTCCTTGCTGGCTGGGTTTGGCATGGCAGCCGCCAAAGCGCGCAGCTGGATTTATATGGTGACTTTTGCCGCTACCTTGGCCGTTACGCTTTATGTGGTCACGGAGTTGGAGTTTCCCCGCCTCGGGTTTATCACCATCGAAGACTTCGACCGCTTCCTCGTCGAGGCTTACGAGCAAATGAAATAAAATATGGCTCTCCTGGCTTCGACCTTTCCAGCGCAAAAGCTGCCCAGTCTGACCAGCGCTAGTTCGCAATCAGACCAAGCTCTCGCGCCTTTTGCCGGACCTCTTCGATAGAGCCGTCGCGACACAGAAAGTACGCGGCTGCTTCGACCGTGCCGCCATCCTTGAGAGCGAGCGAAAGATCTTCGATGTCCGCCGCCGACCATTCCTGGCCGTCGCTCCAGTCCTGCTCCTGGTCCGGCAACAATGTGGGGTGATCTGTCATCACGCGCGTGCCAGTTTCCGAACGCTCATGCATCTGGCAACACACCGGGCATCTTAGGCGCATTGTAGCGACCTGCTGTTTTATCAGCGGCGATTGGTCTGATCACTTATCGAGGACGCTCAGCCTCAATGGGGATGCCCTGCGCTGTCCGATCTCGATCGGGTGTGGCGAACTCCGATCGATCTCAAACCCGCAGGGCATTCTCGGTCGTCGTCCGACACCTATTTACTTGGCGCCGGAGCCGACTGTGCGATCCGCGAGCTTCTGCCCGATCGCTTCCGCAAGCCGCTCGCCGAGCGGACCCTTGACCTCTTCTGCCAGTCTCGCCCTGACCGCATTGAGAACGGTGGCCCGCTGTTCGGGCGAAAGCGCAGCCAGAGCAGCGGCGGCGTCAGCAAGCCTGTCCGCAAGCTTTTCCCGCATATCCTCTCCGAGCCTCTCATTGATTTGGCTACGGATGGCGGCGCGCTGCTCGGGTGTCAGCTTGGCCTCGCGAGGTCCCTGCACCGTTTTCCCAAGTCTGTCTGCGAGTGCCTCGCTGAGCCGCTCCGGAAGTCCCTCGCGGACGTCGTCACCCAGTCGCGCCTTGATGGCGCTGCTGATCTTTGTGCGCTGCTCGGGCGTAAGCGTTTGGAGCGCGGCTGCCGCTTCCGCAATTCTGTCCGGCAGTCTGTTCTGCATTTCGTCCGTCAACTGTTCCACGATAATGATGCGGACGGCCGATCGCTGCTCGGGGCTAAGCTGAGCAGAGACCGTCGCAACACTACTGAGCGTGAGTGCGGCGACCGCAACCGAACTAAGGATCAACCTGTTCATGTGCTTCCTCCTGTTTTCTGCATTTTCCAGTTTTCAGCATTTCACCGGCGAGGTCTTGTACTGATCGTGCAATTTCGGGGGGACGCTGCCGCCAGGCCCAATCCCGGCGACAGCGTTCTAACGTTGGCCGCTACGGGCAACGGACG
This sequence comes from uncultured Alphaproteobacteria bacterium, assembly GCA_963850705.1. Taxonomy (GTDB): domain Bacteria; phylum Pseudomonadota; class Alphaproteobacteria; order Rhizobiales; family Xanthobacteraceae; genus VAZQ01. The sequence continues at coordinate 54,021 of CAWKMR010000052.1, read as the reverse complement.
CGTCGACCAGCGCGAGCAAGATAAGTTTGGGTCGACGGATCATAGGAGCGGAACCGCTGAGCGCAGTAGGCGATGGCGTCTGACCCATCCGCGTATGCATCACTCGCGTATGCATCGTTGTAGTAGCCATCACCGTAGTAGCCGCCACCGTACGCCGCTGCTGCTCCAACCGCGGCAGCTCCCCAGCCGTAGCCCGGCCGATAACCCCAGCCAGGTCGGTTGTTACCCCAGCCTGGATTGCCCACGCCCGGTCTGTTGTTGGCCCAGCCTGGGCCACCCCCAGGCCTGTTACCGACGCCGGGGCGTGCGATTGGATTGGAGACATGAGCGCGGCGCGATCCGACATTTGCGTATCCGCCCCGGCCGCCTCCTGCTCGCATCGCACCGCCGCCGCCACCCATGCCACCTGCGCGGGCGCCGGCGCCTCCGCCACCTCCACCGCGGCGCGCGTCCGCAGAGTCCACCGTGATCGCGATCACGAAGACAGATGCCACAACACCGGCTGCTATGTGCTTAAGCGTCAACATCGAAACCCTCCTCTTCGTGGGTGGGCAATGACGCTGCGAGCCAGGCAACATTCCGCGAACGCAATCGCTGATTGCGTAGCCGCACCGTCAGCGCCTGTTCATTGTTGGAGATTGTCTAACACGCTTAAGCGCGCGACTGGTTCGCACTTATGGATAGCGCGATAAACCTTGGCGCAAGTAAAATGAACGTTCAGACATAGCAACCTGTTACCGCTCTGCGACCGATCATTTCGCCGCCGCGGTGGCAGGCGCCGCGCTTTCAACTCGACCTACCAAGTCGGCAATGCAAGCTTGTCAGACTAAATGTCCCGCGTTACCGCCCGCCCAGCTACCGCTGAAAAAAGAACGGGCTGTTCTGCCGCTGATCGGGCCGGCCGCCGCGCTGGCGCGGATCAGATTGGGGGCCGCCCTGGCGGAAGAAGCCGCCGAAGAAGCCGCGGTCCTCGTTGCCGGCAAAGCGGGTTTCGGGCGGCGTGCGCGGGCGCGTGACGAGGCCGCCCTGCGGTTGGCTATTCAGTGCAATGACGAACTCCGTGCGATAGTTGGTCTCGCGGTGCAGCGGCTCATCCGAGATGATGATCGAAGATCGCGGCAATGCCGTCGGTCCGAAGCGATCGATCACCTCCTGCGGGATGGTGACGCGGTCGAGCGCGTCTTTGGCGTCGCCCGCGCCGTCGACAGTGACCGCGGTCCAGCGCAGCCCGCCGTCGGTGCTCGCCACCGCGGTGATCACATGCGTGCCGATCGGCTGGCCGGGATTGCGGATGGTGACCGGAAGCTCGATCACATCGAACAACTCGCCCGCGTCCGGCAACCGCTCTTGCGTGTTGCGCCGAATGTAAAGCTTCTGCGTCGCGCGGCTGATGAACACCGAGACCGGCACGAGCGCGAGCTTGGCCTCGCGCGCTGCTTTGGCAGCGTCGAGCTGCGTGCGCAACGCCGCGGCCCTTGCGGCTGCCTTCTGCTGCTGGTCCTCGGCCTTGGCCTTGGCCTGGTCTGTCTTGGCAGTGGCGAGGCGTTTCTCGGCGGCCTTGAGCTCAGCCTGGGCCCGGGTCGTCGCCTGTTCCAGCTTGCGCAGCGACTCCGTCTCGCCCTTCGCTCCGGCCTTCTTCTTCGGCTGTTTGGACATCTTCGCAGCCTCGTCCGCCTCGCGGGCGAGTTTTTCGGCGCGCGCCCGCGCCGCCGCGAGGGCCTCCGGATTCGGCACGAACAGAGCCGGATGGGAAAACGCCACCGGCTCCGCGTCGTTCGGCGAGATGATGATACGCGTGTTCATGGGCACCCTGTCGAACAGCTTTTCGGCGAAGCCAAAGGGCATACGCACACAGCCGTGCGAGGCCGCATATCCGGGCAGCGGGCCGCCGTGCAGCGCGATGCCGTTCCAGGTGATGCGCAGCATGTGCGGCATCCAGGCGTCATCATACATATTCGAGCGGTGGTCCTTGTTCTTCTCCACCACGGCGAAGACGCCGGCTGGCGTTTCGCGTCCTTTCGTCCCGGTCGACACCGGTGCGCTGAGGATCCAGCCGTCGGCGTCGTAGATGGTCACCTTCTGGCTCTTGATCGACACGATCGCCATGATCGTCTCGCCGGCTTGGCGCGGGGCGGTCGCCTCGGCGGGTTGCGCCGGACGCGCCTTTTGTTGGGCCGCGGCATCGGCGGGCGGCGCCGCGGCCAGCGCCCACAGCGCGGCCAGGGCCGCGAGCCTCACAATGGCGGAAGGCCACCATAGCCGGATTGCCCCCGTAGATTCTGCCGTCGCGAATCGATCTGTCATGCCATGCCCGCCTTTGAATGCGTCCGCCGGACCCTGCCAAGGGAGAATTGCGACACAATATCTCTGAACGGGTAAATAGTTTCCATTTTACGACCCCCCGTCAACAAATCCGTTCGCAAGGGCTTGGCCAGGGATTGGGTGGAACTCGATGGCCGACATCGCCGCGGCGAATCGCGGCCACGGTTCGATATTGCGGACTGGTTCAAGCCTATGGGCGTGACGCCATAGGCGAAGCCGGCACGCATGTCGGCATTCGGCCCAAGCGGACATCCACGGCAGCGGCTCCGCGCAATCTCCAGCACGGGAACGCGTCGAAGAGTGCGCCAGGCCGGGATCAAGAAAATGGTCCCCCACCCCTGTGACGGCGACCGAAACCGGCTTGCGTTAGTGGCGCGCTCGGAGAGATTCGAACTCCCGACCCCCAGATTCGAAGTCTGGTGCTCTATCCAGCTGAGCTACGAGCGCCTGTTGTCGTCAGAATAACGTCGCGTCAATCCTTCAGTTCGGGCAGCCCATCGCGCGCGTCACGGCGTTCCGGCCTTGTCTCGCCCTTCTGGACAGCATACAGCCGGCCATGCAATTTGGAAGAGCGCGTCGTTTTCTGGCGACTCTGTCGCCGTCCCGCCGTCCACTTATTGCCATTCATCCGCACCGAGGATCGACATGAAATCATGGGATGCTTCGCCCTTCATCAAATTCATGGGCGTGAACGTTATTACCCGCTGGCGCCGAGCGCAGCGAGGCCGAGCTGGTCAATCGGGATGACCTGTGCAACCGCCGCGACGTCATGCATGGCGGCGCGATCATGGCGCTGGCCGATATCATGGGCGGGATGACCGCCTCCGCCTCGCTTTCCCCCAACCAGGCCACGGCCACGATCGAGAGCAAGACCAATTTCTTTGCGCCGATCCCAAGAGGCGACAAGGTGCGCGCGGTCTGCACGCCGCTGCATTCCGGCCGCACCACCATCGTGCTGCAGACCAACCTCACCCGCAGCGACGGACGGCTCGCCGCCATGGTGACCCAGACCCAGATCGTGCTGCCGACGCAGAGCGCGTAAACGCCGCGGCGAATTGACCATAGACGGCCACCCTGTGGGACGGGCAGTCTCGCTCCGATCGGCTCCCGTGGAGGCGCGCGATGCGGCGATTGATCCTGATGCTCGCGATGCTGCCGGTGCTCGCCGCAACGCCGGTGGTCGCCGATCCGGTCGCCGAATTCTACGCCGGCAAGCAGATCAGGTTCATCATCCGCTCCGGCGTCGGCGGCAGCTACGATTCCTATTCGCGGCTGCTCGGAAAGCACATCGGCAAACACATTCCGGGCCGTCCCTCGGTCATCCCGATCAACATGCCGGGCGGCGGCGGCATCCGCGCCGCGAACTACGTCGCCAAGATCGCGCCGCAGGACGGCACCATCCTGACCATCGTCAGCCAGGGCCTGCCGGTCGATCAGGCGCTCGGGCTCAACACGAGCTTCCAGGCAGACCTGCGCGACTTCCACTGGGTCGGCAATATCAGCGCGTCGAACCAGGTGCTGGTGACGTGGCACACCTCGCCGACCAAGACCTTCGCCGACCTGATGACGCGCGAGACCGTGATCGGCTCGAGCCAGGCGGGCTCGATCTCGGTGCAGATGCCGGCCGTGCTCAACAACATCGTCGGCACGAAAATCAAGATCGTGTACGGCTATCCGGACGGCCGCGACATCAACCTCGCCATGGAGCGCGGCGAGGTCGAAGGCCGCGCCACCAATCCGTGGGCAAGCTACCTCAGCACCGATCCGCACTATGTCGAGAAGAAGCTGATCGTCCCGATCCTCCAGATGGGCATGGTCAAGGACCCCGACCTCGCGAACGTCCCGCTGATGCGCGACCTCGCGCGCGACGGCGCCGGCCAGGACATTCTCGATTTCATGTCGAAGGCGGTGACGGTCGGCCGGCCGATCGCGACCACGCCGGGGGTGCCGGCGGAACGCGTCGCGGCGCTGCGGCGCGCGTTCGATCTGGCGCTCAAGGACCCCGAATTCATCAAGGACGCGCAGACCCAGCGCGCCGAGCTTCAGCCGATGACCGGCGCCGAGCTCGAACAGGTGGTGCGGGAGGTCATCGGCGCGCCCGCCGACCTGCGCGACCGCGTGAAGGCCGCGATCCAGCCGAAGGAGCAAAGCAGTTGCCGGCCGGCAAAGGCGGCTCGAACGAGTGACTTATGGACTTGTGCCGATCCGCAGCGCCCGCTCGATCGGCACGGCGGAATTCGGACCGAACCAGACATTGTAGATTTTGACCGCTTCGCCCGACGTTTCCATCGCCAGCAGCGCCCGATCGACGGCCGCCTTCAAGGCCGGCTCATTCTTCGGCATGCCGAACCCGGCATTCCTCGGCTTTGAGAAATCCGCAATGAAGTGGAAGCGATCCATGTCCTTCTCACGGACGAGATTGGTCCGCAGCACCAGATTGTCCGCCACAAAGGCAATGAAGGTCTTGTTCCGCAGGCCGGCAAACGCACTCGCATAGCCGTCGAGATAGACGAATTTCGCGTCCGGGATGACCTCACGGATGTTCTGGTCGCTGGTGCGGCCCGTCAAGCACGCCAAAGGTGCCGCCGTTCATTTGCTTGACCGATGTCAGGCCGGACGCCTTGTCCACGATCATGACCTGCGGCGAATTGAAGATATCGAGGCTGAACGCCACGTCGCGTTCGCGCTCCGGCGTGCGCGTAAATGTGCTGGCGATGAGATCGATCTTGCCGGCTTGCACGGCCTTGACCCGATCCGCCTCCCCGACCGGCAGCAACTCCAATTTGACCCCGATACGCTGCGCGATGCCGCGCACCAGGTCCACGTCGTAGCCGACGATCTCGCTGCCCCGCTGGAACGTGAACGGCGGGATCGCGGTGCTCACGCCCACGATCAGCGTCCCACGCGCCTTGATATCAGAAAGCCGATCGGCCGAAGCGGCCTCCACCAACAGCAAAGAGAAGATCGCCGCAAACAACCCTTGAACTACCCCCACCTGCACCTCCTTGTGCTCTTTCGCCGTTGCTCCGGAGCGCTTATTTTGCCGGACACTATCGGGACGCTCCCGGCGCCGCCAGTGCGCCCGGATCAGCGAAAATGGAGAGGTGCAATGGACGTACGCGCGGCGCTTGCAGTCGCGGCCGGCAAGCCGCTCGAAATCACGACGGTTCAGCTCGACGGTCCCAAGGCCGGCGAGGTGATGGTCGAGATCAAGGCGACCGGCATCTGCCACACCGACGAGTTCACGCTGTCGGGCGCCGATCCGGAGGGACTGTTTCCCGCGATCCTGGGGCATGAGGGCGCCGGCGTCGTGGTCGAGGTCGGTCCCGGCGTCACGTCGGTGAAGAAGGGCGACCACGTCATCCCGCTCTATACGCCGGAATGCCGGCAATGCCCGTCCTGCCTCTCGCGCAAGACCAATCTCTGCACCGCGATCCGCGGCACGCAGGGCCAGGGCGTGATGCCCGACGGCACCTCGCGCTTTTCGATCGGCGGCAAGAAGCTGCACCACTATATGGGCTGCTCGACCTTCGCCAATTTCACCGTGCTGCCGGAGATCGCGGTCGCGAAAATCCGCGAGGACGCGCCGTTCGACAAGGTCTGCTATGTCGGCTGCGGCGTCACCACCGGCATCGGCGCGGTCCTCAACACCGCCAAGGTCGAGCCCGGCGCCAAGGCGGTCGTGTTCGGGCTCGGCGGCATCGGGCTCAACGTGATCCAGGGGCTGCGCCTCGCCGGCGCCGACATGATCATCGGCGTCGACGTCAACAACGACAAGAAATCATGGGGCGAACGCTTCGGCATGACCCACTTTGTCAACGCGAAGGACGCCGGCACCGACCTCGTCGCGCATCTCGTCAATATGACCAAGCAGGGCGCCGACCAGATCGGCGGCGCCGACTACACCTTCGACTGCACCGGCAATGTCACGGTGATGCGCCAGGCGCTGGAATGCTCGCACCGCGGCTGGGGCGTGAGCGTGATCATCGGCGTCGCCGGCGCCGGCCAGGAGATCGCCACCCGCCCCTTCCAGCTCGTGACCGGCCGGGTCTGGAAAGGCACCGCCTTCGGCGGCGCGCGCGGCCGCACCGACGTGCCCAAGATCGTCGACTGGTACATGGACGGCAAGATCGAGATCGACCCGATGATCACCCACACCATGCCGCTTGCCGACATCAACAAGGGCTTCGACCTGATGCATGAAGGCAAGAGCATCAGGAGCGTTGTGGTCTATTGAGGAGCCGCTCGCGAGCGCCGCGCCATGCTCAGGGATCAAGCCTGTGCGGCGTGGATCTCCTTCGCAAATGCCCCTACCCGCTCGCGGACCGTTTGCGTCTGATTGGCGATCTGCGCCGCTGCCGATCCGATTTGCAGCACCTCGATCGAGGTTTCCCGCGCGATATTCTCGATCTCGCTGACGGTCGAGCTTACCTGACTCGCGCCCGAGGCGGCGGCGTTGACGTCGCCGGAAATCTGCCGCGCGGCGCCGGCCTGCTGCTCCACCGCCGACGCGATCAACGCCGAGAACCGGTCGAGCTCGCGGATCGTCGTGGAAATCTCCTCGATGGCCTTTACCGACCGGCTGGTCGTATTCTGCATCGCCTCGATCTTGGAGCTGATCTCCTGGGTCGCGCCCGCGGTCTGCGCCGCCAGCGCCTTGACCTCCTGCGCAACCACTGCGAAGCCGCGGCCGGCCTCGCCGGCGCGCGCCGCTTCGATCGTCGCGTTCAGCGCCAGCAGGTTGGTCTGCCCGGCGATCGCGGTGATCAGCTCCGTGACCTTCCCGATCTCGTGCGCCACGGCCGCCATTTCGTCGATCGTGGCGCTGGTGCGCTCGGCTTCATAGACCGCCTCGGCGGCCAGCCGCGACGATTGCGCCGCGTTCTCGCCCACATGCGCGATCGTGCGGGCAAGTTCCTCACCCGCATGCGCGGCGGAGCCCACCTTGCCGGACGTCTCTTCACAGGTTGCGGAGGCGGCTACAGCCTGTGCGCTGGCGCGCGTGGTGGCGACGCCGAGCTTGGTGGAATTCGTTCTGCAAGGTCGTGGCCGCGGTGTGAAGGATCGTCACGGAGTCCGCCATCTCGCCCTTGAACCGCTCGAGCAACTCGTCGGTGCGGGCGGCGCGCCGTGGTTGTCTGTTCCAGATTCACGGTTTGCTGGCTGGCGAACCTCTCAAGTTCCTCCGCCGAATCTTCGGCGAGGTGGCGCGCCTCGTCGACCGCCGCGAACGCCCTGCGGATCGTGAGGCCGATAAAGACCAGCATGGCGGTCTCGATCACGACGGCAATGGCGTGCACGGCCACGCGGATATAGTTGGTTCCGCCCGGATAGACCGCATCGGGAAGAACGATGTTCAGCCCGGCATGGTGCAGAGCAATCAAACCCGCCGCCGTGACCAGGACGCGCCAGTCGCAGAAGCCCGACAGCATCGCGAGCACGGCGAAATAATAGAAATGCATCTCCACCTGCCACGGATGGCCGTTGAAGGCGAAGACCAGGAGCGACGTCTGGCCGACCAACGCAACTGCAACCGCAAACGCAATGGTCGTGATCGGCCGGCGCATCCATTGCAGCGCGGCCGGGCCGCCGCGAAGGCAAGCGCGGCCAGGGTAAAGCTGAAGACGTCCCGCCCGAGCGCCCACGAGATCAGCAGCCGAACACCGGCACCTGAATCAAAGCGAGGCCGGTCAGCGCCGTCGCCACGGTGCGCTGAAATGATCTCGAGACTGGTCATTTCTTGTCTTGCACGGCTGACGTCAGCGCGAGGCATGCTGCGATGATGCGCGGATCGACGATGAGCAGCGCGCCGGCGTCCTTGACCCGCCTGAAATAGTCGGCGCTGTCAGGCTCCACGACGACGACAAAGGACGGCCCGCCATATCGGATGAAGCGCCCTCCGGCCGACACCGCGCGCGTGAATGCGTCGCCGGCGTCCGTCCATGGCGCAAAGATCACGCCGACGGCGCCCGACGACTGGCTGCGGCTCCAGACCAATGCGTGCAATGGCGACGGTGCTGACCAGCGCAAAGGCGGCGATGGCCGTGCCTTCAATGATGCGGCTCAAACGCGGTGAATTCCCTTGCACGACTGTTTTGTACTGCCCGCGTTCAACAGGTTTCGACTGTAACTTGGTTGGGTTAATGACAAATTGACGGGCTCGCGCCCTGCGTGCATGGCGCGAAGCTCGACCGCAACTCTTGTGACGACGACGGAGCCATGGCGTCAGTCGGTCCGGACCGCCTGCTTGACGCGCTCGACGACCGCCGGCGACGCCGTCGACAGGCGGCGCGATGAACTGCTCCACCTCCTCGCCGGTCATCGGCGAGATGTCGATCTGCGTCTTCTGGGCGTCGGCGATGAATTGCGGATCCTTCATGGTCGCGAGCAAGGCGGCGCGCAGCGCGTTCCGGCGCGCGTCCGGCGTGCCGGGCGGCGAGAGATAGATGCGGCCGAGCGCCTGCGTGCCGAAGATCAGGCCGTAGATCTGCCGGTCGCCTTCCGTCTTGGCGAAGTCGTCGACATGCGGAACGCCCTTGAGGTCGGCCTGCTTGCGGCCGGAGAGCTGGATCACCGGCCGGAAATCGCCCGAATTGTAGATGTCGGCCCACGACGACATGATGGTCGACATCGGCAGTCCGCAGATGCCGTGCACCTCGTTGCGCGTGATCGCGATCTTGACGCTCGCCGAGCCCTTGTAGCCGGACACGATCTTCATCTTCGCGCCGAGCAGGTTCTTGACCGCCGCCGCCGACTTCACGAGCGGGCCGGTCGCGCCGGTCGCGCCCCAGATCGTCTCCTGCTTGAGCATGTCGTCGAATTTCGCGATGCCCGACGCCTTGGAGATCCCGCAGACCGCGACGCTCTCCTCCATGTTGCCGATCCAGGCGAACTTCGCCGGCTCGAACCTCGCCGCGCTGTTGCCCATCAGCGGCTCGAACGGGATGGTGTGCACGAAGGTCGCCATCACCGTGCCGTCCTTGGGCGCGACGTTGTAGAGCCAGTTGGCGGCGGTGAGCCCGCTCGCGCCCGTCATGTTCTGCACGACGATGTTCGGATTGCCCGGGATGTGGCGTCCGAGGTGCCGCTGCAGCACGCGCGCATAGATGTCGAAGCCGGTTGCCGGCTCGTGGCCGACCACGATGTTGACCGACTTGCCCTTGTAGAAATCCGAAATCTCGTCGGCCGCGGCCGGGACCGTCGCGCCGGCCGCCAGCAGCACGCCCGCAGCAATGGCTCGCTTGGTGTTCCTCATGATGTCCTCGTGTCTCTCTTTCTTCTCATTCCGCGCGGAGCGCCCGCTTCGATCGCTCGATGACGGCCGGCGACGAAGCGGAGACGCGCGCGATGAAGGTCTCGACCTCGGCGCCGGTTGACGGATTGATATCGATCTGGGTCTTGGCGGCGTCGGCCAGGAATTGCGGATCGCTCATCGTCGCCGCCAAGCGCGGAACGCAACGCGTCGCGCCGCGTCGGCCGGCAATGCCGGCGGCGAGACATAGAAGCGGCCGAGCGCCTGCATGCCGAAGATCAGGCCGAAGACCTGCTGGTCCTCCGGCGATCTTGGCGTAGTCATCGACATGCGGGACGCGACTTGAGGTCCGGATGCTTGCTTGCCGCTCAGCTGGATGACCGGCCTGAAGTTGCCGGACTTGTAGTCGTCGCGCCAATGCGACGTGATGGTCGACAGCGGCAGCCCGCAGATGCCGTGCACCTCGCCGCGGTTGAGCGCGATCTTCACGCTGGCGGAGCCCTTGTAGCCCGACACGATCTTGATACTTGGCGCCGAGCAGGTTCTTCACCGCCAGCGCGAATTTGCCGAACGGTCCCGGTCTGCGCCGGTGGCGCCGAAGATCGTTTCCTTGATCAGCAGGTCGTCGAACTTGGCGATGCCGGACGCCTTGGAGACGCCGCAGGTGCCGACGCTCTCGTCCATGTTGCCGATCCAGGTGAACTTCGCCGGCTCGAAGCGCGCGGCGCGGATTGCCGAAGATCGGCTCGGCGATCGGCGATGCGCGAGAACGTCGTCATCACCGTGCCGTCCTTGGGCGCGATGTTGTAGAGCCAGTTGGCCGGCGATCATGCCGGCTCGCGCCGACCATGTTCTGCACCACGATCGCTCGGATTGCCCGGGATGTGGCGGCCGAGATGGCGCGCCAGCACGCGGCGCGTAGATGTCGATAGCCGGCTGCCGACCTCGTGGCCGACGACGATGCGTGACGGTCTTGCCTTTGTAGAAATTCGGCGACCTCGTCGGCCGCCGCCGGCGTGGCGCCGGCGGCCAGCAGCACGCGCCAACAGCAATGTCTGCTCGATCATCGCTCGTCCGAATCGAGGCTCGCTGTCTCCGGCGATGGCCCGGACTCGGACTATAGGTGCGAACGTCCCAGAAAGGTGGCGCAAATAGCCACAGGGGAAGGCTGCTCGCAACGCTTGGATCGCGTTACGGCCTCCGTCCGGGAATGCGGATCAGCTCGCCGAGCTGCGCCTGCGTCAGCGGCGCCGGAATGAACTTGAACGATACTGCGTCCGCCATCACCTCCTCGATCCCCGAGATGCGATCGGGGTCGACCGCGTTGGTGCGGCAGGAACTCCGCGAGCGCGCGCCGGGCGGTCGCCTCCGACAGCTTCGCGAACGCCGCATAGGCCTTGAGCCCTTCCGGCGTCGAATAGATCCAGGTCATGCGAATCCCGATAGCCGCGCATGTAGCGGGCGATGACGTCCGGCCGCGCCTTCAGCTCGGTGGCGTTGACGATGATGACGCGGTTGGTCTGCTTGTCGAAGTCGGGCGCGTCCGACGATTTCATGATCAGCCTGATCTTGCCCGCCTCGAGGTCCGCGACCGCGAACGGCGCGCCGGCCCAGCCGGCATCGACCTGCCCGGTCATGGTCGCGGTCAGCGTCGCGGCGGCATTGCCGGTCTGCACCGGCTTGAAGTTCAGCTTGTAGTGCTTCTGCAGCGCGAGCACGCCGGCATGCGTGGACGAACCGATGGTCGAGAACGCGACCGTCTTGCCATTCGAGATCCTGCGGTCCGTTGATCGGCGACTTCGCCGGCACGTACCAGTAGACCTGGCTGCCGCCGGTGTAGGAGCCGCCGATGATCCGCACCGGCGCACCTTTGGCGAACACGCCGATGGCACCGAGGAAGCCCGATGCGACGCCGATCTGGGCGCTGTTCGAGATCACCGCCTGCTGCGTCTCGCCGCCGCCGTCGGTGTAGAAGATGTCCAGCTCGAGCTTGTGCTTCTTGAACAGCCCGGCGTTGTAGCCGACCTCGGTGATGAAGGTCTCGCCGATGCCGCGCCCGCCGACCGCGATCTTGAGCCGGTCCTGCGCCGACACCGCGTCGGCCGCGAGCGTGCCGATGGCGGCGAGCAGTACGATCCCAATTCGAGCGCCACGCATATGATCCTCCCCTGACCGGCCCGCCGTTGCGGCGAGAGTCTTTGTCAGGAAGGATTATCGCGGCTGTGGTCGCGGATTTCCACCCACGGAACGCCGATCCATTGACCGGCTATTTGGTGAAGGCGTCGCGGACAGCATCGAGCCGCGGTGCCCTTGGGCTGGAGCCCGGTTGCGGGAGCAACGGCAGCACCATCGGGTCGCGCTTCGAACTTCGACCTCACACGGCACCAGGGCGCCGCGCACATAGATGCCCATGTCGTTGTTGAACTGCATCTCCTGGCAAGTATTGCCCTTGACGAAGCTGCGGATCGGCGCGGTTCGCGTTTCGCCGAACTTGCTGTCGTCCGCGCGTGCGGTGGCCTGCCCCGCCGGCGAGCGCAGGGAGTTCGTCAGCCATCCGTTCTGTATGGAGATGCCGAGAAAGAGCACAATCATGACGCCCGCAGCCACCGCCAGCTTGATATTGCGCGAACGGTCGCGCGCACGCTGCTGCACAACGGCGTTGTACTGGCGCCGCTTCATCTGCTCGTAGGCGAGATGCGCCCGCTCGATGGCGTTGGATGCCGTGTTGTCGTCGGAGCTCATGGCGCAATCCGCAATGCCACCTGCGGAATACTACCGCAGCACAGCTTACGATTGATTAACGATCACCGCGCCGACCTGAAGACCGCCTCACGGCAAATCCAACGCATACGGATCCCGGGCGATGGAAAGTTTTTCTCGTGCCACCGAGACGCCACTGGAGTCGCTCAACCGGACGACATTGAACGTCCCGGCAAATTCCGGCGAGCCCGAGTAATAAGCCGCGACGGCCCCATTCCCAACTTTGGCCGGTGAATTCCAGTGCCCGAGCGCCACATAGTCGGCGCCAGTGGCGGCAATCTCCGCGTCGCCGATCAGCCAGGACGGCCTTGGCCAGGTGACCCGATCCGGCGTCGGCACGTAATGGCCATGCGCCGTAGCGATCTGCCAGCGGGTTTGCCGCGGGCGGATCTTCTCGAATGGAATCATGTCGGAATAGTCGCGGTGGGCACGGCCCCAAATCTCCAGATCGAGCCTGGGGAATACGACGGCCTCGTCATGGGTCAGGCCGATGATGTGCAGGTTTGGCACTTCGGTCAGGCTTTTGCGGTGAAAGACCGCTTCCGGCATGACCGGATCGTGATTGCCCGGCAGCAACACCACCGGGATTTGCGCGGCGGCGATCACCGCCGCGGTACGGTCGATCAGTTCGTCGGGCAGCCGGTGGCAGTCGAAGGTGTCACCAGCAAGCAGCACCACATCGGCGCCAATGCCGCGCGCCGCGTCGAGCACGCACGCCAAGCCAGCGGTTCCGTCGCCGCTATGAATTTCCGCGGTGTAGACGTGATCCACATGGACGTCGGATGTGTGTACGACGACGATATCCCTGCCGGTACCTGTGCCTGCCATCACCACTTCATCAGTTTCTTCGTAGCCAGTTCGTTGTCCTTGAGGAACTTACGATATTCCTCCCCCTGAATCACCAGCGGCTCGAGGCTGAGCTGCTCTGCGCGCTGCTGATGCTCCTTCGAGTTGATCACCTGCGCCAGCGAAGCGGTGAGCTTCGCCTGCGCCTCCTTGGCCAGATTGGCGGGCGTCGCGATCCCGCGCGTCACCGACCAGACCTGGTTGAAGCCCTGCTCCTTGAAGGTCGGCGCGTTGGGCAGGAAGCGCGAGCGCGACGGCGCCATGACACCGAGCATGCGGAACTGCCCGGCCCTCACCTCCTCCGCCACCTCGCTGACATTGGCGCCGAGCACGTGGATGTGCCCGCCGAGCGCCTGGGTCTTGGCCTCGGCCGTGCTCTTTGAGTGGATGACGATGAACTTGGTGCCGGTCTCCGCTTCGATCCCGAGGATCGCGATGTGATCGTCGCTGCCCGCGCCAAAGGCCGAGACCGTGATGGTGTCGGGCTGCTTCTTGGCCGCGTCGATGACGTCCTTCAATGTCTTGAAAGGACTGTCCGCCCGCACCGCCCAGATATTGTAGTCGATCACGTGGTTGATGATCGGCGTGAAACTGTCGAGCGTCTCCTTCCGGCCGATCTGCGGATCGAGATAGCCCGCATACATGCTCGGCACATTGAGATAGCCGAGCGTGTAACCGTCCGGCTTCGCCGCCGCCAGCGCGCCCCATCCGACCCAGCCGCCGCCACCGCCGCGGTTCTCGACCGTCACCGGCTTGCCGATGACAGGTTCCAGATCTTTGGCGAGCAGGCGCGCGGTGATGTCGGTGCCGCCGCCCGCGCCATAGGGCACGATCAGCGTCAGGTTGCGTTCCGGATATTGCGCATAGGCCGGCCGGATGCCCGCCGCGCCGGTGAACAAAAGCGCCGAAGCGCTCGCCGTCGCGCCGAGAAATTCGCGTCTGGTGCTGCGTATCGTCATGTCGTCCTCCCTCTGCCCGGCGGACGCCGGGACCGTCGACTGTTGGCGATGCGTTTGTTTTTGTTTGCGCGCGACGATAGCGGCTTGCGGGAGTGCGGTCGAGCGCGGGAGGCTCGGTCAGGACGCCGCAGGACGTGGCCGTCTTGCGCATCGAATGCGCGCGCATCGCCTCCACGCCCTCGCGCGCGACCTCGGACGGCGGCCGCTCCCAAAGAACGGGATTGGGCGCCTCATAGCTGAGATGTCCGTCGAAGCCTTTCTCGGCGAGCAACGACAGCACCTCGTTCCAGCGCACGATGCCCTGCCCCGGCGGCAACCGGTCGGTCGGGCGCTTGACGCCGGCGGCGACCGGCGCGGCCGGTGCGTCGCTGAACTGGAATGCGATCATCTCGTCGGGGGCGACATCGGCGAAGCCGCGGCCGCCGGCACCGCTGCGCTCGAGATGATAGGCATCGAGCAGCATTCCGGCGTTCGGCCGGCCGGCGCCATCGAGGATTTCACGCAACGCCGCGATCGAGTTGATCACCGCGTGCTGCGAGTTGAATTCGATCGCGAGCGTGAGGCCGTACTTGCCGCAGATATCGGCACCGCGTTTCAGATTTTCGATGGCCTCCTGCGGCGTACCGACGTTCTGCCCCGGCGCGCACATGACCTGCGGACAGTTGAGCGCGACTGCGTTCTCGCAGGTCTCCTCCAGCACGTCGAACAGCCGCGTGCTCTCCTCGCCCTTGGCGAACAGCCAGCCGTATTCGCAACCGAGCGTGCACACCGGGATATCCGCCGCGCGGATGATGTCGAGCACCTGCCCGTTCGGCATGCCCCGCGCATAGCAGCGGTCGAAGTCGATGCGGCGCAGCTCGAGCGCGTCGAAGCCGCCGTCGCGCGCGGCCTTGACCGCGGTCTCGAGCGGCGTGGTGTCGATGGTCCAGGTGTGCAGCGCCAAGCGTCCGAACTGCGCCATGCCGGATGTCCTCGTTTCGTAGCTGGATCGCATTCTGGCACACCGCCGACGCCGATGTCATTTGCGATGGCGGCGTCAAGGCTGCGGCGTAGCGATGCGCCAGTTCACCAGGAAGACGCCGGTGACACACACCGCCATCCCGAGAAGCGCCAGCGGTTCGAGGCGCTCGCCGAATGCGGCATAGGCCATCAACGCCGTGAACGGCGGGGTGAGGTAGAACAGGCTCACCACCCGCGCCGCAGCCTGCCGCCGGATCAGGTAGTAGAGCAGCCAGATCGCGCCGAACGACAACACGAAGACAAGCCACGCCAGCGCGAACAGGAATTCGCCGGTCCATGTCACCGTGCGGGTTTCGAACAGCAGCGCGCCGATGGCGAACACGGCGCCGGCGGCGGCGTATTGGACCAGGAAGCCTGGACGCCAGTCGATGCTGCCGCCGAAGCGCTTCTGATAGAGCGTGCCGATGGTCATGCCGATCAGCGCCACCACGGCCGCCGTCCAGCCGAGCGCGGTGGTCTCGCCGCCGGCCTTGCCGTGAACGACGAGCGCAACGCCGACAATGCCAAGCAGGAGCCCGGCCCATTGCCGCGGGATCACCCGCTCGCCCAGCCAGCGATTGGCGAGCGTCGCCGTCAGCACCGGCTGCAGGCTGACGACGAGCGCCGCAAGACCAGCCGGCAGATGCTGCTGAAGCGATACGAACACGCCGCCGAGATAGAACCCGTGCACGAAAACCCCGGTGACCGCGCTGTGCAGGACGCCGTCACGGCCCGGCCACGGCGGGCGGGTCAGCACGATCACCACGCCGATCAGGAGCACCACCGCGATCATGCGGATGGCGAGGAACGTCATCGGCTCCGCATAGGGCAGCCCGAATTTCGCGCCGATGAAGCCGGAGGCCCACAGCACCACGAACACGCCAGGCGCCGCGAACACGGCGAATTTTTCGATTGGACCGGCCATGGCGGGGTCGTCGCAGCCCGGACGGGCGCTGTAAAGGGCAACGCACAGCGACACGCCCAAGGTCGCGGGCGTGCGGCCGTGCTGAACGAAAAAGGAAGCGCCGGCGCCGCCACCGAATGGCCGCGCCGGCGATGGAGTGGCGATAGCGCTACTGTGCGATCGCGTTGAGCCGGTCGAAATATTTCAGGACCAGCGGGATGTTCGCCGGGTGCTGGACCGTCTGCACCTCGGACAATTCCGCGTTCAGGCTCTCGATCGCCTTCTTGCGTTCATCCGGCTTCATGGTTTTGTCGGCCTGCACCGCGGCGATCTCGCTTTTGATCGCGGCAATCGGATCGGCGTACTGCCTGGTCTTCGGGTCGACGCCATCGAGTACGGCGACGATGCTGACGACAATCTGGTCGTAATCGTCGAGATCCCTGAAGCCGTATTTCTTGACCGCCGCCGCGACGGTGGCGAGCAGCTTCGGATCCGGCTTACCGCTAGCCTGATCGAGCTTCTCAAACAACGGCGTCAGCTCCTTGAACGCCGCGATGTACTGTTCGATCTGCCTTGGCGTCAGTTGCACCTGCTGTGGCGCCTGCGGCTGCTGCGGCGGCGGCTGAGGCTGCTTCTGCTGCTGCGGCGGCTGTTTCTGCTGCGCCATGACGCTGCCGGAATGAACTGCAATCGCCGCGACCGTAGCTATGGCCAGGACCGCCAGAAACGTCCGCCGCAGGCGGAAGAAGCCATCGGCTCGTAGTGTCGACATGTCAGTACTCCGTTGTTGGCCAAACCGAATCCAAAAACCGCCCTCTCGGTGACCTCACCAGCGATGGTCGCGCCCGGTTTCGTCCAAGGTAAGGCAATATGTCGCGTTCAGGAAGGATCACCACAGTAATTTCCCGGGGTGAAAGTCGTTCGATAACGCAGGCATAAATTTGTGCGGCGTAGTGGATTTTCCTCCTAGCGCCGCTATGGCTCGAAGGCCGCGTCCACCGGTACGCGATAGCCGTTGGCGAGGCGGTTCGTTTCGTTCGCCATGCCGACCACCGCCATCAGCTCGCCGAACATCGCCTCGGTCATCCCCGCCTTGCGCGCACCCGCGCTGTGACTCGCAATGCAATAGTCGCAGCCGTTGGTGACACTGACCGCGACATAGATCATCTCCTTGGTCAGCGCATCGAGCGCGCCCGGACGCATGACCTCCTTCACGCTCTCCCAGGTGCGCTTGAGCAGCGCCGGGTCGCGCGCGAGATACTTCCAGAAGTTATTGACGTCCGGCACGTTGCGGGTCGCCTTGATGTCGTCGAACACGGCGCGGACCGCCGGCGAAGCGTCGGCATAATCGATGGGCGGCGGGATGGGCATGCTGATTCTCCCTTCAGTCGATTCCAAGGTAATGGCCGATATCGCAGGCGGGACAAAGGCTTCCGCGCGCAGGCCGGATGGGATTACCGTTTTCGTAGCCTTTTTGCTGCCTCAAAGGTTTCGCGACTTTGCCTTGGTCGGATGTTGCTTTTCCATCGTGGGGATTTCTTGATGGGGGTGATCAATGGACACGATCGAAATTTGTCGCTCGGAGGCTGACGTCTGCCTGCGGCGGGCCGACATCGACTCCAACGAACACGACAGGCCGCTCTGGGTCACGCTCGCCCAGTCCTGGCTGCAACTCGCCGAAGAGGCCGACCGAATCCGTATCACGAACGACGTGCGATCCGCACAGCTCGAGCGCGCGGTCGAAGCCGCGCTCGCCTGACAACAATTGGCCTTTCCGTTTTGCACCGATGGATGCCCGGGCTCAGGCCCGGGCATTGTCGTTCCGCCTGCTCGCACCTACACCCAGCCGCCCTTCGCCATCAGCGCGGCGCAGGCGAGGATGATGACGATCCCGACCAGCTCGACATGCAGGATCGAACGGACGGTCTTGAGCTTCCTGTCGCTCACCGCCGGCGCCTGCCCTGCCCGCACCGCCTTGCGCCATGACAGGAATTCGATGGTCGGCACCGCCGACAGGATCGCCACCAGAATGAAGACCGAGAATTTCGTCAGGAAGGCGTGGCTCGACAAGTAATAGGCCGAGCCCTTCTCGAAATAGAACACGCGCAACAGGCCGACGATCAGCAGGATCGTTGCCGACACGCCGAGCACGGCGTCCGTGACCAGCAAACGAATCGCATTCGCGCGCGTGATCTCCTGGCGAATCGTCACGAACTCGATCGCGATCGCCGACACCAATGTGAACGCTGCGAGGTGATGCAGAAATGCAAAGAGCGTGGACATGATTCGGTCCTCCGCCGCGTCATATAGACGACACGCTCGAACGCACAACCGGCATTGGAACAAAAACGCGAGCGGCGGCGTTTGCTGGACGTCAACTTGAAGCGACGGAGGCCGCCATGCCCTACGCCCGTGTGCGGCGATTTTATCTGACCCCGCCCTCAGTACCGTTGTTCTTTGTATCCGTAGTGCTCGCCATCCTCGCCGTACTCGTGACGTACGGCCATCTGGCCCTGTTCCGTTCGTCCTACGCGTTCCTGGTTCTGCTGATCGGCTACATCGTTCTGGCAATTGGCTGCCTGTTCCGAAGGGTGTAGCCCATGGCGAGGGAACCTAGTCGGTTCCCTCGCCGCAGAAATTTCATCCGGCCAGCGCACAAAAGGCGCGCTCGTTCGTTATCGGGTTGTCTTCGCAGATCCCCAGCGAAAGGAGCAGCCCATGCCCGCGAAAGCTATTCCCGAAGGCTACCATACCGCCACGCCCTATCTGGTCGTGCGCGGCGCGGACAAGACCATCGATTTCCTCAAGAAGGCGTTCGGCGCGGAGCCGTCGTTCGAGCCGATGATGCGGCCGGACGGCAAGGTCATGCATGCCGATCTCAAGATCGGCGACTCGCATGTCATGATCTCAGAAGCGAGCGACCAGCATCCGCCGATGCAGTGCATGGTTCATCTCTATGTGCCTGACGTCGACGCCGTCTATCAGCGCGCCGTCTCCGCCGGCGGCACGTCGGCCTTGGAGCCGACGGACCAGTTCTACGGCGACCGCGGCGCCAGCGTGAAAGACCCCTCCGGCAATCACTGGTACATCGCGACGCACATCGAGGACGTGCCGATGGCCGAGCTCAAGAAGCGCGCCGAGGCGATGTACAAGCAGCAGAAGGGCAAGGCGGCGTAGCGGCATTTCGTAGCCCGCATGGAGCGCAGCGGAATGCGGGGCGCCCTCCTCAGTCCCGGATTTCGCCATAGCGCGTCGAAGACGCGCGTAAACGCGCTTATGGCTCCATCCGGGCTACGCTACGCGCCGATCAAACGCCGCGCCGCCCCTCCAGCATGCCTACGATGCCGAGGTCTTCGTCGATCTCGGGCCAATGAATGCCCATCGGCATGATCTCATAGTTCGCGCGCTCGGCCGACGACGCGCGCTTAAGCCGCGGATACCAATCGAGCGGCGTCGCGATCTTGCGGCCATCGGCCAGCGTCACCACCAGCTCGGTCGCGGTGAATTCGACCAAACGGGCGCGCAGATCGCCGACATCAATTTCCAAAGTGCTCATTCCAGGCGTCCAAGAGCTCGTTGCGATGCGACCGCAGATGGCGAATTATATCGCCTATTTCGTGAGGCGGAAACCCTGCGTTCACGGCAACGGATACGTCATGAAGCCAGAACTTGGCTTCGCAGCTTCCTGCACGAACGTGCACGTGCGCAGGCTCGTTGCTCTCATTCGAGTAGAAGTAAGACCCGATAAGGTCCCCATCGTAAGACCGTCGGCATCCCCTCACACCGGCAAATTGTCGTGCTTGCGGCCCGGCAGCTCCACCCGCTTGCCGCGCAGCATCGCCAGCGCCTTGGCGATGCGCGCGCGGGTCTGCCGCGGCATGATCACGTCGTCGATATAGCCGCGCTCGGCGGCGGCGAACGGCGACAGGAACCGCTCCTCGTATTCCTTGGTGCGCGCGGCGATCTTGTCGGCGTCGCCGGCGTCGGCGCGGAAGATGATCTCGACCGCGCCTTTGGCGCCCATCACCGCGATCTGCGCGGTCGGCCAGGCATAGTTGACGTCGCCGCCGACGTGCTTCGATGCCATCACGTCATAGGCGCCGCCGAACGCCTTGCGGGTGATGACGGTGACCAGCGGCACCGTGCACTGGCTGTAGGCGAACAGAAGCTTCGAGCCGTGCTTGATCAGCGCGCCGTATTCCTGGTTGGTGCCGGGCAGAAATCCCGGCACGTCCACGAAGGTCACGATCGGAATCTCGAAGGCGTCGCAGAAGCGCACGAAGCGCGCCGCCTTGCGCGAGGCGTCGATGTCGAGCACGCCCGCGAGCACCATCGGCTGGTTGGCGACGAAGCCGACGGTGCGGCCGCCGATGCGGCCGAAGCCGGTGACGATGTTCTTGGCGAACGCCTCGGCGATCTCGAAGAAGTCGCCCTCGTCGGCGACCTTCAGGATCAGCTCCTTGATGTCGTAGGGCTTGTTCGGATTGCCCGGCACCAGCGTGTCGAGCGAGGCGTCCTCGCGCGTGATGTCGTCGCCGCTCGGCCATTCCGGCACGCCGGCCTCGTTGTTCGCCGGCAGGAAGTCGATCAGCCGGCGCATCTGCAGCAGGCACTCGAGATCGTTGTCGTAGGCGCCGTCGGCGACGCCGGATTTCTGCGTGTGCACCGACGCGCCGCCGAGCTCCTCGGCGGTGACCTGCTCGTTGGTGACGGTCTTCACCACGTCGGGGCCGGTGACGAACATGTAGCTCGTGTCGCGCACCATGAAGGTGAAGTCGGTCATCGCCGGCGAATAGACGTCGCCGCCCGCGCACGGGCCCATGATCACGCGTGATCTGCGGGATGACGCCCGACGCGATCACGTTGCGCTTGAACACCTCGCCGTAACCGCCGAGCGCCGCGACGCCTTCCTGGATGCGCGCGCCGCCGGCGTCGAACAGGCCGACGATCGGCGCCCGCGCCTTCATCGCCATGTCCTGGATCTTGATGATCTTGCCGGCGTGGGTCTCCGACAGCGAGCCGCCGAACACCGTGAAGTCCTTGGCGAAGACGAAGACGGTGCGGCCGTTGACCGTGCCCCAGCCGGTGACGACGCCGTCGCCGGGGATTTTCTGCGCGCCCATGCCGAACTCGGCCGTGCGGTGCTCGACGAACATGTCGAACTCCTCGAACGAGCCCTTGTCCATCAGCAGGTCGATGCGCTCGCGCGCGGTGAGCTTGCCGCGCTTGTGCTGCGCCTCGACGCGCGCCGCGCCGCCGCCTTCGCGCGCCTTGGCGCGGCGCTGTTCGAGCTTGTCGACGATCTCTTTCATCGCTGCCCAGCCGGAGAATCCTAACAAGAAATGAATAGCACGGATCGGGCTACCGTTGTTCCAGCGTCACCGCCGCCCTCACAGGAACAAATTTTCGTGCTCTGCATTGTCGGGCGGGACGAACTGGAGGGGATATCAATGAAAATCACGCTTGCAGCCGCGGCCGTCGCCGCGGGCCTTGCCTTTGCGCCGGCCACCGCGCACGCGGACCGCGCCGTGAATACCGGGCTTGGCGTGGGCAGCGGCCTTTTGGTGTTCGGTCCGGTCGGCGCCGTGGTCGGCGGCGTTGTCGGCTACACCGCCGGCAACGGCATCGCCCGCTCCTGGGGCCTCTAGCGGCCGCATCGCCGGCCGCCGGCGCGCAAAGTCCAGCAGGCCAACTAGTGGTCCAATTCTAACAGTCGCATCCCGTTTCCGCATGCGAGTTTGCGAATGTTAAAATCAAAGGACCACTAGCAAGTATTAAGTGCTAGTGGAGTTTTGGATTTGACATTCGCTTAGCGAACCCGCTGCTCGATGGGTAGCGAATGTCAAATCCACTCCACTAGCTCATCAGACACCACAGGCCGCAAACAGCAGAGGCCGCCCGTCGCACAGGCTCGCGGGCGGCCTCTCTCATTGCGTGCTCACCGTGAGCGGCAGGCGCAGGGCTATTTGACGATCTCCCTGGCGCGGTCGACGACCGACCTCGGCACACTGAAGATTTGCGCGATGGTGTCCTGCGCCTCCCGCCCGCTCACGGGGCTGACGCTCAGCATGCCGTTTCGCGGCCAGCGCGAGGTAGTTCTTGTCGCGCATGGTGGCGTCGAACGCCTTGCGCAACGTTTCCAGTTGTTCGGCAGGCACCTCCCGGGAGGCAACGAAGGGCCGCCCGAGCTCATTGGCCGCAATGAGCAGCTTGAGCACCTGCATGTCCTCCGGCGATTTCACGAACGTGCCGATCCAGGGAACGTCTTCGGGGATCTCCGGGGTCGGCGCCTCCGACATGCGCAGCACGATGTTGACCTTCTTGTCGCGCAGCCAATGCTCCGGTATCGACTTCCGGCGTGCCGCATTCGCCGTCGACCTCGCCACGCTCGATCGCGAGCTGCACCTCGGTGCGGCCGGGATAGCCGGCGATGATCCGGAGGTTCTGCTTCAGCAGGTTCTTCAAAATTGCAGCGTCGTTGTAGGACGCGCTCGCAACGCCAGTGGCGCCCAGCGTGACGGGCCGTTTGCGGTCGAGAGCTTTCCCAACTCTTGATGCCGGTGCCGTGCCAGAAGTAGCACGCGCGGAACGAGCGCGTGGCGCTTCCGATCCAGGCCATCTTGGTCAGATCGACCTTCGCCTTGTCGGGATTGCTCGCCATGTCGGTGATGGCACCGGCATTGAACAGGGTAATCGACGGTGCCGTCTTTCGGTGCGCTCGCATCGAGAAACAGCACGGCCGTCAAGCCGCCGCCGCCAGGCATGTTCTGAACGACCACGGTTGGCTTGCCGGGCAGATGCTCCGCCAGGAACGGCGCGATGGCGCGGGCATAGGTGTCGTAGCCGCCGCCGGGGCTCGATGCGACCACGATCCGCACCGTCTTGCCGGCGTAGAAGCCGGACTGCGCACGAGCGCTGTCCGCCCCTGCCGCAATCGCGACGGCAGCCAACAATCCGAACACGCGATAAGCGATGTTTCGCCGATTCCGCGGAACCCGTGCGGTCATTATCCAGCCTTCCAATGTGACAAGTCGATAGACGAGAACCGGCGGAGCGAAGATAGACCGCGCCGCTCAAAACCGTCCAGCAAGCAGGCCGTTAAATGCATTCAGGATGCGCGCGCACAACTCGTTGGCGCGAATGATGAAATTCAAATCATCAATGACTGGACGGTGACCATGGAAATGCACCGGCAGCGATTCTGGATCGACATTCACGCGTGAATCGCTCAGCTGCCAGGTGGGTCGCGATGTCAAATCCACTCCATAGCGTCAAAGCGGGATCGCCCGCTTGAGCAGCGTCTTGGTGAGCGGCATGCGCAGCCCGAGCTGCCTCGGCTCGCGCACGTCGATGTTCATGGCAAAGATGTAAGCCTTGGGGGCGTGCTCGAGCCAGCCGACCAGCCAGCCGAGCGTGGCCTTGGCTCCGGGGGCGACACCGATGCCGACGGCGCCGGTCTTGCCGCGCAGCGTACCGAACTCGGTTTGCTCGAGATACATGATGTCGCGCACGATCTCCTGGTTCTGCTTCGAGACCGGAAGCGCGCCGCGATAGAGCTTGTGCAGGAAGCGATCTGCTGGAACGCCGAGATGCGGAGCGCGCCGTCGAGCCAGAACATGTCGATCGGCGCGCCGCCGATGTCGCGATTGCCGTAGTCGAACTTGTCGACATACTCCTGCATCCGCTCAGGGCCGATCTTGCGCGCGATGTCCTGATAGACCGGCACCGCCGACGCCTTGAACGCGGTGCGCAGCGTGTGGTCCCGGTTCCAGGCATCGAAGTCGCGCACCACCTTGTCCCACGGAAACATCGTGCTGTCGGCATCGGCGACGACGCCCGTTTCCAATGCGATCAGCGAGTTCGGAATCTTGAACGTGGAAGCCGGCAGGAAGCCGGCTTCCGCCCGCTCCCGGTCCGTCACCACGATGCGGCCACCGGCCACATCAAGGACCGCGAAGGTTCCTGTCGTATCCGCGTCCGTGAACAGGTCGCCGAGGTCCGGCTGCATCTCGACGCGGAGCGTCTCATCCGCCGCTGACGGCGCAAGGCCGGCAAGAATGGCGGCGGCGGTTCCGGCGATGGCGGCACGTCGATCGATGGCAGTCATTTCAACTCCTCATGTGACGGAGCCTGATCAAGCGCCGGAGTTTGCAGGGAATATGACTGAGATGCGTCCAAGATTTGATGCGGCTATTCTGCGAGGTTCCGGAGCACGAGCGCCGCCGCCTGCATCTCCGCCTCGCGCGCGGCGCGGCGTTCGAGCGCCTGCTCGTCGCGGCCCCACTGATGCATGTTCCAGTCCTCGTCCACATGGGCGGCGGCCCAGGCGTCCTCGGTGGAGAGATGCCCCT
Source organism: uncultured Alphaproteobacteria bacterium (assembly GCA_963850705.1). Taxonomy (GTDB): domain Bacteria; phylum Pseudomonadota; class Alphaproteobacteria; order Rhizobiales; family Xanthobacteraceae; genus VAZQ01. The sequence continues at coordinate 29,628 of CAWKMR010000052.1, read as the reverse complement.
GCGCCATCGCCAGCGCGATCAGCGCCGAGCCGGTCAAGCGTCGTGATGGCGCTGACCGCGCCGAGCTGCCACGGCTCGTCGCGGGAATGGCGCGCAGCGGCAGCGGCAATGGCCTCGGCCGGCTGCGCGACGAACATCGACGCCCTCGCCCAGCACGAAGCGCGCGCCGAGCGCGTCGCGCGCCCAGGCGATCAGCGGATCCCAATGCTGCGCCTGGCGCGCAACCAGCCCGTCCGGGCTGCCGGCGCGATAGCAGACGAGGTCGGAGCCGAGGAATTTGGCGACCTCGGCCTGCACCGCGGCGGGCGCATCGGCGACGCCGTCGATGATGGAATTGGCGAGCCGCGTCAGCGGCATTGCCGCCGGATCGATGACCTCGCGCTGGGCCTCCCATTCGTCCGCCAGCGCCTGCGCCAGCGCCTGCGTGGGCGCGGCCAGCGCCCGCGCGCGCCGGCGTCCGCACCGGCCGGCCGTCGAGCAGCACGGCATAGCCGCCAGGCTGCTCTCTCGACCGAAACCGCCTCGTAGAAGCGCCGCCGCAGCTGCGGCCGCATGGCGCGCCGCGCCGCCTCGGTCGGGTCGAGCGGCTGGTTCTGAAAAATATCGTCGAAGATATCGCGCATTGGTTCGGCACCGGGCCTATCAGCCGCCCCATCCAGAGGTCAACAATCCTTATATTTCAGATGCTTAGAGGCCGTTCTTGCGGCCATGCATCAAACAACTGTGAATGGCCGCCGCCGCACTGTGGCCGCGCTGCATCGCCATTAAGTCTGCGACATGGAAGGCCCAGCCAGTACCTTGGAAATGGTAGAATTTGAGCCCTCAGGCCCGCTAGATTGCCGCCCGGATTCGGCGCCATAAGCCGGACCACAAGGGAAAAGACCGGCCGACGCCTGCTCGCGCGGGCATCTGTACGGATCGCGACAGGGGTACGGGCACGAGGAGTCAATGAGGAATACCGACATTGCGGCACCCGACTACTTCCACAAGGTCGTGGATTGCCAATGGGCGTGCCCGGCGCACACCCCCGTCCCCGAATACATCCGGTTGATCGCGGCAGGCCGCTTCAGCGACGCCTACATGGTCAACTGGAAGTCGAACGTGTTCCCGGGAATCCTCGGGCGCACCTGCGACCGCCCCTGCGAGCCGGCCTGCCGGCGCGGGCGCGTCGAGAAGGACCCGGTCGCGATCTGCCGCCTCAAGCGCGTCGCCGCCGACTACAAGGACGACATCACGCGACCGCCTGCCGAAGCCCGCCGTGATCAAGAACGGCAAGCGCATCGCGCTGGTGGGCGGCGGCCCGGCCTCGCTCACGGTCGCGCGCGACCTCGCGCCGCTCGGCTACTCACTGCACGATCTTCGACCAGGACCCGAAGGCCGGCGGCATGATCCGCACGCAGATCCCGCGCTTCCGCCTGCCGGAAACCGTCATCGACGAGGAATGCGACTACATCCTCGACATCGGCGTCGAGTTCGTCGGCGGCAAGCGCATCGACAGCCTGAAGGCGCTGCTGGCGGAAGGCTGGGACGCGGTCTTCGTCGGCTCCGGCGCGCCGCGCGGGCGCGAGCTCGACATCCCCGGCCGCAAGGAAGCCGCCGCCAACATCCATATCGGCATCGACTGGCTGTCCTCGGTCTCGTTCGGCCACATCAGCAAGATCGGCAAGCGCGTCATCGTGCTCGGCGGCGGCAACACCGCCATGGACTGCTGCCGCTCTTCGCGCCGCCTCGGCGGCGAAGACGTGAAGGTGATCGTGCGCTCCGGCTTCGAGGAGATGAAGGCGTCCCCCTGGGAGAAGGAGGACGCCATGCACGAGGACATCCCGATCCTCAATTTCCTGGTGCCGAAGGAATTCACCCACGACAACGGCAAGCTCACCGGCGTCGTGTTCGAGAAGGTGAAGGCCGAATACGACGCCAAGGGCCGCCGCAATCTGGTGCCCGTCCGGCGAGCCCGACCAGCACATCCCCTGCGACGACGTGCTGGTCGCGATCGGCCAGGAGAACTCCTTCCCCTGGATCGAGCGCGACATCGGCATCGAGTTCGACAAGTGGGACATGCCCAAGGTCGATCCCAAGACCTTCGGCTCGACCAACCCGAAGGTGTTCTTCGGCGGCGACGCCGCCTTCGGGCCCAAGAACATCATCTGGGCGGTCGCGCACGGCCACGAGGCCGCGCTCTCGATCGACAAGTTCTGCTCGCGGCACCGACATCAACGACCGGCCGATACCGATGGTCGAGATCGTCAGCCAGAAGATGGGCATCCACGAGTGGAGCTACGACAACGACATCGCGCTCGACAAGCGCTACCGGGTGCCGCTGCGCGACAAGGTCGTGGCGCTGCGCGACATCAAGGCGGAGGTCGAGCTCGGCTTCGACCTCGAGCTCGGCGCTCAAGGAGACGCAGCGCTGCCTCAACTGCGACGTGCAGACGGTGTTCGAGTCAAAGCTCTGCATCGAGTGCGACGCCTGCGTCGACATCTGCCCGATGGACTGCATCACCTTCACCGAGAACGGCGAGGAAGCCGACCTGCGCGCGCGGCTCAAGGCGCCGGCGAAGAACCTCACGCAGGATCTCTACGTCGCCAACGACCTCAAGACCGGCCGCGTCATGGTGAAGGACGAGGACGTGTGCCTGCACTGCGGGCTATGCGCCGAGCGCTGCCCGACCGGCGCCTGGGACATGAAGAAGTATCTGATCGATATGACGCACGCGGATGACCTATGTCGAACAAGACACCAATCAGCAGCGTAAACGACTTCGTCGTCCGGTTCGCCAACGTCAACGGCTCGGGCTCCGCCAGCGCCAACGAGCTGTTCGCCCGCTCGGTGCTGCGCATGGGCGTGCCGGTGTCGCCGCGCAACATCTTCCCGTCCAACATCCAGGGCCTGCCGACCTGGTACGAGGTGCGCATCACCGAGGCGGGCCACCTCGGCGCCCGCGGCGGCGTCGATCTCATGGTCGCGATGAACCCGCAGACCTGGGACAAGGACCTCGCGATGATCGAGCCGGGCGGCTACCTGTTCTACGACTCGACCAAGCCGCTGCCGCCGTCGAAATTCCGGCCCGACATCACCGTGATCGGCGTGCCGCTGACCGCGATCTGCAATCGCGAATACACCGATCCGCGCCAGCGCCAGCTGTTCAAGAACATCATGTATGTCGGCGCGCTCTCGGCGCTGCTCGACATGGACGTGGCGGCGATCGAGCAGCTGATCTCCGAGCAGTTCAAGGGCAAGGAGAAGCTGTTCGACGCCAACAAGAACGCGCTGCATCTCGGGCGCGACTGGGCGCTGCTCAATCTCGAATGCCCGATCGGGCTGCGCCTGCAGCGCTCCGACAAGGTCGGCGACCGCATCTTCATGGAAGGCAACAGCGCGGCCGCGCTCGGCGCCGTCTATGGCGGCGCGACGGTGTGCGCCTGGTATCCGATCACGCCCTCCTCCTCGCTGGCCGACGCCTTCACCAGCTACTGCCGGCAGCTGCGGGTCGATCCCGAAACCAAGAAGATGAACGTCGCCATCGTCCAGGGCGAGGACGAGCTCGCCTCGATGGGCATCGTGATCGGCGCCGCCTGGAACGGCGCCCGCGCCTTCACCGCCACCTCCGGGCCCCGGCGTTTCGCTGATGACCGAGTTCCTCGGGCCTCGCCTATTTCGCGGAAATCCCCGCCGTGCTGTTCGACGTGCAGCGCGCCGGCCCCTCGACCGGCATGCCGACGCGCACGCAGCAGTGCGACATCATCTCCTGCGCCTATGCCTCGCACGGCGACACCAAGCACGTGCTGCTGTTCCCCGAGGACCCGAGACGAGGCGTTCGAGTTGGGCGCGCAGGCCTTCGACCTCGCCGACCGCCTGCAGACGCCGATCTTCGTCATGCTCGACCTCGACATCGGCATGAACCACCGGCTCTGCCATCCGCTGAAGTGGGACGACACCCGCAAATACGACCGCGGCAAGGTGATGACCGCCGAGATGCTCGAGGCCGGCAAGGAGTTCGGCCGCTATCTCGACGTCGACGGCGACGGCATCCCGTACCGCACCTATCCCGGCACGCATCCGACCAAGGGCGCCTACTTCACCCGCGGCACCTCGCGCGACCGCTATGCGCGCTACACCGAGGAAGGCGCGCCCTACGCCGACAACATGCAGCGGCTGCTGCGCAAGTTCGAGACCGCCAAGGACCTGGTGCCGCGGCCGCTGATGGCCAATTCCGACAAGCCGACGCGCTACGGCGTGATCTATTTCGGCTCGACCGCGCCGGCGATGGACGAGGCCAACCTCACGCTCAAGGCCGCCGGCAAGCATCTCGACCTGCTGCGCGTGCGCGCCTTCCCGTTCCACCACACGGTCGAGGACTTCATCGCCGACCACGACTTCGTGTTCGTGGTCGAGCAGAACCGCGACGCGCAACTGCGCTCGCTGATCGTCAACGAATGCGGCATCGACCCGGCCCGGCTGGTGCCGATCCTGCACTACGACGGAACGCCGATCACCGCCCGCTTCATCGCCAACGCCATCGGCGAGCGCCTCGACGCGCTCAAGGTGACCCCGCTGCGCAAGGTTGTGTCATGACCTACATCGCCAAGCCGAAATTCCACCACCCGTCGCTGCCGAAGAACGCGCTCGGCTACACCCACCGCGACTACGAGGGCAAGGTCTCGACGCTGTGCGCCGGCTGCGGCCACGACTCGATCACCGCCTCGATCATCGAGGCCTGCTTCGAGCTCGCGATCGAGCCGCACCGGGTGGCGAAGATCTCCGGCATCGGCTGCTCGTCGAAGACCACCGACTACTTCCTCAACGCCTCGCACGGCTTCAACTCGGTGCACGGGCGCATGCCGTCGGTGCTCACCGGCGCCAACCTCGCCAACCGCGACCTGATCTATCTCGGCGTGTCGGGCGACGGCGATTCAGCGTCGATCGGGTTCGGCCAGTTCGCGCACTCGATGCGCCGCGGCGTCAACATGACCTATATCGTCGAGAACAACGGCGTGTACGGCCTCACCAAGGGCCAGTTCTCGGCCACCGCCGACCGCGGCTCGAAATCGAAGCGCGGCCTCACCAATAACGACAACGCCATCGATCTGGTGGCGATGGCGCTGCAGCTCGGCGCGACCTATGTCGCGCGCGCCTTCTCCGGCGACAAGACCCAGCTCGTGCCGCTGATCAAGGGCGCGATCGAGCACCAGGGCGCGGCCTTCATCGACGTGATCTCGCCCTGCGTCGCCTTCAACAACCACGCCGGCTCGACCAAGAGCTTCGACTATGTGCGCGAGCACAACGAGGCGGTGAACCGGCTCGATTTCATCTCCGGGCGCGCGCCGATCCACGTCGATTACGATCCCGGCACGACCCAGGTGGTCGAGCAGCACGACGGATCGCGGCTGGTGCTCAAGAAGGTCGCGGCCGACTACGACGCCAACGACCGGCTCGGCGCCATGAACTTCCTGGGCCATCACGCCGCCAAGGGGCAGGTCGTGACCGGGCTGATCTTCGTGGACAGCGAGCCCGAGGACCTGCACCGGCACTTCAACACGGTCGACAAGCCGCTCAACACGCTCTCCGAAAAGGAGCTGTGCCCGGGCTCGGCGGCGCTTGAGAAGATCAACGCCGCGCTGCGCTGAACCGCGCTAGGCGCGATTGCGCCTCCGCGACGAGTGGGGCGGAATCGGCGCCTCGTCGTCTCGGACGTGGAGCCGTCCGACGGTCAATTCGTCGATCGCCACGCGCCGGAAGCGGGCATCCTTGACGACCAGCCGCCCGATCGCCAGCCGGCCAATCGCAAGCGCGCCGATCGCGACCGCGCCAATGGCCAGCGCGCCGACCGCCAACGTCCCCACAGCCATGGCGCCGGTCGCCAGCGCCCCGATCCGCCGGGCACCAGGGTCGCGTTTACGCCGGGTAGCGGCGTCGCGTTGGGAGACCGGTTCTGTCATCCAAATTCCCGAGATCGAAGCACCACGTTCACTTTAGCAAAGGGCGTTGCGAATGACGAACGCGTCGCCGTTGGCCATCGTTCCGCGCCGACCGCCCCCACGTCACGCGTCCTGGGCGTGGGCCGTCAATTCGCGTTCGCGCACTCTCGCACGTAGGACTGGAGCCGCTTGCCGCGCAGCCCGTCGGCCCGGCCCTGGTGCTGGCAGCCGACGACGCGGTCGCTATGGGTATTGAGCCGCGGCGGGACGTACACGCCGGGCGGCGGCGACTGCCCGAGCGGGCCGTTGATGATCGGCGGCTGCGGAGGCGGCGGCAACGGCGCCGGAATGCGGTTCTCCAGCGCCGGTGGCGTCGGCACGATCTGCGCTGCGGCGGGTCCGCTCACGAGGGCCAGGGCCATTCCGGCGGCAAGGGCGAGATGGCTGCTCATGGCGTTTAGATAGGTACGGGCCCGCGCCACGTCAGCCCCCGCCTCAAAGCGCCTGCCCGGCGCGCTTTTCCAGCGCCGCGGCAATGCGTTCGAGCGTGGTGTTGATCTTCCGCGTTTCCGCGACCTGCTGCTCGTAAAGCTCGATCAACGAGCTGCCGGACGGTCCCTTCGCCCGCATGCCGTGCCAACGCCCGAACGCAACGAATGCGCCAATCAGAAGCAAGAACGGCAGCCACGCCACAAAAAACGAAATCCATTCCTCGCTCATCCGTCGATCTCGTCGTTCACGATCGTACCGCCAAATGGCGGCGACCCCAGTGATTGGTCGCTGGTATGGCGCAATCGGTTCGGAATTCTGCCGCGAAATCAGGGAGAAATCGGCCCGGTAGGAAATCTCGTAGGACAACCGTCTGTTGTTAAAAAAACTTCATCATCCGATCGAAACAGCGCCGCGCCGGGAACGCCCAGATCTCCGACCCTTCTATTCCGCCGAAAGCTAGTCCCACGCCGAACAGTCCGTTCGGCGCTTGCAAATAAATCAATGCGCCCGAATGCCCGCCGACGGGGGAGCCGTTGACCACCCTAAACCGGTAGAAGTCCCGGTACGTAAGAAAGGAACCGTCGACTTCGACGGCAGCATTGCCATGAACCTCCACGATCAACTCACACCGCAGGGTGGCGTGCGTCGCATTGCCGGACAATGGCGCCGCATAGAAGCAAGTCTGTCCAATCGCCAGTTCATCGACAAAGCCGACAAGGACCCCGGGCTGGTTATAGAATTGCCAGGAGTCCACGCCGGTATTGAGAAGGATAAGAGCTGCGTCACTTTCGATTTCCTGATCGAATGGCAGCGCGTCGCGTCGTACGACCGTTCCCGCTCCGTTGATCGGCGCGGCTACAGCTACTGAATTTGAATTCATGTTGCCTGGGTCGCTGACGACGTGCGCGTTTGTCATGCAATAGTTCTTGCCGTGGTGGGCGAACACCAACCCGGCCGTGCCGGTTTCAGCGTCCGCAGAGATGATTCGCGCGCCTCCACGCATTGCAAACAGCCGCGGCGCGCCCGCAAGCTCACACACGTCGGTCTGAATGCTGCGCGTGACGCCACCAATCTTGGCTGTCAACCGACGCGGAACCCTGTTGCTTCCCGTCTCCGGCTGTTTACACGTCACGTAGATCGTAATTGAAGGCCGGCGCGTGTCGGCCCCATCCCTGAGCTTGTTCGAAATTCCAACGTGATGAACGTTCGGAAGTCGCTTGAGCCACTTTTCATTGTGCCGGAGAATTTTGATCAGCATCCGTCGTCGCGCCGCGACGTGACGAGCAACTCGCCCTCCCTGATATTTCTTCGTCAGATATTTTCTTGGCGGACGTTTTTTTGGCGGCCGCCTCTTTGGCTGCCGCTTGGTGCTCAGGCGCTTCCTCGGCACGGGCGCCCTACTGGACGGTGCCCGGCGTAGGCGTGCCACCGCCGCTGCTCGGTGTTTGCTGTGGCACGACCGTAGCATTGGAAGCGCCGGTCAAACGGGTCGTCTTCACACGCACCAGCTCACGGGGGTCGATAAGCGGCCGTAGCCCGACCAAGTTGCCATCGTCATCGAACACAAAATCGTAAACTTGGAAGCGGTCCTGCACACCGCCCTCCGCACCTCCGCTCATTCCTTTTCCCGTGAGTGCCGGACCGAAGGTTTTGACGAGATCCTGCAGCAACGGAACGATTGCGGTGGAATCCAACTTGCCGTCGAGCTTGGTGATGTACCCTCTCGACATCTCGACCGTGTAATCGTTCTTTGCAATGAAAGCACCGAATTGCATCGCGTAGGCTTTGTTGTAGTTGGGAATCAAATCGACTGTGATCGTCTGCCCATTCACAATCAGAATCTGTTTGATGTCGTAAACTCGGAAGCCCGGCGTCGTCGTGTTGCTGAAATCGACCGGAATTGCCGTCGAATAGGCACACGCACTTAACACCAACGCCGTGCTCGCAGCGACCAAGAGCCGCTCGATCATTGACCACTCGCCCCCACGCTACACAATACAACTATAGCGTGATTTGAGCATCCCATAGTAGTCAAGTCAAGAAATGCAACCATCTATTCGACGTCAAAGAAACTGCCCCCGGACTAGATTCCTCCGGCGCCTCCACGATCGGGTCGTAGCGGGCCGTGTCGAACCCGATCAGGTTCCACGACTGCTGCATATGCGGCGGCAGCGGCGCTGTGACGTCAATCACACCGCCGCGCGGATGCGGCACCGCTATTCGTCGCGCCAACAGGTGCAGTCGGTTCTGTACCCCGCCGGGAAATTCCCAATTTTCCTTAAAAAAATATTTGGGGTCGCCCACGATCGGGTGGCCGATATGGTTCATGTGGGCGCGAAGCTGATGGGTGCGGCCGGTCACCGGCTTGAGCGAGAGCCAGGCGAGCTGGCGCGCGGCAGTCTCGACCACCGCATAGTAGGTCACGGCATGGCTCGCGCCCTCGTCGCCGTGCTTGGCAATGCGCATGAGGCTCTCGTCCTCGCGCTCCTCCTTGGCGAGGAAGGTCGAGATGCGTCCCTGCGTCGGCCTCGGAACGCCCGCCACCAGCGCCCAGTAGATCTTGCGCGCCGCGCGCGAACGGAAGGTCTTTGACAGCGCGGCGGCGGCGAAGCGGGTCTTCGCCACCAGCAGGCAGCCGGCGGTGTCCTTGTCGAGCCGGTGCACCAGCCGCGGGCGCTGGCCGTCCTTGCCGCTCAGCGAGCCGAGCATGCCGTCGAGATGGCGCGTCGTGCCGGAGCCGCCCTGCACCGCGAGCCCCATCGGCTTGTTGAGCACCATCACGTCGCGTCCTCGTGCAGCGTGATCGACTTGATGAAGGCGCGGTTCTTCTGGTCCTCGGTGGCGTTTTCGCGCGGCTTCGGCGCATCGAGCTTGAGCGGCGGGATGCGCACCGCCTGCCCCGCCTGCAACCGGTCCTTCGGCTGCGCGCGCTTGCCGTTCACGCGCACCTCGCCTTTGCGGATGATGCGCTGGATGTGGGAGAACGACAGCCCCGGGAACCGCGCCTCGAAGAAGCGGTCGAGCCGCATGCCGTTCTCGTCGCCGCGTGACGGTGACGGTCTGCACGCCTTTCGACATGGTCGCTTGCACGGCCGTCATGACGGCTTGTTCCTGTCTCCGCTCAGCACCTGCGCCGCGGACAATTCCTCGTAGGTACGCGTACGCCAAAGCTGCGGGAATAGGAACACCCAAAGCGCCAGGATCGCGAACACGCCGACGCCGCCGATCAGCACCGCGGGCGCCGCGCCGATGGCGGCCGCCACCGCGCCGGCGCGGAACTCGCCGAGATAGTTCGAGGTGCCGGTGAACATGCCGTTGACCGCGCTGACGCGCCCGCGCATCTCCGGCGGCGTGCGCAACTGCACCAGCGCGAAGCGGATGACCACGCTCACCACGTCGGCCGCTCCCATCACCGCCAGCGCGGCCATCGACAGGATGAGATGGGTCGACAGCGAGAAGACGATGATCGCGGCGCCGAACGTGCCGACCACGGTGAACAGCACCTTGCCGATCGGCAGCGTCAGCGGCCGATGCGCCAGCACCACCGACATCGCGAAGGCGCCGACGCCGGGCGCGGCGCGCAAGAGGCCGAGTCCCCACGGCCCAGTCTGCAGGATGTCGCGCGCGAACACCGGAAACAGCGCCGGCACGGCGGCGAGGAACACGGCGCACATGTCGAGCGAAATCGTGCCGAGGATCACGCGGTCGCGCCAGACGAACTCGAAGCCGCCCAGCAGCGACTGAAGGCTCATCGGCTCGCTCGCGCGCGGCACGCTCTCCATGTGAATGAGGAAGATGAAGCTCGCGCCGATGCACCAGAACGCGACGGCAAGCCCATAGACCGTTCCGGGACCGAGACCGTAGAGCAGCCCGCCGAGGATGGGACCGACGATCACCCCGATCTGGTTGGACGACGCGAACCACGCGGTCGCCGGCGGCACCACCGGCCGCGGCACCAGCGCCGGGATGATCGCGACCATGGTCGGGATTTCAAAGGCGCGGCCGGCGCCGACCAGCGCCATGATGATGTAGATGACCAGCGGGTCGAGCCAACCCATCACGGTGCCGACGCGCGAGGATCGCCGCCGCACCCGCCTCGCCCAACTGACAGAGCAGGAGGATGAGGCGGTTGTCGTAGCGGTCGGCGACATGGCCCGACGAGCGGCGTCAGCAGCAACATCGGCACGAATTGCGCGATGCCGAGCAGCCCCAGATCGAGCGCGCTGCCGGTCAGCGTGTAGAGCTGCCAGCCGACCGCCACCACCAGCATCTGGAACGACAGGATCGACACGATCCGCCCGATCCAGAACATCGTGAAGGCGCGGTAGCTGAACGCGGACCGCGCTGGGCGGTGGTGTCGGTCAAGGGCGGAATCCTGCGCGGAACGCGCTCAGGTCGGAGGAAGGGCGAGTCGACCCGATAGACTATCCACCGGACGCGCGAAGCAATCCGCCTCTGTCGCGTAATGGCTCGCATGATTCACCGGCACCGCTGCATCTCCGTGACCGGCTCCCGGTTCCAGCCGACCAGCAGGCGGTCGCCGCGCAGGTCGAGCATGATCGGGATCGTGTTGGTCTTGCCCTCCACCGTGCAGCGGCCCTGGTAGTACCAGACGTCCTTCACCCGGTAGCTCGACACGATCGTGCAGTCGGCGTTGAACCAGCGCACCGACATCGGCTCGACGAGCAGCGGCGTGTCCGGCCGCGTGAAGAGCTCGCCGTCGCAGGCGTAGGGCGCGAGCGCCCAGCGCCCGAACAGCGTCTGCGCGGCCGCCGTGTCGCCGACCAGCACCATCACCAGGCACGCCGCCGCCCGCCTGAAACGCGGTGTTGTCACTTGCTCTTGTCCTTCCGCAGCTTGGCCCAGTACTCCAGCCGCTTCCTGATCTCGCGCTCGAAGCCGCGCTCGGGCGGGTCGTAGAACTGCTGCCGGCCGAGCGCTTCCGGGAAGTAGTCCTGGCCGGAAAAGGCCTCGGGCGCATCGTGGTCGTAGTCGTAGCCCGCGCCATAGCCCTCCGACTTCATCAGCCTGGTCGGCGCATTGAGGATGTGCTTGGGCGGCAGCAGCGAGCCGCCCTCCTTCGCCACGCGCTTGGCGGCGCCGAAGGCCGTGTAGGCGGCGTTCGATTTCGGCGCGGTGGCGACATAGATCACCGCCTCCGCGATCGCGAGCTCGCCTTCCGGGCTGCCCAGGAAATCGTAGGCGTCCTTGGCGGCGTTGCAGATCACCAGCGCCTGCGGATCGGCGAGCCCGATGTCCTCGACCGCCATGCGCACAACGCGGCGCGCGATGTAGAGCGGGTCCTCGCCGGCGTCCAGCATGCGGGCAAGATAGTAGAGCGCGGCGTCGGGATCGGAGCCGCGCACCGACTTATGCAGCGCCGAAATGAGGTTGTAGTGGCCGTCCTGCGACTTGTCGTAGATCGGCGCGCGCCGCTGCACGACCTCCTGCAGCTTCGCCGCGTCGAACGTCTCGCCGGCGCGGGCGGCGCGCCAGACTTCTTCGGTCAGCGTCAGCGCCGCACGGCCGTCGCCATCGGCCATGCGGATCAGCGAGGCGCGCGCGTCCTCGTCGAGCGGCAACGGCTTGCCTTCGATCGCCTCGGCGCGCGCCATGCAGCTTCTCGATCGCCGCGGCATCGAGCGACTTGAACACCAGCACGCGCGCGCGGGAGAGCAGCGGCGAATTCAGCTCGAACGACGGATTTTCGGTGGTGGCGCCGACCAGCACGATGGTGCCGTCCTCCATCACCGGCAGGAACGAGTCCTGCTGCGCGCGGTTGAAGCGGTGGATCTCGTCGACGAACAGGAGCGTCCCCTGCCCGGTCTCGCGGCGGGCGCGCGCGGCGTCGAACACCTTCTTGAGGTCGGCGACGCCGGTGAAGATCGCCGAGATCTGCTCGAAGTGCAGCTCGGTGGCGTCGGCGAGCAGCCGCGCGACCGTGGTCTTGCCGGTGCCGGGCGGCCCCCAGAAGATCAGCGAGCCGAGCGTGCGCGTATCGAGCATGCGCGTCAGCGCGCCGTCCGGCCCGAGCAGATGATCCTGTCCGACGACATCCGTCAGCGTCGTGGGGCGCAGCCGGTCGGCCAGCGGCCGTGGCGCGTCGCGATCGAGACCCGCCGCCGCGAACAGGGTCGGACTAGTGGCTGGGCGCTTTGCCATCGCTCAAAGGTGGGGAATTCCGGGCGCTCGCACAAGCCGGTTGGCGCGGCCCACTATCGTCGAAGCGCAGCCGGTCTATCCCCGCAATTCCACCGACATCTGCTGGCCGCCGCGCCTGATGACGATCCGCCACAGGCGCGCTCTGCTGCCGGCTGAGCCGGTCCAGGTCGCCGGTCCGGGTCACCTTCTGATTGTTGACCGTCAGCACCACGTCGCCGGGCTGGAAGAAGCGCTGGGCGATCGAACCATTGGCGATGTCGACGATCACAATGCCTTCCGCTCCGGGGTCCAGCCGCAATTGATCGGCGAGCGACGGCGACAGGTTGGAAACCTTCACGCCCTGGAACGGCGAGCGCGACTCGATGATGATCTCCTCGCGCGGCAATTCCGGGGCCACCTCCAGCGCCACCGTCACCGTCATCTCGCGGCCGGCGCGCTGGATGCGGATGCGGCTGGTGCCGCCGATCGCCTTGGTGGCGAAGCGATAGTCGAAGGCGTTGGCGTCCTCGATCTCCTGGCCGTCGAGCGCGACGATCAGGTCGCCGATCCGCAGCCCAGCGCGGGCGGCCGGACTGCCGTCCGTCACCTGCGCGACCAAGGCGCCGGTCGGGCGCTTCAGGCCGATGCTTTCGGCAATCTCGGCGGTCACCGCCTGCAGGCGCGCACCGAGCCATGGCCGCCGCACGACATTGCTGCCGCCGAGCGCCGAGGCCACGACCACGCGCACCATGTTGGCGGGAATGGCGAAGCCGATTCCGATCGAGCCGCCGCCGCGTGAAAAGATCGCCGTGTTGATGCCGACGATCTTGCCCGACATGTCGACCAGCGCGCCGCCGGAATTGCCGGGATTGATGGCGGCATCGGTCTGGATGAAGAACTGATAGTCGGTGATGCCGACCTGCGTGCGCGCCAGCGCCGAAATGATGCCGTGGGTCACGGTCTGGCCGACGGCGAACGGGTTGCCGATGGCGAGCACCAGATCGCCGACCTGGAGCGCATCCGAATCGGCGAATTCGAGCGCGGGAAAGCGCTCGTTGCTGCTCTTGAGCCGCAGCACCGCCAGATCGGACCGCGCGTCCTTGAGCACGATCTCGGCCTCGAACTCGCGCCGGTCGGACAGCGAGACCCTCACCTGGTCGGCGCCGTCGATCACGTGATGGTTCGTGACCACGAGGCCGGCCGGATCGATCAGCACGCCGGAACCGAGCGAGCGCTGCTGCTGTTCGCTCGGCCCGGGCATCCCCGGCGCCCCGAAGAAGCGGCGGAAGAAGGGGTCCTCGAACAGCGGATTGCGGCTGGTGACCGTGCGCGCCGCGTAGACGTTGACCACCGCGGGGGCGGCCTTCTGGACCACCGCCGCATAGGACAGCTTGACCTCGGCCGGCGACGTCGGAACCCGCCGCTCCTGGGCCGCCGCCCCTGCCAGCGTGACAAGAACGGCGATGGCCGCAAGGGCCGAGGACAGCAGGCGCAATATCATGGGCAGAATCCGGGTCTCGGGAAGCCGAGATATAGGGGCGTTGGCGTGGCGATTGAAGGGCACAAATACCCCTCCTTGGGGACCAGACGGGTCAAATTGTCCTCCCGGCTAGTGCCGTTGCCGACGTTCCGGATGCGCCCGCAGCATACGCCGACACGAACCTCGGAAACAAAGGGCACCCGCAACGCTATGATCTAGTGGCACTTTTCGACTTTGAAGGTCCTGGTTGAATTTGTTGCAATTGCCGCAGGACCCTTCAATCGGCGGCACTCGACCACGGCGACAAGCCAAACCGGGCCGAATAGACTGCCCCCTTCGTGCGTCCCCCAAGAGGCCGTCGTGACCGAGCATTCCGTCGAAGCAACGATCCCCCGCGCCACCAGCTCGTCCGCGACCATCACCACGGTCATGATCTACGGCATCGCCTTCGTGACCGGCGCCATCGTGATGAGCTTCGAGATGCTCGGGTCGCGCTACCTCAACCCCTATTTCGGCAGCGGCATCTATACCTGGGCGTCGCTGATCTCGACCGTGCTGATGGCCCTGACGCTGGGGTACTTCCTCGGCGGCTGGCTCGCCGACCGCACCGCCTCGCTGAGCGTGCTCGCGGTCGACCGTGCTGGTGGCCTCGATCTACATGCTGGTCCTGCCCTCGTTTGCCCAGCCCCTGCTCGAACTCCTGCTCGCCGATATCGACGACGTGCGCACCGGCAGCCTCGTCGCCTCGCTGGCGATCCTGTTGTTTCCGGTGACCTTCTTCGGAATGTATTCGCCGTTCGCGATCCGGCTGATGCTGCGATCGGCGCAGAGCTCGGGCATGGTTTCGGGCACCGTCTATGGCGTTTCGACCTTCGGCTCGATCGTCGGCACGCTCGGCACCACCTTCTTCCTGATCCCGACCATCGGCACGCGCGCGATCACGCTGTGGCTTGGCGCCGCCGGCGTCGTCTGCGGGCTGATCCTGCTGGCGCTCGGCCGTGCCGAGCGCAAGACCGGCGCTGTCGCCGCGATGCTGCTGGTCGCGATCGTGCGTGGCCTCCATTCCCGCCTCCGCTCAAGACGCCCTGATCGACGAAAGCGTGCGCGCCGAAATCCTGAAGCGAAAGGACGGCCGCCTTGCCCATGTCGAGAGCGAATACAACGACATCTACATCACCAAGCGGCGCAGCCAGCTCATCATGACGTTCCAGCTCAAGGGCTGGGACTACACGGAATTGATCACCAACCTCGAGGACCCCGACGACCTGCCGCTGCAATTACTCGCAGGTGATGACGGCCGCCTCCCTGCTCTATCCGACCGAGGTCAAACGCATCCTCATGATCGGCCTCGGCGGCGGGTCGATCTCGACCTATTACGGCCGCGCGATGCCCGACGTCCATATCGACACGGTCGAGCTCGACCAGCGGGTGATCGACGTCGCGAAGCAATTCTTCGCGCTGCGTGAAACCCCGCGCGTGCGCTACATCGCCGCCGACGGCCGCGTCTTCCTCAACCGCAGCAAGGACCAATACGACCTGATCCTGCTCGACGCCTATCGCGGCGGCTATGTGCCGTTCCATCTGCTGACGCGCGAGTTCTACACCCTGGTCAAGAGCCGCCTCACGCCCGGCGGCGCCGTCGCCTTCAACGTCCATGACGGCACCAAGCTCTACCATTCGACGGTCAAGACGCTCGGCGAAGTGTTCCCGATCGTCGATCTCTATCCATCGGGCATGGGCGAGGTGATCGCGACGCTCAGCGCCGATCCGAAATTCAATCGCGACGACCTGGCGACCCGCGCCGCGGCGCTTCAGCAGCGCTACAATTTCCGCTTTCCTCTGCCTGAGGTGCTCAAGCGCCGCATGCCCAATCCGCAGGGCGAGGCGAAAGGCGGCGTGACCATCACCGATGATTTCGCGCCGGTGAACCTCTACGACACCATCGACGCGCCCAAGCCGAAGCGGAAGAAGTAGCTCCGCGCTCACGGCGACGCACATGCCTTACGCCGGCAGCCGGCTGCGCCGCCTTTCGCGCCGCCGCCCGCTGCGACGCCCAGCGCTTGAAGCCGTAGGCGAGCGCGAGACCGATCGCCAGCACGACCACCGACACCAGCGGCCGATACCAGAACCACGCCACCGCGATCACGATCGGCGCAACGATTGCCGTCAGCACCAGCGAGACGATCCCCGCTCCCGCCTGCAGGATATTGCCGATGAACGGCACGACGTCGGCCACCACGACCAGAGGATTGAGGATCAGCATGAAGCCGAGGAACATCGCAAACACGCCGGCGAACCGCAGGATCCAGGTCAGGATGTTGTTCTCCCGCTGCGCCGCGGCGAACATGTCGGCGGCGGACATGGTGCCCGGCCGGACCAGCAGAAGCGCGTCACCGGCCTTGGTCTGGTACTCGGCAAAGCCGGTACCGGCCTGACGGCCGACGATGCTGGCGGGGCCCGCCGGGGCCAGCTTGTAGCTGATCCGCAGATCGCCGATGCGGGGCGACGACGGGCTCTCTCCGAGATAGATGCGGCCATCGGCGACGTGCACTGGCCCCTTGACGCGGCCCGCCAGGGTGTTCGCCAGCGACGGGTCAAGCGGCACGGCTTTCGCTCGCGGGAAGCCGGTCGATCACGTTCACGCCCGGGCGGAACGCACCCAGCGTCGCGTCGCGCGACGAATAGGAGGTGCCCCGGTATTGCATCTGCGGATTGGCATGCCCCTCCGGCCGCTTGAAGCGGCTCGAATCGTTGCGCGACTCCGACCAGACCCGGACATATTCATAGGTCGTCACGGTCTCTTCCGAGCCGCCGGTGTTCTTGCGCGTCTCGGACTTCGATTCCTCTTTCCATTGATACATCTCGACCGTGCGCACGAGCCGCAGCGCCGTCGCCGACACCGTGAAATCAGGATCGGTCAGTGGCACGCCCGGCTTGAGGTCGCCGCTGAGATGCACCAGCTTGCCGTCATTGGCGGGGTCGACGCGCGCCGGATCGGCCGGCACGACAAGGCTTGCGCCCTCGGTCAGCGAGCGCTGGGTCTGCACCGCGCGGCCTTCGTTCCAGAACAGAAATATGCAGGAGCCGACGATCAGAACGAGGCCAAACAGGACGCCCTTGATCGATTCCCCGATGCGGCTGCCCCATGATTTGGTCGTGGTTTCGGTAAAGCTGTCGTCGGACATGAAAACCCTCCGCACCTTGTGAAGAAAATCACAGCCTGGAAATCGGGGCGAAAGATGCCGCGCCTGCTTACGCGAAACAAGACCGAGCGCGATCAACGCACAAAAAAGAGCGCGGAAAAATTGCGCTCGCGGAGGCGCCGCTGAGCCCGCACAAACCGACCTGGCGAAATTTTAGATTGAACCCCTGCCCGGACTTTGTCCGCTTTGGGCCAAAGGCAACAGAATGCCCAGCTCCGATCCGCTAGACGATTGTCCCCTCGCAGAACACCCAACAACCTAACGGAGAGACGGCGTGTTTGCCCGGGATCGCCGAATGGACACCAGCCAAAATATGCCAGCCAGGACCAAGATTCCCCCCACAATCGCATAGCCTAACATGGGCAGAGACAAGCCGATGGCTACGAGCACAGCACCGAAAATGATCATACAGATCGCGCCAATAATCCACACCATTGGTCACCTCCTGTGATCAGCTATTCCCAAGCACATTTGCCAGCACGATCACCCTGGCACGTGCGGTCGAGACTATCGCTGGCTCGCAGGATCGTCTCGCGCCACCGAAGGCCATCGCAACCTTTTCAAGTGTGGGCAGTTTCTCGCGCTAGCGCTTGTCGCTCAAGGCGCGCGACGTAAACCAACGTATAGGCCGTCTTGCATACGTATAGGCCGTTTTGCCATTACGTCCGCGGTAGCATTCGAGAGCGCGCTGTGAACTCCGATAGTCGCAAGGGCGCTCTCGCGTCTACGTGACGAAAGTCGTTACCGCGTGTTTGCCGAATTTTGAGCGGCTTGCCAGTCGCCAGCCCATACGCAATCCGGCACTCACCGCAAGGCCCGCGCGAAGGGTGATCTGGTCACAAGTGGAGCATGCCGATGTGGATCCTGATGTTCGTGTTTTCCTATTCAGTCAATCCGGCCGCCACAAACGACAGGGCGGAATGGAGGCTCCGCCCAACCGTGGTGTTCCAGGAGTTCTCAAATGAAGAGCGATGCAGGGCGGCCAAGTCGAAACTCGAGGACAGCTTCAAGGCGGCGGGAGCCAAGCTAAAAAGTGGTCTAGAAGACTTGAGGAGCGTCGGTAAGGCCGACCCAGCGCAGATCATCATTGCCTACAATGTGGAATGCCTTCCGAAATAAAGTCGGATTGGCTGCCCCGACTTGATCGTTGGCCATTCCTGCACGCTCGTTGCGGATCAGTTCCGGAAAAGCGGGCGTATCCGAAGCGGACCGTTGGCAAGCTGTTGATGGGCCCAACGCGAACGTAGAGATAACTGCGGCGAAGCCGACGCAACTTGCATCCACAGAAAAGTTCACCCTTGCGTGCCGCGGGCTCCGCAGTCCCACGCAACAAAAAAGGGCGGCTGCTGCCGCCCTTTTTCTTGAATCTCGAATGATACCGTCTTACGGCGTCGCCTGCGCAGGCGCAGCCGCCTTGGCCGCCTCGTGACGCGCGAGATCGTCCTTGCCCTTGGCATCGACGTCGCGGTCGACCAGTTCGATCACGGCACGCGGCGCCGAATCGCCATGCCGGAACCCGGCCTTCATCACGCGGGTGTAGCCGCCGTTGCGGTCCTTGTAGCGCGGGCCGATCACCTCGAAGAGCTTCTTGACCGTATCGATGTCGCGCATCTCGGCAATCGCCTGCCGGCGGGCGTGCAGATCGCCGCGCTTGCCGAGCGTAATCAGCTTCTCGACGATCGAACGGAGATCCTTGGCCTTCGGCAGCGTGGTGACGATCTGCTCGTGCTTGATCAGCGCCACGGCCATGTTGGCGAACATGGCGCGGCGATGCTCAGCCGTCCTGTTGAGCTTGCGGTGGGCATTGCCGTGACGCATCGCGGACTCCTAATCCCGTAAGAGCTGGGTCCCGGGTCTTCGCCCGGGACACAGAGACCTCAGTAATGATCCTCGAAGCGCTTGGCCAGCTCGTCGATATTGTCCGGCGGCCAGCCCGGCACTTCCATGCCGAGATGCAGCCCCATCTGAGCCAGCACTTCCTTGATCTCGTTGAGCGACTTGCGGCCGAAGTTCGGCGTGCGCAGCATTTCCGCTTCGGTCTTCTGAACGAGGTCGCCGATGTAGACGATGTTGTCGTTCTTGAGACAGTTGGCGGAGCGCACGCTGAGCTCGAGCTCGTCCACCTTCTTGAGGAAGGCCGGGTTGAACGCGAGGTCCGGGATCGCTTCGGAGACGACCTCCTTGCGGGGCTCCTCGAAGTTCACGAACACATTGAGCTGATCCTGCAGGATGCGCGCCGCATAGGCGACCGCATCGTCCGGGCTCAACGCGCCGTTGGTCTCGATCTGCATCGTGAGCTTGTCGTAGTCGAGGATCTGGCCCTCGCGGGTGTTCTCGACCTTGTAGGAGACCTTGCGCACCGGCGAGTAGAGGCTGTCGACCGGGATCAGCCCGATCGGCGCGTCTTCCGGACGGTTGCGGTCGGTCGGCACGTAGCCTTTGCCGGTGTTGACCGTGAACTCCATGCGGATCTCGGCGCCCTCGTCGAGGGTGCAGAGCACGAGGTCCGGGTTGAGCACGACAATGTCGCCCACCGTCTGAATGTCGCCGGCGGTGACCTGTCCCGGTCCCTGCTTCTTCACCACCATGCGCTTGGGGCCTTCGCCCTGCATCTTGATGGCGATGTCCTTGATGTTCAGGACAATGTCGGTGACGTCTTCGCGCACGCCCGGGATCGAAGAGAATTCGTGCAGCACGCCGTCGATATGGACGGACGTCACGGCGGCGCCTTGCAGCGACGACAGGAGAATGCGCCGCAGCGCATTGCCCAGCGTCAAGCCGAAACCGCGCTCGAGCGGCTCGGCGACCACGGTCGCCTCCCGCTTCGGGTCGTTCCCGGCTGCCACCTGCAGCTTGTTCGGTCGGATCAGTTCCTGCCAGTTCTTCTGGATCGTCACGTTCGCACCCATCGCGTTGAGTGGCGCGGCATTGGTCCGCGCGTCCCATTCCGCCCCGTGGGAAATCTCGTTCGCAGCGGACGGGTCGGGCGTCCGCTGGAGAAGCACATCATTGTTCATACGCGCCGCCTCTTGCGTGGACGGCAGCCGTTGTGCGGGATCGGCGTTACGTCACGGATCGACGTCACGGTGAATCCCGCGGCCTGCAACGCACGCAACGCTGACTCGCGGCCCGAACCGGGACCGGCGACTTCTACTTCAAGCGTGCGCATGCCGTGTTCTTGCGCTTTCTTGGCGGCGTCTTCGGCCGCGACCTGGGCCGCGTAAGGCGTCGACTTGCGCGAGCCCTTGAAACCCATCGTGCCGGCGGACGACCAGGCAATAGTGTTGCCCTGCGCGTCGGTAATGGTGATCATCGTATTGTTGAACGACGCATTCACATGCGCGACGCCGGATGCGATGTTCTTGCGTTCGCGCCGGCGGACGCGGGTGGCTTCCTTGCCCATTCTCGGTCCTTTCGCGCCCGGCGACCTACGCCGGGCCCATAACTACTCTGTACTCGCCTAATTCCCTGTCCCGACCGCGGCTTACTTCTTCTTGCCGGCAATCGGCTTCGCCGGACCCTTGCGGGTGCGGGCATTGGTGTGCGTGCGCTGGCCGCGCACCGGAAGGCCGCGCCGGTGGCGCAAGCCCCGATAGCAGCCGAGATCCATCAGCCGCTTGATGTTCATCGCGACCTCGCGCCGGAGATCGCCCTCGACCATGTAATCGCGGTCGATCATTTCGCGGATCTGAAGCACTTCCGCATCGGTGAGTTGGGACACGCGCCGTTCGCCGGGGAGCCCGATCTTGTCCATGATCTCGTGCGCCTTGGCGGGCCCGATGCCATGGATGTACTGCAATGCGATCACGACGCGTTTGTTGGTCGGTATATTGACGCCTGCGATGCGGGCCACGGTCTCAACTCCTGCTGCCGGCCGGCAAAATGGCGGCTCGGTCCTGATTCCAGCCTGCGCCCATAGTCCGCAACGGGTAACGCGACACCCTCCCCGTTTCCCGGGGCGCGGTATCGTGTGATCCTCTCCGACTGGATGCGTGGCTTATTAAGGGATTCAACGGCGTTTCGTCAACCTCTACTAGCGTTTAGACCTGCGCGGAGCAGCTTTGCCGCGGGCGGGGGACCGCCCCCGGGCGGGCTTGCCGGCAGCCTTGCGCGCCGGCGCCTTGCTTTTGCCCTTGGCGGCTGCGGTTTTGGGCCTTCCGGCCCTGGACGCAGCCGATTTGGGCGGGGCCTTGGACTTAACCTTCGCCGCAGACTTTCCGGCGCCAGCGCGGGTTCCCGAGGCCTTGGTTCCCGAGGCCTTGGCCGGCGTCTTGGCACCCGATTCCCGGGCCTGCGGCTTTGCAGGACTTGTTTCCTTGGGCGCGGGCTTGCGGACCGGCGGCTTCTCGGTCAGGGCACGGTGGACGGCGCCCTCGACCTCGTCGATCGGCGCCATGCCGTCCACGGACCGCAGCGTCCCCTGCCAACGGTAGTAATCCACCAGCGGCGCCGTCTGCTCCTTGTAGGCATCGACGCGGCGCTTGAGCACCTCCGGGTCGTCGTCGGACCGCAGCGGCTCGCCGCGCGCGGCCGATTCCCGCATGCGGTTCTCGATCCGCTGTTGCAGGATGCTGCTGTCGACCTTGAGCTCGATCACGCCGTCGAGCTTGAGGCCCTTTTCCTTGAGCATCTTGTCGAGCGCGACCGCCTGCGGAACCGTGCGCGGAAAGCCGTCGAGGATGAAGCCGTTCGTGGCATCAGGCTCGCCGATGCGGTCGGACACGATCGACACCACGATCTCGTCCGGCACAAGCTCGCCGCGATCCATGATCGCCTTGGCGCGCAGGCCCACCAGCGTGCCGGCTTTGACGGCAGACCGCAGCATGTCCCCGGTCGAGAGCTGCACGATGCCGTGCTTCTGAACGAGCCGTTGCGCCTGCGTGCCCTTCCCCGCCCCCGGGGGCCCAAGCAGGATCAGTCTCATCTACGTCGCCTCCACCCTTTCCCGCCGCGGCTGATCAAGCTGCGCCTTCACATCAAGTATGGCACAAACCAAAATCAGGAGCGACGTACCACCTAGATAGAACGGCACCGACCACTTGGCGATCAATATCTCCGGGAGCAAACACACGAAGGCAAGATAGATTGCCCCGATCGCGCTGATCCGGGAGACCACATAGTCAATGTGCCTGGCGGTGGCTTCCCCAGGCTCCACACTCGCGATCACGCCGCCATACTTCCGCAGGTCCTCCGCCATTTCATCGGGGTTGAGCAAGAACGCCGTGTACAGGAAGACGCACAGCACGATCGCGACCGCATAGACGATCAGGAACAGCGGCCGGCCATGCGCAAGCTGGCTCATGAGCCAATCTGGCCACTCCATGCCCCATCCGGCAGTCAGGATCGGCAACAGCAGGAACCAGGAAGCGAGCATCTGCGGGATCAGGCCGGCGTTGTTGAGCTTCAACCGCAGGTGCGAGCGGCCCTCGAACGTCCGCATGCCGGCCTGACGGCGGGGGAATGTCACCAGGAGCGGCCGCCGGGCCAGCTCCAGTGCACGATCAAAGCCGTGAGCGCGACCGCGAGCAGCAATACGCCCAGGACGAGATTGGTCGACAGCACACCCCGCCGCCGAGGTCGAGCATGGCGACAACCGCTTCCGGCAGTGCAGCCACGATCCCCGACTGCGAGAATGAGTGAAATGCCGTTGCCGATGCCGCGTGCTGTGATCTGGCCGGCGAGCCAGACCAGAAATATCACGCCGCCAGTCAAGGTGAGCGCCGTGGTCAGGCGGAACATCATTCCGGGCTCGACAACCACGTTCGCCACGCCTTCAAGCGCGAAAGCGATGCCCAGGGCCTGAAGCATCGCCAGGAGGATGGTCAGGACGAGCGTGTAGACATCAAGTCTCCGGCGGCCGCTTTCGCCCCGCTTTGGCAACGCGCGCAGCGTCGGCAACACGATCGATGCGAGCTGGAGCAGCACCGATGCGGTCACAAAGGGCACGATGCTCAGGGCGAAGATCGACAGGCGGGCGACGGCGCCGCCGGCGAACCAATCGAGCGTACCGACAATGCCGCCGGCCTGCTGGCGGAAGAACTGCTGCCAGACCGCCGGTTCGATCCCGGGAACGGAGATGTAGGTGCCAAGCCGGAAGACCAGGAACGCGCCGATGGTCAAACCGATGCGCCGCCCCAGGTCCGATGACATCGAAGCCATCCTCCCAAAAGCGCGTGCGTCACGCCAGGCTGCGGCCGCGGTGGTCGGACGTCATCGCCGCCGGCCCCGCAGCTTCGACTTCTTGATCAAGCCTTCGTATTGGTGCGCGAGCAGATAGCCCTGCACCTGCGCCACCGTATCCATGGTGACGCTGACCACGATCAGCAGCGAGGTGCCGCCGAAATAGAACATGCCCGGCGCATAGGAGAGGATGATCTCCGGCAACAGGCACACCAGCGAGAGATAGACCGCGCCGATGCAGGTGATGCGCGTGAGCACATAGTCGATGTATTCGGCGGTGCGCTCGCCGGGCCGGATGCCCGGAATGAAGCCGCCGTGCTTCTTGAGGTTGTCGGCGGTCTCGGTCGGATTGAACACGATCGCCGTATAGAAGAACGCGAAGAAGATGATCATCGCGATGTAGAGGATCAGGAACAGCGGCCGGCCGTGGCTGAGCTGGGTGACCAGCGCCTGGAACCATTCCGGGCCCTGCCCGGCGTTGAAATTCGCCACCGTCGTCGGCAGCAGCAGCAGCGACGACGCGAAGATCGGCGGAATGACGCCTGAGGTGTTGAGCTTGAGCGGCAGATGCGAGGACTGGCCCTCGAACATCCGGTTGCCGACCTGGCGCTTGGGATACTGGATCAAGAGCCGCCGCTGCGCGCGCTCCATGAACACGATGAAGGCGGTGACGAAGAGCGCCATCACCGCGACGGTGAAGATCAGCGCCGTCGACAGCGCGCCTTCGCGGCTGAGCTGGAGTGCGCTGACCAGTGCGCCCGGCAGTTCCGCGACGATGCCCGCCATGATGATGAGCGAGATGCCGTTGCCGATGCCGCGCGACGTGATCTGCTCGCCCAGCCACATCAGGAACATGGTGCCGCCGGTGAGCGTGATGACGGTCGAGATCCGGAAGAACCAGCCCGGGTCGCTCACCACGTTGCCGGCGCCTTCAAGGCCGATGGCGATGCCGAACGCCTGCAGCGCCGCGAGCCCCAGCGTGAGATAGCGCGTGTACTGGTTGATGATCTTGCGGCCCGCCTCGCCTTCCTTCTTGAGCTGCTCGAGCGTCGGCGACACCGTCGTCATCAGCTGGATGATGATCGACGCCGAGATGTACGGCATGATGTTCAGCGCGAAGATCGCCATGCGGTTGATGCCGCCGCCGGAGAACATGTTGAACATGCCGAGGATGCCGCCGGCCTGCTGGCGGAAAATCTGGTCCCAGGCCGCGGGATCGATGCCGGGCAGCGGGATGTAGGTGCCGAAGCGATAGACGAGCAGCGCGCCGAGCGTGAACCAGATGCGCTTCTTGAGTTCCTCGGCCTTGGCGAGCGCCGAGAAATTGAGGTTGGCCGCAAGTTGTTCTGCTGCTGACGCCATCCTGGTCCTCCGGTACCCGCCCTGAACTGCCCCTGTGCCCCCTCGGCCACCTGCCCTATATGGAGGGCGCGGCGGCCGATTTCACATGGGGGGCTCAGGCGGGCTTTTCCTCCGCCGCCTCACGCTTCGGCGCCAGGATCGTGACCGAGCCGCCGGCCTTTTCCACCGCCGCCACCGCCGATTTCGAGGCGCCCCAGACCGAAAACGCGAGCTTGGCCTTGAGTTCGCCCATGCCCAGAAGCCGCACGCCTTCCCGGGCGCGGCGCAGCACGCCGGCCTTGACCAGCGCCGCCACGTCGACCGTGGCGCCGCTCTCGAGCTTGCCGGCGTCGACCGCCTGCTGGATGCGGTCGAGATTGACCTCGTTGAGCTTGCGCGCGAACGGCGTGTTCTTGAAGCCGCGCTTGGGCAGGCGGCGATGCAGCGGCATCTGGCCGCCCTCGAAGCCCTTGATGCGCACGCCCGAGCGCGCGGTCTGGCCCTTGCCGCCGCGTCCGCCGGTCTTGCCCTTGCCGGAGCCGATGCCGCGCCCGATCCGGGTGCGGCTCTTGCGGGCTCCCGGCCGATCGGCGAGCTGATTGAGCTTCATGACGTCGTCCTCATTCTCTCCATCGTCATGGCCGGTCCAGTGACCGAGCGTGACGAGTCTATTTCGCTTGCGCCTCAACCACCTCGCACGAGGTGCTTCACCTTGGCGATCATGCCGCGGGTCTGCGGCGTGTCCGGCACCTCGGCCACGCGTCCGATGCGGTTCAAGCCCGAGCCCGATCAGGGTCTCGCGCTGGGTGTGATGGCGGCGGATCGGGCTGCCGATCTGCTTGATCTTGATGTCTTGCTCATTCGACTCCGGACGCCTACTTCTTGGTGCATCATCTGTTCCGAAAACCGGTCCACTTTCGGATGATGCTAGTCAGCGCTCTGCTCGGCCTCGCCGGTGTCGCGGCGGCGCGCCTGCAGCGCAGACACCTTGATGTTGCGGCGCGCGGCGACCGAGCGCGGCGAATCCTGGCGCTTGAGCGCGTCGAAGGTCGCGCGCACCATGTTGTAGGGATTGGACGAGCCGAGCGACTTCGCCACCACGTCCTGCATGCCGAGCGTCTCGAACACCGCGCGCATCGGACCGCCGGCGATGATGCCGGTGCCGGGAGGCGCCGCGCGCAGGATCACCTTGCCGGCGCCGTGGCGGCCGAACACGTCGTGATGCAGCGTGCGGCCTTCGCGCAGCGGCACGCGGATCAGGCCGCGCTTGGCGGCATCGGTCGCCTTGCGGATCGCTTCCGGCACCTCGCGCGCCTTGCCGTGGCCGAAGCCGACGCGGCCCTTCTCGTCGCCGACGACGACCAGCGCGGCGAAGCCGAAGCGCCGGCCGCCCTTCACGACCTTCGCCACACGGTTGATGTGGACGAGCTTGTCGGTGAATTCGCTTTCTTCGCGCTCTCTGTGCCGACCGTGTGGTTCACGTGCCATATCGATGTTCCGTTCCGTTCGGGCTGCGCCCGTTCAATACCCTCTAGAATTTGAGACCGCCCTCGCGCGCCGCATCGGCGAGCGCCTTGACGCGGCCGTGATAGAGATAGGCGCCGCGGTCGAACACGACGTCCTTGACGCCCTTGGCGGCCGCGCGCTCCGCAACCAGCTTCCCGACCGCCTTCGCCGCCGCGATATTGGCGCCGTTCTTCATGCTGCCGCGCATGTCCTTCTCGATCGACGACGCCGACGCCAGCGTCTCGCCCTTGGTGTCGTCGATGACCTGCGCGTAGATGTGCTTCGACGAGCGGAAAATGGACAACCGCGCGCGGCCGTTGCTGGCGCGGCGGATCGCGCGCCGCACCTGCGCCTTTCGTCTTGCGGTCCGATCACTGAGCCTGGACATGATCCGGTTCCTACTTCTTCCTTCCGCCGTCCTTGCGGACGGTGATCAGGTTGCGCAGCAACTTGCGCGATTTGATTTCGTTGACGTCCACGGCGTCCGGCCGGCCCAGACGACCGGCAACCGCAACCGCAGCGACGCGTCGCCGCCGCGGACGATGATGACGTCCCCCGTCCGCAAATGACCGAGTATCTGGGCGAGGCTCATTTCTTCTTTCCTTCCTTGCGGAAGATGTACTCGCCCGCATGCCTGATGCCCTTGGCCTTGTAGGGCTCCGGCGGCCGGTAGTCGCGGATCTCCGCCGCCACCTGCCCGACCTTCTGCTTGTCGATGCCGGTGATGACGATCTCGGTCGGCTTCGGCGTCACGATCGCGATCCCTTCGGGGATCGGATAGACCACGTCGTGGCTGTAGCCGAGCGCGAGCTGCAGGTTCTTGCCCTGCACGGCGGCGCGATAGCCGACGCCGTTGATCTCGAGCCGCTCCTCGAAGCCCTTGGTGACGCCGGTCATCAGGTTGGCGACCAGCGCCCGATAGGTGCCCCACATCGCGCGGGCGCGCTTGGTCTCGTTGCGCGGGTCGACCTTGATCGAGCCCTTGTCCATCGTGGCCGCGACGTCGCCATGCAGCACGAGCTGCAGCGCGCCCTTCGGCCCCTTCACCTTGACGGTCTGGCCCTCGACATTGGCCGTGACCCCCGACGGGATCGAAACCGGTTTTTTTCCGATACGTGACATGGCGCTGATCCGATCGTTATCCGACTAGAACACCGTACAGCAGGATTTCGCCGCCGACATTGGCGTCGCGCGCCGCGTGATCGGCCATCACGCCCTTGGGCGTTGAGACGATCGCGACGCCGAGCCCGTTGTTGATGCGCGGCAGATTCCGCACCGAGGCGTAGACCCGGCGGCCGGGCTTCGACACCCGCGAAATCTCGCGGATCACCGGCGCGCCGTCGAAATATTTCAGCTCGATCTCGAGCTCGTTGAGCCCGTTGGCATGCTCGACCGAGGCATAGCCGCGGATGTAGCCCTCGCTCTTGAGCACGTCGAGCACGCTCACGCGCAGCCGCGAGGCCGGCGAGGAAACCTTCGACTTATTACGCATCTGCGCATTATGTGATGCGTGCGATCATGTCGCCGAGCGGATCGTTCAAAGCCATCGCTCGATGCTCCTACCAGCTTGACTTGAGAAGACCGGGGATCATGCCCTTGGAGCCGAGCTCCCGGAGCGCGATACGGCTGAGCTTGTGCTTGCGGTAATACGCGCGCGGCCGGCCGCTGATCTCGCAGCGATTGCGGATCCGGGTGGGCGACGAATTGCGCGGCATCTCGGCAAGCTTCAGCGACGCCGCAAAGCGTTCCTCGATCGGCTTGGTCTTGTCGCTGCGCGATCGCCTTGAGCCGCGTGCGACGGCCGGAATATTTCTTGGCCAGCCTGCGCCGCCGATTGTTCTTTTCGATCGAACTCTTCTTCGCCATTAAGCTCTCCTGGGTATCCGCGTTTGAGGACCTGGTTGCAAGCCTGGCCTCACTGCCGGAACGGGAAGTTGAATGCGGTCAGCAACGCGCGCGCCTCGTCGTCGGTCTTCGCGCTCGTGCAAACCGTGATGTCCATGCCCCAGACATCGGCCGCCTTGTCGTAGTCGATCTCCGGGAAAACGATGTGTTCCTTGATGCCGATCGTGTAGTTGCCGCGGCCGTCGAAGCTCTTGGGATTGAGGCCGCGGAAGTCGCGCACGCGCGGCAGCGCGATGTTGACCAGGCGGTCGAGGAACTCGTACATGCGGGCCTTGCGCAGCGTCACCTTGCAGCCGATGGCCTGGCCGTCGCGCAGCTTGTAGGTCGCGATCGACTTGCGCGCCTTGGTGATGACCGCCTTCTGCCCGGCGATCTGCGCAAGGTCGTCGGCCGCCTCGTCGACCTTCTTGCGGTCGTTGACGCCCTCGCCGATGCCCATGTTGATGACGACCTTCTGGATGGTCGGCACCTGCATCGGGTTCTTGTAGCCGTTCTGCTCGGTCAGCTGCTTGCGCACGACCTGATCGAAATGGGTACGCAGCCGCGGCGTCACACGCTCCTCGTGCTTCCTCTTCGGCTTCGGAGCGCCGTCCGCCTTGGGCTGGCCTTTGTCGCCACCCTTGTCGCCCTTGGCCTGCTGTTGCTTGGCCTGCTGCTTGGGCTGCTGATCGCCCTTCTCCGCCTTCGGGCCTTTGGGGGCCTTCGGGGCCTTCTCTTCGGTATCAGCCATCGATCTCAACTCCCGAGCGCTTGGACACACGGACCTTCTTCCGGTCCAGGCCTTCGCCCACGTATTTGAAGCCGACGCGGGTCGGCTTGTTGTCCTTCGGGTCGAGCAGCGAGAGGTTCGAAAGGTGGACCGATCGCCTCCTTGGAGACGATGCCGCCTTCCTGCTGCGCGGTCTGCTTCTGGTGGCGCTTCACCATGTTGACGCCGCGCACCAGCGCGCGCCCGGCCGCCGGGCTCGACCGAGATGACCTCGCCGCGGCGGCCCTTGTCGCGCCCGCTGAGCACGATCACCCGGTCGCCTTTCCTGATCTTGGCCGCCATCACAGCACCTCCGGCGCCAGCGAAATGATCTTCATGTGGTTCTTCGCGCGCAGCTCGCGCGGAACCGGTCCGAAAATGCGGGTGCCGACCGGCTCCATCTGAGGGTTGATCAGCACCGCGGCATTGCGGTCGAAGCGGATGATCGAGCCGTCCGCGCGCTTGATGTCCTTCGCCACCCGCACGATCACGGCCTTCATCACTTCGCCCTTCTTGACGCGCCCGCGCGGGATCGCCTCCTTCACCGACACGACGATGACGTCGCCGATGGTGGCATACTTGCGCTTGGACCCGCCGAGCACCTTGATGCACATGACTCGACGCGCGCCGGAATTGTCCGCCACGTCGAGGTTTGTCTGCATCTGGATCATGATGCTCTCCTCGTCTCTTTCCGCGCGACGCGCTTAAACGAC
>CAWKMR010000051.1:0-48432 GCA_963850705.1 uncultured Alphaproteobacteria bacterium | reverse complement strand
GTGAAGCTGGCCGCGCAGCCGGCGCCAACAATTTCGTGACGGTGTAATTGAAACGAACTCGCGCTGCGATTGGGTCCTGGTACCAAGGTATCGCCTGCGGTGCGCCGACTGGAACCGGCCCTTACTGCGCTTGCAGGCGCGACTTTCAAGGTTCCGATGTTTCGCGCGGAAACGCTAGGAAAGTGACCCGTATGATTTACCGGCGGGTGCGCTCTGTTTGAGGATGCCGTCATGTCAAACGGTCAGTCCACCGAAGGAGAGACACAATGTTCCGCGTACGATCATCCAAGTGCGGCAAGCTCGCGGTGTACGGCGCAGCCGTCGCGGCGGTCTTTCTCACCACCGTGACCAACGGAATGGCGGTCGGAGGCACGTTCACCCGCGGATGCGCGGCCCGTGACATCCAGGTCATGACCATGCTCGAAGCGAGCAACGTCTCCGGCGCAAAAAATGAATGATGCGATGCATACGATCATGCATGCGCGGGTGATGTGCTTCGGAGGGCAGGTCGTGGATGCGCTCGCGCTCTACGACGACGTCGCGCAAAGCATCACGTCGGATTTTGTCCTGTCCGGCACACCGGCTGCCGACGTGCGATGACGCCGCGCCGCGCGGTCAGACGGGCTTCCAGTCCTCCTTCTTCGCCTCCCATTGGTCGAAGACATCCTTCGCCGCCTTGAGCGCGTGGTTGGTCTTCGGGAAGCCGATATAGGGCGCGCATTGCAGGATGGTCTCGATGATCTCGTCGCGGGTGGCGCCGCGATTGAGCGCGCCGCGCGCGTGCAGCGCGACCTCGCCGGAGAGATCGGACGCCGCCGCCGCCGCGATGACGATCAGCTCGCGGATCTTCAGGTCGAGATGCGGCCGGTCCCAGACCGTGCCGAAGCAATATTCATGGATGGCGCGGGCATGGGTCGGGCAAATCTCGTTCAGCTCCTCCCAGCGCCGCAGCCCTTCCTTGCCGAATGCCTCGTCGCGAATTTTCTTGCCGCGCGCAGCCCGATCGTCACTCATCGTCTTATGTTCCTGTGTGAATGTTGCTAGGAATCGGTCTATTGATCGATGCGGATGTTCGCGGACTTCGCGACCGCCGCCCATTTCTCGACTTCCGCCTTGATGAAGGCCGCGGTCTGC
The DNA here is from genome assembly GCA_963850705.1 of uncultured Alphaproteobacteria bacterium. GTDB lineage: Bacteria > Pseudomonadota > Alphaproteobacteria > Rhizobiales > Xanthobacteraceae > VAZQ01. The sequence goes on along the minus strand of CAWKMR010000051.1, from coordinate 47,298 downwards.
TCGTCGTTGAATCCGAACAGCTCAAAGCCGGTCTTCTTGACGATCGCCTGATAGGCGTCCGACGCAAACACCTGGTCGGTCGCCTTGGCGAGGCGCGCGACGATGGCATCGGGCGTGTTCGCCGGCGCCGCCAGCCCGACCCAGGACGACGACACGATGCCGGGATAGCCGAGCTCGGCGGACGTCGGCAGGTCCGGCAGCAGCGGCGAGCGCTTCGGGCTCAGCATCGCCAGCGCCCGGAGATTGCCGGCCTGGATATTCGGCAGCGTCGTGCTCGCGTCGTTGATGAAGACGTCGGCGTCGCCCTGCATGACGCCGAGCACCGCCGGGCCGCCGCCGCGAAACGGAATATGGTTGATGTTGGTGCCGGTCTCGAGCTTGAACAGCTCGCTCGCCAGGTGGATGGCGCCGCCGTTGCCCGGACGACGCATAGAACAGCTTGCCCGGCTGCGCCTTGGCGAGCTTGACGAGATCGGCGAGCGAATGGGCCGCGACGCCCGAGCGGACCGTCAGCGCATGCGGCGTCTGCGCGATCAGGCGGATGAGCTTGAGATCCTTCTGCACGTCGAAGCGCAGCTTGGTCATCACCGCGGGATTGACCGCAAAGGTGCTGCTCGATCCGAACAGCAGCGTGTAGCCGTCCGGCTCCGCGCGCGTCACCGATTCCGTGCCGACGATGGCGGAGGCGCCCGGGCGGTTCTCGATCATGACGTTCTGGCCCAGCACCTGGCCGAGGAACGGCCCGAACGGCGCGGGCGGCGGTGTCGGCCGGTCCGCCGGGCGCGAGCGCCACCACGAGCCGGATCGGCCGGTCGGGATAGGCGCCTGCGCGAGCGCCGCGGCCGGCAGCAGCGATCCCATCAAGGCGAGGACGTGCCGCCGCGTCAGCGTTGTCGGCATGAATTCTCCTCCCGATGTTGTCGTTTAGTTCGCAAGCAGTGCGCGATCTTCGTCCGCCGGTCGGAGCTTGTCCAGATGCGACGCGGCGGACTTTGACGCGATCCCGCATGGCGGTAGCGTTCGACTGACAAAAGACAGGGAGGCGAGCGCCATGAATTACGCCGCTTGGATCGCGGCCGTTCTTCTCGCGACGCAGCCGGCGTTCGCGCAGAGCTATCCCGACCGGCCGATCCGGATGATCCTGCCGTTCGCGCCCGCGGGCCTCACGGACGTGTCGCGCGACAGGTGGCGCAACTGATGTCGGTGTCGCTGGCGCAATCGATCGTATCGAAACGTCCGGCGGCGGAGGAACGATCGGCACGACAGCCGCAGCGCGGTCCAAGCCGACGGTCATACACTGTTGGTCGCGAGCTCGGCGACACACGCAATCCTGCCGGCGATGTTCGAAAAGCTCGACTATGATCCGATCAAGAGTTTTAGCCGATCGCGGATTTGACCGCACCGTATCTCCTGTCGTAGACGCCGACATTCCCGTGAAACGCCCGCGAATTGGCCGCTATGCCAAGGCCAATCCAGGCAAGCTGAATTTCGGAGCGCCACCGGACGCCGCCTCATATCCTTGCGTTCGTCTTTAACGAACTAAGCGAGGCGGACTTCGGTATCGTCTTGTACCCAGGCGGCGCGCCGGCGATGGCCGACCTGCTGGCGAACCAGGTCAGCGATCTACCAGCAACGACCATCATCTGCCGCTGCGAGACAACGATCCGATCTGGTATCGCGCAGAAGAGCGATCAGCCTGCTGCCCGACGTGCCGACCTTGGCGGAGCAGGGTTTCCCGCAACTCATCGCCAATCCTGGAAGGCTGACAGCGCCGGCCGCACACCCGCACATATCTCGGCCGCTTGAACCAGGTTGTGAACAACAGTGAACTCACGAGCCAAAGAAAAATTCACCAAGCTCCGAATACAACCAGCGTGGACCCCGAGCAATTTGGTGCCTTCATCAAGAAGGCAGTCCGATGGGACGGCTCCGTCAAGGCGTCCAAGCTGCCGAAAACGCGCTGAAGGCTCAACCACAGCGCGCTCCGGAGACGAATGCCATGAAGCCCTCGGTTGGATTCGCGCTCATCGCCGTGCTGCTCTCGGCGCCACCCGCGCTCGCGCAGACCTATCCGACCAAGCCGATCCGGCTGGTGTCGCCCAATCCGCCGGGCGGCGCCAACGACACGCTCAGCCGCATCATGGCGGCGAAGATGTCGGGCATCCTCGGCGCCAAGATCGTCATCGACAATCGCGGCGGCGCCGGCGGCCAGATCGGCGGCGAGCTGGTCGCGCGCGCCGCGCCCGACGGCTACACGCTGCTGATGGGATCGGTCTCGACGCATTCGTTCGCGCCGATCACGTCGCCGAAGATTCCCTACGATCCGATCAAGGATTTCGCGCCGGTCTCGCTGTTCGCGATCGTGCAGAACGTGCTGGTGGTCAATCCGTCGCTGCCGGTGAAGAACGTGCAGGACCTGATCGCGCTCGCGAAGAAAGCGCCCGGCACGCTGAAATACGCGTCGGGCGGCGTCGGCTCGACCAGCCACTTCGCGGTCGCGATGTTCGTCAGCGTCGCCGGCATCAGCAAGCAGACGCTGCACCTGCCCTACAAGGGCGGCGCGCCGGCGATGATCGCCACCATGGGCAACGAGACGCAATTCTATCTCGGGCCGATCCCCGGCATGGTCCCGCAGATCCAGGCCGGCAAGGTGAGGGCGATCGCCATCACCGGCGACCGGCGCTCGGCGAGCCTGCCGGACGTGCCGACGCTGGCGGAGCTCGGGCTGCCAGCGCGGAATCCTCGGGCTGGTTCGGCCTGCTGGCGCCCGCGGGCACGCCGCGCGCCGATCATCGAGCGGCTGCACCAGGCGGTGGTCGACACGACGCAAGGACGCCGAGGTGCTGAAGGGCCTGGCCGCGCAGGGCGTCGAGCCGGCGACCAACACGCCGCAGGAGTTCGCGCACTACATCGCCGACACGCTCGAGCGCTACCGCGAGGTGGTGAAGGCGGAGAACCTGAAGTTCGAATAGCGACTGCTGCGTGTCCGGACGCGTGAGGCGAGCGCGGACCTGATCCCGCACCTGTCGCAGCCGGTCACTCCGAGCGCTCGCAGACGGCGTAGCGCTATGCGCCCACGCGGAGCATCAGCCTCCAGCGGCAGCTTGACCGGCTGCCGTCGCCACCGCGCGCTCGATCGCGAGCGTGGTCTCGAGATTCACGCGCGCCTGCTCGGGCGTGGTGTGCACGGTCGGCTGCCCGGTCACCAGCGAGTCGAGCCAGGCGCGCGTCTCGTTGCCGAGCGGCCCCCAGAAATCGCCGACCGCCCAGTCGCCCGCGGTGTTGCTAGCCGAGGAACGCCATGTTGACGGCGTGGTCCGGCACATAGGCGTGCGGGATGCCTTTGTCGGAGATAGAGCAGGTGATCCATGTGGTCGTCGTCGATGATCATGGTGCCTTCGGCGCCGAGCAGCTCGACGCGGTCGGACTGGCCGAGCGTCGGATAGCGCGCCGGCAGCGCGTAGCTCACGCCGAAATTGATCACCGCGCCGTCCGCGAACGTGACGATCGCCCAGGTCACGTCGTGCGCGCCGTAGCCGGCCTCCTTGAAGATGCCGGTCTGGCCGCGCGCGACCACCTCGACCGGGCGGTTGCCTTCCAGGAACCAGCACATCAGGTCGACGTAATAGGTGAGCACGTCGATGCACCGGCGTCGCGTGCGGATCGCGCTTGAGGATCGCGAACGCCTGCGCGCGCGAATTGTAGACGCGCGCCAGCCCGCCGACGACGCGCCCGAGCCGGCCCTGCATCATCTGCTCCTTGGCGCGCAGGAAGCATTCCTTGTAGCGGCGGCTGTAGCCGATGCGCAGATCGCCGCCGGTCTGCTTCAGGTCGCCAGGATCGCGTCGGCGTCCTTCGAGCGTCATCGCGATCGGCTTTTCCACCAGCACCGGCTTGCCGAGCTCCAGCGCCTTGCACACCGGCGCGGCGTGCTCGCCTTCCGGCGTCGACACGATCACCGCGTTGACCTCCGGATGCGCGATGATCTCGTCGTTGTCGCCGGAGTGAGAATTGCGCGCCCGCCTGCTCGGCCAGCGCCTTGGCGCGCGCCGGATCGGCATCGGAAATCGCGACGTAGCGGACCGCCGGATGCTTGGCCGCAAGCCGCGCGCGCAAGGTGCCGATGCGGCCGGCGCCGATCACCGCGACGCCGAGATAGTCGTTCTTGATGGTCATGGGATTTCCGGGTGCTCCTCAAGCGCAACATGCGCCGTCCGGGCCGTGGTGGCGACGGCGTTTCAACTCACGACTGCGGATTAATTGCCTTTCACTTTTTGGTTATAAATTAGCGTAATACTCATGTGTATATTGCTCCATCCGTGGTCGGCGTTTGACCGCGCATTGCCGCGAGCCGCTGGAATTGGACGAAGCTCGGCCGGGACGCGGCGACCAGCGTATGGAGTTGGATCATCGCTAAGCACGGGGCAACCAGAACGGTTGAGCTGGGCCATGGCTGGTACGTCATATCAGGATCACGGCGGTCGTCACCGCCGGAAAAGTTCGCGCCGGGTCTTCACTTATCCCGCCCAATTGGAGTTCGGACGTGGAGTACCGCCGGCTCCTTGCGTCATTGTCGACATCTCGGAGTTGGGCGCCCAGGTCGAAGTGTCGCCTGGGACTGACTTCCCCGATGAATTTTCGTTGTTGATCGGCGGTCACGCCAGCGTACGACGTCAGTGTCGCATCGTGTGGCGATCGACCAGCAGAATAGGCGTTCGATTCCACGGCGCGCCGGAGCGAGTGCCACGGCAGGAATTGGCGGGTCAGATCGTCCTGCGGCCGCATTTTCCGAACGGGACGATGCAGAAAAAAGGCTTGAGCGCTGGTCTGCGTTCGCCTGTCGACCTGATGGTCAACGGCGGCGGCTGTTCGAGCGTGGCTGGGGAACTAGGATTTGAACCTAGAAAAACAGAGTCAGAGTTTGCTGTGATACCGTTCCACCATCCCCCAAGACCCGGGAGCGGGGCGGCCCTGGGCAATCGCCTCGGGGCCGCGCGGTTCCCATATAACCGGCCCGTCGGCGCTTCGCTACCCTTTAAGCGATCCGGCTAAGGATACGGTCATTTCGCTAATTTAATGCTTGGCCCGGAAACCTCCCCAGGTGGAATGTTGGTCCCCAACAACCCATAAAGGAGAGAAAAATGCGTCGATTTATCCTTGCAGGCTTGGTCCTGGTGTCCGCCGCTACTGTGTTCGACGTGCCGAGCGCCGACGCCCAGGTCAGCAGCAGCCGCAATCCGTGGTGTCTGCGCGACGGCCCGGGCGGTGGCCGGGGCAAGCTGGGATTGCAGCTATCAGACCTTCCAGCAGTGCGAAGCCACCAGTTTCGGGGCGGGCGGAAGTTGCACCCAGAACCCGAACTATCGCGGCGGCCGTCAATCGAACAATCCGCGCCGGGACAATCGGGACGGCGGCCCTCAGGGCGGCACCTGGGGCTGGGGCGGCAGTCGCTGGTAGATTGCCACGTCATCGCCCGTTGCTTTCGCCTCGCCTGACGTGCCCGCCGGCACGCGCGCACAACCAAGAGCCCCCGGCCGTAACAGGCCGGTGGCTCTTCATGCACAACGAAGAGCCCCGGCCGTAACAGGCCGGTGGCTCTTCATATTGTCCCCGCAAAAATCTCGGCGGATGGTGATCGGAATTGGGGTTCCGATCGGCCAAAGGAGCGCGCCGTTTCCCAGCCCATTGCAGTCTCCCATCGTTGTTCGCCGCGTGGAACGCGGTCACGCAGCTGGAAGTTACCTGTCCTGGAACTTGCGAAATGCACGGGCGTTGATGTGATGATCTTTGGCTCGTTGGCTTCTCCATCATCCTGACGGCGTCGTTGCTGATGATTTTCCGAATAGTCGGAGAATCAGAAACCCAAGAGTGTGTACGTGCAGAAATCGGCGACTGAAATTCTGAACGGCTTTGACCGGATGATGGAGAAGGTCGAAGCGATGCCCGTGACGGGAGCGGAGAAGAGACGCCTGATCAAAGAGTGGTTGCGCTCGCGGCTGGCGGAAGCGGAGAGACGGAATGGCGACCAGCAGACCGACCGGCAGTAACCGACGCAAGGGCGTGCAGCGGGAGCACGCGCCGTGATCCGAGCGGCCACGACCAATCCGGGTTTGCGCGGCAAAGACAAACAGCAGGATCGCCAGCGCGACAACCGGCAGGGCGCCAATGACCCCGTGCGGGGTCCCGCGCAGCTTCCCGAGGGACTCAAGCGAAAGCGCAAAGGCCCGCTCAGCAAGAGCCGCGGCCGCGCCTGAAGCGGAGCGCGACGGCGCGCTCAGCTCGCCGGCTTGCGCGTGGTCGAGTAGGTCACCGTGGCGATCGAGAGCAGCGCGCAGAACGCCATGAAGAAGAAGATCTCGCGCGGATAGCCGTGGTCGAGCAGCTGGCCGAAGATGATCGGCGACACGATGCCGGCGAGGTGGAAGCCGGTGGTGACGAAGCCGAACACCCGGCCATAGGCGCCGGGCGGCGTCACCGCGCGCACGATCATGTCGCGCGACGGCATGGTCAGGCCGGCGAAGAAGCCGACGCGTCGACATCAGCGCGATCAGCGACCAGCGCCGGGAAGTCGATCAGCCCGACCAGCACGCAGACGGTCGCGGTGCACGATCAAGCCGACGGTCGTGACCAGGCCGTGGCGCGAGGTCCAGCCGGTGAGCATGCCGCCGACCAGCACGCCGACCGCGCTCATGGTCAGGAGCCCGGTCAGCGCCGTGTTGGCGACCGTCGCCGGCGTGCCGTGCAGCGCGCCGAGCGTCGCCACGAGGTAGTTGTAGAGCCCGCCGCCCGACATCGACAGCAGGATGAAGAACACGAGATTGGCGAGGATCGGCGCCGAGAGCAGGAGCTTCCAGCCGTCCGAGCGACGCGTCGGCCGGCTTCGTCCTTCTTCTTGGCGGCGGCCTTGACCGGCACCGGCGGCTCGTCGGTCATGAACACGACGATCGCGGCCACGACGCCGAGCGCGGCGGCGCACCAGGAACGCGCCGCGCCAGCCGATGACGGCGTAGCAGATAGACCAGCGTCGCCGGCGCCGCCGCGTTGCCGAGCATGCCGGAGAAGGTGTGGTAGGAGAACACGCGGCCGGCGCGCTCGGCCGGCACGTGGCGCCCGAGCAGCGCGTAGTCGGCCGGGTGATAGACGGTGTTGCCGAGGCCCGCGACGCGCGAACATCGCGACGAACACCCAGAACGAATTGACCAGCCCCGCGACCGCGAAGGCGCCGGCGCCGACCAGCAGGCCCGCGATCAGCATGTAGCGCGCGTTCACCCGGTCGACCAGGAAGCCGGCCGGCGTCTGCACCACGGTCGAGACGACGTTGAAGGCGGTGAGCGCGAGGCCGAGCTCGGTGTAGCTGACGCCGTAGTCCTCGCGCACGAAGATGAACAGCGGCGCGAGCAGCAGGATGTAGTAGTGGCTGACGAAATGGGCGAAGCAGACGCTCGCAGACGAGCCTGCGTCTCGGCTGGCTGCGCGTCGACGGCAGCGGCAGTTCGACAGCCTGGGTCATTGTCGTCGCTTCTTTTTCTTGTTCGCTTGCGTCAGCGACGGCTTCGCGGCGCGCTCGCCGGCGCGGATCGCCTGCCAGACCCGGTGCGGCGTCGCCGGCATGTCGATGTGGCGGATGCCGTATTCGGACAGCGCGTCGACGACCGCGTTCATGATCGAGGTGAGCGAGCCGGCGCAGCCGGCTTCGCCGCAGCCCTTGACGCCGAGCGGATTGGTCTTGGCCGGCACCGGATGGTTCGACGACGTCGAACATCGGCGCATCGACCGCGCGCGGCAGCGCGTAGTCCATGTAGGAGCCGGTGAGGAGCTGGCCTTCGGAGTCGTAGGCGGTCATCTCCATCAGCGCCTGGCCGATGCCCTGCACCACGCCGCCGTGCAGCTGGCCCTCGACGATCATCGGATTGATCGACGGTGCCGAAATCGTTGACGGCAGGAATATTTCACGACCTCGATCACGCCGGTCTCGGGATCGATCTCGACCTCGGCAGACGTGGCAGCCGTTGGGATAGGCGGAGGCGCCCGGACCGTCGCTCACGTGGTTGCACGTCGAGCGAGGTCGGCACGCCCTCCGGCAGGTTGATGCCGGAGCGCAGCTTCTGCGGCCAGCTCCATGATGCCGATCGCGCGGTCGGTGCCGGCGATGACGAAGCGGCCGTTCTTGAACTCGATGTCGGCGGCGGACGCTTCGAGCACATGCGAGGCGATCAGCTTGCCCTGGTCGATCACCTTGGCGGCGGCTTCGACCAGCGCGGTGCCGGTGTGCATCAGCGATTTCGAGCCGCCGGAGCCGCCGCCGGTCGAAAGCCGGTCGCTGTCGCCCTGCATCAGGCGGATCTTGTCGAACGGCACGCCGAGCTTCTCGTGCAGCACCTGCGCGAACGGCGAGGCGTGGCCCATGCCGAAATCGAGCGTGCCGGTGAGGATCGTCACGCTGCCGTCGGCCTCGAACACGATGCCGCCCAGCTCCTTCGACGGCGGCGCGGTGACTTCGAGATAGCTGCCGATGCCGAGCCCGCGCAGCTTGCCGCGCTTGCGGCTCTCGCGCTTGCGCTGGCGGAAGCCCTTGGTGTCGGCGGCTTCGATCGCCTTCTTCATCACGGTCGGCGAACTCGCCGCTGTCGTAGTTGCCGCCCGATCACGGCCTTGAACGGCATCTCGCGCGGGCGGATGTGATTGCGCCGGCGCAGCTCCAGCCGGTCGATCTCCATCTCGGCGGCGGCGGTGTCGATCAGCCGCTCCATGTAGTAGTTGCCCTCGGGCCGGCCGGCGCCGCGATAGGCCGAGACGTGCGTGGTGTTGGTGAACACGCATTTGGTCGACACCTCGATCAGCGGCGTGCGGTAGACGCTCTGCACGTTCTTGACCGCGTTCTGGGTCGAGGGCATCGGCCCGACATTGGCGAGGAAGCCGCCCATGTTGCCGAAGCTCGTCAGCCGCACCGCGAGGAAATGTGCCGTCGGCGTCGAGCGCGAGCTCGGCGTTGACGCGATGGTCGCGGCCGTGGCTGTCGGAGACGAAGCTGCCGGAGCGCTCGTCGGTCCACTTCACCGGGCGGCCGAGCGCGCGCGCCGCATGCAGCACGCAGACATATTCGGGATAGGGCGCGGCCTTCATGCCGAACGAGCCGCCGACATTGCCGGTGATGACGCGCACCTGCTTGGGCTCGACATTGAGCAGCGCGGCGATGTTGCCCTTCATGCCGAACACGCCCTGCGAGCAGCTATGCAGCGTGAAGCGGCCGTCCTCGTAAGCGCCGACCGCGGCGCGCGGCTCCATGGCGTTGACCACCACGCGGCTGTTGACGATCTTGAGGCTGCGTGACATGCGCCGCCTTGGCGAAGGCGGCCTTCACCGCTTCGGCGTCGCCGTAGTGATAGTCGAGCGCGACGTTGCCGGGCACGTCGTCGTAGAGCTGCGGCGCGCCCGGCGCGCACCGCCTGCTCCGGATCGGTGACGGCGGGCAGCGGCTCGATGTCGACCTCGACCGCCTCGGCGGCGTCCTTCGCCTGGTTGAGCGTCTCCGCGACCACGAACGCGACCGGATCGCCGACGAAGCGCACCTTGTCGGTCGCGAGCGCGTGGCGCGGCGGCTTCTTCATCTCCGAGCCGTCGCGGTTCTTGAACGGCACGATGCATTTGAGCGTGCCGTAGCCGGCCGCGGCGAGATCGGCGCCGGTATAGACGCCGAGCACGCCCTGCATCTTGCGCGCCGCCTCGGTGTCGATCTTGCGGATGATGCCGTGGGCGTGGCGGCTGCGCACCATCACCGCATAGGCCTGGCCGGCGACGCTGACGTCGTCGGTGAAGCGGCCTTCGCCGCGCACCAGCGACGGGGTCCTCGGTGCGCAGCACCGGCTGGCCGATGGCGAATTTGGTGACCGACCAGCTGGTCGGTGTCGTTCTGCATGGTCATCGGGCGTCCTCGACCGGCGGCTTGCTCGGCTGCCGCACATCATCCCCCGCAGGCGTCGCCTGCCACGAAACGGACCCGAATGGCGGGAGAAACAGGCGCGGGTTCCGCCCTGAAATAGAGGACTAAGCCCGCGCCGACAAGGACTTATGGCCAAGCTATGCGTCCGCCGTGCATCTGTTGCGCGAGCGCCGCGCGCTGTTACACTCGACCCGATTTGGCTTTGGACACAGCCGCCACATCGAGCGGAGCTCTGGGCGGCAGGAAGGCTTTTGATGGGTGACGAGGTCCGGGGAACCGGGGGCCTCGACTCCGCGCATGACCGGAGACCGCCGCGGCGGTCTCCGTGGGGTCGGCGGTCGCCTTACGGCTCTGGGTATCGCGACGGTCCTCCCGGCGGGGACCGGCGCGACCTATGCCGCGCTCGATCTCGGCACCAACAATTGCCGCCTGCTGGTCGCGCGCCCGACCGGCGACGGCTTCCGGGTCATCGACGCGTTCTCCCGCATCATCCGGCTGGGCGAGGGCATCTCGGCCTCCGGCCGCATCAGCGACGCCGCGATCGCGCGCGCGGTCGAGGCGCTCGGCATCTGCCGCGACAAGATGAAGAACCGCGGCGTCACCCGCGCGCGGCTGATCGCCACCGAAGCCTGCCGCGCGGCGGTGAACGGCGGCGAATTCCGCGCCCGCATCGCCGAGGAGGTCGGGCTCGAGCTCGAGATCATCGACCGCGAGACCGAGGCCGAGCTTGCCGCCACCGGCTGCACGCCGCTGCTCGATCCCGATGCCGAAGGCGTGATCCTGTTCGACATCGGCGGCGGCTCGTCCGAGCTGGTGCGGCTCGGCCGCTCGGCGCCGTGCCGGCGCGGGCCGCCGCTGCCGGAGATCAAGGCCTGGGCGTCGATGCCGGTCGGCGTCGTGACGCTGGCCGAGCGCCACGGCGGCCACGACGTCACGCCGCGAGGTCTACGAGGCGATGGTGCAGGAGGTGGCCGGGCATCTCGCGCCGTTCGTCGCCGCCAACGACTTCCCGGCGGTCGACCGCATGCATCTGCTCGGCACCTCCGGCACGGTGACCACCATCGCCGGCGTGCATCTCGAGCTCAAGCGCTACGACCGCCGCCGCGTCGACGGCTGCTGGATGACGCGACACGCAGGCGACCGGCGTGGTCGAGCGGCTGATCGACATGAGCTACGAGGAGCGCGTCGCCAATGCCTGCATCGGCTCCGAGCGCGCCGATCTCGTGCTCGCCGGCTGCGCCATCCTGGAAGCGATCCGGCGCGAATTCCCGTGCCGGCGGCTGCGCGTCGCCGACCGCGGGCTGCGCGAGGGCATGCTGGTGCAGATGATGCGCGCGGACGGCGTCTGGGGCCACGGTCCGCGGCGGCGGCGGAGCGCATGCGCCGTGACGGACGCCGGCGGCCGGCCGCGATCTCAAGACGCCGGGTGAAGACCGGCGAAGAAGCCGCTCGCTGTCGTCGAAGCTCTGGCTCGAGCGCCAGCTCAACGATCCCTATGTCGCGCGCGCCAAGCGCGAAGGCTATCGCTCGCGCGCCGCCTACAAGCTGATCGAGATCGACGACAAGCATCGCCTGTTCAAGCCCGGCATGCGCGTGGTCGATCTCGGCGCCGCGCCCGGCGGCTGGAGCCAGGTCGCGGCCAAGCGCGTCGGCGCCGGCGAGGGCAGGGGCCGCGTGGTCGGCGATCGACCTGCTCGAGATGCCGGCGATCCCCGGCGTCGATTTCGTGCAGCTCGATTTTCTCGACAACGCGGCGCCCGACAAGCTCAAGGCGATGCTCGGCGGCCAGGCCGACGTCGTGCTCTCCGACATGGCGGCGAACGCGACCGGCCACCGCAAGACCGATCATCTGCGCATCATGGCGCTGGCCGAAGCCGCGGCCGAATTCGCCGGCGAGGTGCTGGCGCCCGGCGGCGCGTTCCTGTGCAAGGTGCTGCAGGGCGGCACCGAGACGGCGCTGCTGGCGCAGCTCAAGCGCGATTTCGCGAGCGTCAAGCACGTGAAGCCGGCGGCGAGCCGCGCGGATTCGGCGGAGCTTTATCTGCTGGCGACGGGGTTCCGCGGAACCGTCGACCGGGCACATCCTTGATAGCAAATTTCGCCTCAATCGACGGCAGTTAGTGCGGTGTGGAGCCGACATCAATTAGCGAGGAGAGCCACACCGATGAAGATCAACGTCGAAACCACTGTCGCGGCACCCATCGAGCAGGTCTGGCGGGCCTATACGACACCCGCGGACATCAAGCAGTGGAACGCCGCATCTGATGACTGGCATACGACAGCTGCCACCGTGGACTTGCGCGAGGGCGGCGCCTTCTCCTCGCGCATGGAGGCCAAGGACGGCAGCATGGGCTTCGATTTCGCCGGGACCTACACGAAGATCGTCGAGCATAAGCTGATCGAATATTCCTTCGGCGATCGCACGGCGCAAGTCGAGTTCATCCCTGATCCCAAAGGCGTCGTCATCCGCGTCACCTTCGACAGCGAATCGACGCACTCCATCGAGCAGCAGCAAGCAGGGTGGCAGGCCATTCTCGACAATTTCGCCCGCCACGTTGAAGCCAAACAAAAGAAGTCGTGAGGGTGGCCCTAAGCGGCGGGCGGTCGGCTAAATTGTGGCTGATCTGCTTCGCCTTGATACTTTGCGATCGAACAACCACTGGACGGCAACGATGACGAAGAAGCGCATGGTGCTCGAAATCGGCATGGGCACCGACATCCGCGGTGCAGACCCGACCAAGGCCGCCTGCAGGGCTCTGCGAGATGCGCTTTGGCATAATTCCTTATCGATCGCCCCCGCGCTTGGTCATTCGCTGGATGCGATGATCGTCGACATCCACATCGGCGTGCCACGCCCCGAATTGGTGGACAAGGCAGAAGTGATGGCCGTCCTGCCTTACGGGAAGGGCACGGTGACGGTGGTCGAAGGCGGCCTTGAGATCCCCAACGATGCGGGCACCAACAGCACGTTGATTGCCAATGCTTGTGTCGTCGTCAGCCTCGACATCGCTTGAAGGAAGTAGTCGATGCCAAAGACGCGCGTCATTCTGGAACTAGGCTCCGGCAACGATTTGCATGGCTCCGACTACACCAAGGCCGCGCTGCGCGCCGTGCAAGATGCGCTGCACCACAGTTCGCTTTCGTTCGTCCGGTCGTTGAAGATCGATAAGACCAAGATCGATGTGGACGTCACGATCGGTGTCCAGCGACCGGAGCAGGTCGACCTCGAAAGATCAAGAAATCCCTGCCGCTCGGCAACGTCACCGTCAGCGCCGTCAAGGGCGGTCTCGATGTTGCTGACCCGGAGAACAACGATTCCGCGGTCATTGCCAGCGCAGCCATCGCGGTTCGCATCGAGACGACATGACAGCCTGCAACTGGCTTACGGAGAGGAGAGACACGATGAGTGATCACAGTAGCCTTTCTCCGCTTTCTCTTCCTGAGCTAGAAGATCGCATCGCGATTGTTCGTGACAACATCCGGCAGCTGATTGAGCAGGCCGCTGCATTTTCAGGCGCTGCGGATGAGGAGCGAAACGCCGACAGGATCGCGCAGCAAAACGAAGAGCTCGAAAGGCTGACCAAAGAACGGGATGCGCGGCTAGCGAAGTAGCGGGAGCCGCTGCCGCGAACGCCCAGGGGCGCATGGGCACCGCAGATTGGACGTCCGCTTGCGGCCGCGCTAATTCGCAACCAGCTTCGCCGCCTTCGCCACCTTGCCCCACTTCTCGATCTCGGCGCGGATATAGGCGGTGAATTCGCTCGGGCGTGTCGCCGACGAGGGTGAGGCCCTGGCTCGACAGCTTCTCGCGCACGCCCGGCGTCGCGCAGCGCCTCGACCGTCGCCTGATGCAGCCGCGCGACCACGGCCGGCGGCGTCGCAACCGGCGCCACCATGCCGTACCAGTTGTCGGCCTCGACCTGCGGGAAGCCCGCTTCGGCGGTGGTGGGCACGTCCTTGAGGCTCGGCGCGCGCTGCTTGCTGCCGACCACGATGGCCTTGAGCTTGCCCGACCTGCACCTGCGGCAGCAGCACCGGCAGATCGAAGAACGCCATCTGCACCTGCTGGCCGACGAGATCGTTCACCGCCGGCGCCGCGCCCTTGTAGGGGACGTGGACGATGTCGACCTTGGCGGCCACCTTGAGAAGCTCGCCGGCGAGATGCGGCATGCTGCCGGGTCCGGACGACGCGTAGTTGAGCGTGCCCGGCTTGGCGCGGGCGAGCGCAATCGAGTTCCGTCGAGATTGCTCGGCGGGAACGCTAGTCGCCGCCACCAGCAGCTCCGGCACCGTCGCCACCAGCGTGACCGGCTTGAGGTGCTTGAGCGTGTCGTAGGGCAGCTTCTCCTGGAGCGCGATGCTGATCGCGAGCGCGCCGGCACTGGTGATCGCGATGGTGTAGCCGTCGGGCGCGGCCTTCGCCACCGCGTCGGTGCCGGTCACGCCGCCGGCGCCGCCGCGGTTGTCGATGACGACCTGCTGCTTGAGCAGCTCCGACATCTTCTGCCCGACGACGCGGGCGATCAGGTCGTTCGGCCCGCCGGGCGGGAACGGAACGATCAGCCGGATCGGCTTCGACGGAAAGTCCTGCGCGGACGCGGCGGCCGAACTCAAGCACAACGGCGCCGATGCAGATGAGACGCAGCACGGCTTTGATCATTGAAACGCTCCTTGAGCTCCCGAGCTCATTCGACGCTATTTGTGGAAGTCGAATTCATGAAGGGCGATCCGGGTTTCCCGGACGAGGTTGACGAGGGCGGCGCGCGAAGAAGGTCGAGGGCGACAATGAAAAGCAGCGCGACGCCTCGCTCGTGCTGGACATGGATGAACAGCGCTCACGAATGCGACGAACATCAGCGCCGTCACGACGATCGCGGAGATGGCGGCGTATTCCACGGATCTGTTCAAGAGCCTGGCGCGGCGGTGGAGACGCGGGATGTCGGCCTTGAGAGGCGCGCGCGTCTTGTCGTCGTCGGCGATCTGATTGAGCTCCTGCGTTCGATCGATGACCTGCCGCAGTCGTGCCAGCAGGAGCGCAATGAACGCGGCAACGGCGCCGAGCAAAAAGGCCGGCGCGGTGATTTGCCCGATGATCCGCGACAATTCGGTCGGTGTGGGGGTATCGAAGAGCATGGCGTGCACCATTTGATCCTTGCTCTATTTACGACGCGCAGGCGACGCACGAAAGCCCGCCTGCGTCGAAACTATCACGTCACGGCCGGATCGGCACTATCCCTGCTTCTGGTCGCTCGGCTGCGGTCGGGCCGGAGCTCGACGCCGTCTGGCGGCGCGAGACTTCGGCCCCGGCGTCGGGCGGCAGCCGCCAGAACATGAAGCACGTCGCCGCCGATATCAGCGAGACGATGATCCAGGCCGGCTGGAAGTCGGCGGCGGTGATCTTCTCCGCGCCGCGCCAGGCGAGCGTCAGCTCCACCAGCGACGCGCCGAGCGCGACGCTGACCGACAACGACAATTGCTGCGCCACCGCGACCAGCGAGGTGGCGCGGCTCATGTAGCGGGGATCGATGTCGGCATAGGCGATGGTGTTGAGGCTCGTGTATTGCAGCGAGCGGAAGAAGCCGCCGACCAGCAGCACGCCGACGATCCAGGCGAACGGCACGCCGGGCACGAAGGTCGCGCACAACGCCGACCATCGACCGCGCTCACCACCGCATTCACCGCCAGCGCCGAGCGGAATCCGAAGCGTGCGCAGCACGATCGGGATGATGGTCTTCATGCCGAGCGCGCCGAACACATTGGAGACGGTGATCAGGCCCGACTGGAAGGCGGTCAGCCCGAACCCGAGCTGCAGGAACAGCGGCAGCAGGAACGGCAGGCAGCCGACGCCGGCGCGATAGAAGAAGCCGCCGACCACGGCGGCGCGCAGCGTCGGAAACCGCAGCAGCGAGAGATCGAGGATCGGCGCCGGCGTGCGCGCGCGCGTGCACCACATAGGCGACGGCCGCGGCCGCGCCGATGACGATCATGGCGATGACGATGCCGATCGGCAGGAAGTTGAGCCCGAGCGTCGAGCCGCCGAAGGTCAGCCCGGCGATGGCGATGCCGGCGAGCACCGCGCCGCGGGCGTCGAACGGATCGGGGTTCTCCGCCTTGATGTCCTCGATATAGATCGTCGCCAGCACGATGCCGGCGAGCCCCATCGGCACGTTGATGATGAAGATCCAGTGCCAGGAGACGTAGGTGGTGAGGAAGCCGCCGAACACCGGGCCGATCAGCGGCCCGAGCAGGGCGGGGATGGTGACCCAGATCATCGCCACCACCAGCTCGCGCTTGTCGATGGTGCGCACCAGGATCAGCCGTGCCACCGGCGTCATCATGGCGCCGCCGACGCCTTCGACCATGCGCGCGATCACGAACTGCGGTCAGCGATCCCGACAGCGCGCAGCCGATCGAGCCGGAGATGAACACCAGGATGGCGAGGCGGAACACGTTGCGCGCGCCGAAGCGGTCGGCGGTCCAGCCGCTGACCGGCAGGAACACCGCCAGCGAGATCAGGTAGCTGGTGATCGCGAGCTTGAGCGCCAGCGGGTCGGTGCCGATGTCGGCCGCGATCGCCGGCAGCGAGGTGGCGATCACGGTGGAATCCATGTTCTCCATGAACAAGGCGACCGCCACGATCAGCGGCACGATTCTGTTGGAGAGCATGGGCGGAACTTCGGCCGGAGGAGAGCGGGGAGGGCAAGGTAACAGAATTCGCTGCGCGGGCAAGGCGGGCAAGCAGGCATTGTCCCGGCGCAAAGCGCACCTATTTATGTCGCCGCGTGCTCACCCCGAGCCGGTTCAGGAGGTCCCTCGATGATCTACATCCTCGCGATCTTCGTGCCGCCGCTGGCCCTGCTGCTGAACGGCCAGCCGTTCTCGGCGATCTTCAATCTGGCCATGATCGTGCCCTGCATCATCCTGGGATTCTTTTTCCCGCTGTTCTGGTTGGTGCCCGTCGGCCCATGGCGTGCATCGCGATCTACATGAGGCGCGAGGACCGCAAGCACCGCGAGATCGTCGACGCCATCGAGAAGCACGGCCCGCCGCCGGAGTGGCGGCGCTAACGCCGAGCGGTCGCCGTTGACGCCCTCTCCCCCAAGCGAGAGGGCACATTCTTCGCAGCCGCGATGTGCGGCTCGCTCCCCACCAGCCGGCGACGCGCCGGCGATCACGGACGGGCCGGCGTGGCGCCTTAACCGGCTGTTTACACAACCCCGAGACCGCTTTGCGTCGGCTCGACCGGTATGATATCGACCTCCGCCAACCCAAAACGGGACCTCGATTCGCGTGAAACCTCACGGTTTCGCGCCGGCCGCACCTTCATATCGGCCGCCGGCGGGCCCATTTAAGCCCGCAGAAGCGGGGAGGCTGGAGTTGGCGATGGCCGCGATGTCCAATGGACCCCTGCGCGAGGCACTGACGTTCGACGACGTGCTGATCAAGCCCGGTCTGTCCGACATGCTGCCGGCGCGACGTCGATATCCGCAGCCGCATCACCCGCGAAATCCCGCTCAACATCCCGATCGTCGCCTCGGCCATGGACACCGTGACCGAGGCCGAAATGGCCATCGCCATGGCGCAGGCCGGCGGCCTCGGCGTGATCCACCGCAACATGGAGCCGGACGCGCAGGCCGCGCAGGTCCGGCAGGTGAAGAAATTCGAATCCGGCATGGTGGTGAACCCGCTCACCATCCAGCCCGGGCGCCACGCTGGCGGACGCGCTCGAGCTGATGAAGGCGCACCGCATCTCCGGCGTCCCGGTGGTGGAGGGCGGCGGCAACGGCAAGGCCGGCAAGCTCGTCGGCATCCTCACCAACCGCGACGTGCGCTTCGCCACCGACCCGCGCCAGCGGGTCGCGGAGCTGATGACCAAGGACAAGCTGATCACGGTGCGCGAGGGCGTCAGTCAGGACGAGGCCAAGCGCCTGCTGCACCAGCACCGCATCGAGAAGCTTCTGGTGGTCGACGACCAGTACCGCTGCGTCGGCCTGATCACGGTCAAGGACATCGAGAAGGCGGTCACCAATCCCGAACGCCTGCAAGGACGAGCAGGGCCGCCTGCGCGTCGCCGCCGCCACCACGGTCGGCGACAAGGGCTATGAGCGCACCGAGCAGCTGATCGACGCCGGCGTCGATCTCGTCGTGGTCGACACCGCGCACGGCCATTCGCGGCTGGTGCTCGACGCCGTCGCGCGCATCAAGAAGCGCTCCAACGCGGTGCAGGTGGTCGCCGGCAATGTCGCGACCGCGGACGGCGCCAAGGCGCTGATCGATGCCGGCGCCGACGCCATCAAGGTCGGCATCGGCCCGGGCTCGATCTGCACCACGCGCATCGTGGCGGGCGTCGGCGTGCCGCAGCTCACCGCCATCATCGATGCGGTCGCGGCCGCGTCGTCGACCAGAACGCCGGTGATCGCCGACGGCGGCATCAAATATTCCGGCGACCTCGCCAAGGCGATCGCGGCCGGCGCCGATTGCGCCATGATCGGCTCGCTGCTCGCCGGCACCGACGAGACGCCGGGCGAGGTGTTCCTCTATCAGGGCCGCTCCTACAAGACCTATCGCGGCATGGGCTCGGTCGGCGCGATGGCGCGCGGCTCCGCCGACCGCTACTTCCAGCAGGACATCAAGGACACGCTCAAGCTGGTGCCGGAAGGCGTCGAAGGGCAGGTGCCTTACAAGGGCGCGGCGTCGACCGTGCTGCACCAGCTCGCCGGCGGCCTGCGCGCGGCGATGGGCTATGTCGGCGCGAGCGACCTCGCCGACCTGCACGAGAAGGCGGAGTTCGTGCGCATCTCCGGCGCCGGCCTGCGCGAGAGCCACGTGCACGACGTGACCATCACGCGCGAGAGCCCGAACTATCCGAGCCGGGCGTGATCCCTCCCCGAAGGGGAGGGATGGCAAGCAATGCTGCATCCGCATCCTCCATCCTCTGGCCGATGCTGGCCCATATCGGCTGGGTGTTCATGCTCTATGCCTGGCTCACGGTTGCGCGCACGCAGGCGGTGAAGCGCGGCGAGGTCGACTATTCCTGCTTCGTGCTCGGCCGCGACGAGCCGCTGCATGTCGCGCGCATCACCCGCAATCTCGCCAACCAGTTCGAGCTGCCGGCGATCTTCTATGCGCTGGTGGTGCTGCTGGTCGCGCTCGGCCAAGGTGACGATGTTCGACGTCATTGCCGCCTGGGTGTTCGTCGCCGGCCGCGTGATCCACACGCTGGTGCAGACGCTGACCGACAACGTGCCGCTGCGCGGCCATGTGTTCATGATCAATTTTCTGGCGGTCATGGCGCTTGCAGGCCACGCCGCGCTGATCGCGTTCGAAGGATCGGCGCGCTAGTGGAGTGGATTTGACATTCGCTACCCATCTAGCAGCGGGTTCGCTAAGCGAATGTCAAATCCAAAACTCCACTAGCACTTAATACTTGCTAGCGGTCCTTTGATTCTAACATTCGCAAACTCGCCCGCGGAAACGGGATGCGAATGTTAAATCGACCACTAGATCGCCGCGACATCGATACACGATCTTTCGCCCAGCATTTGGCGTTGATTTTCCAAACATCGACGGCCAAGGTGCCGCCGCGCGGAGGGGAAATCATGTCGATCCAGGCCATTCTGCTGCCGGTGTTCGTTCTGGTGCTGTTGACGTTCGTGCTCGGATTCTGGACGGCATATTTGCGCGTGCAGACCGTGCGCCGTGGCGAGACCCGTCCGCGCGACATCGCGTTGCGTGAGCCGAACTGGCCGCCGCATGTCCTGAAGATTCAGTATGCGTTCCAGAACCAGCTCGAATTGCCGCTGCTGTTCTACGTGCTCACGATCCTCGCCTGGATCACCAAGCAAGCCGATCTCTTGTTCCTGGTGCTGGCCTGGATCTTCGTCGT
Source organism: uncultured Alphaproteobacteria bacterium (assembly GCA_963850705.1). Taxonomy (GTDB): domain Bacteria; phylum Pseudomonadota; class Alphaproteobacteria; order Rhizobiales; family Xanthobacteraceae; genus VAZQ01. The sequence continues at coordinate 27,472 of CAWKMR010000051.1, read as the reverse complement.
GCTGCGCATCCTGCATGCGACCGTGCACGTCACCAGCAATCATCTCGGCAAGCGCGCGATCCTGTTCATCGCCGGGGCGGTCGTGCTCTCCGTGATGTGGCTGATCTTCGCGCTGCGCATCCTGCTCGCTTGAGCAATCCGGTTCTTTCGTTCTGATCCCCAGCAGGCCGGTATCACCGGCAATCGCGCACCATCGTCACGGCAGACACTATCCTGATGTGGCCAATGTCAGCTCTTCGTCGGCTGCGGCAACATTCATCTGCACGAGCTTGTTTCGCAGATTTTGCCGACTGCAACTTTCGATAGCCTGAGCGATTGCGGGGTCCGATTTCTTTAGTCTCCGAAGCGCTATTTTTTCGATCGCGAAGTACTGTACGTCTGTACTGACAACAGCAGTGGCAGTAGCAGGTTCGTCGTTGGCCACGCTGATCTCTCCCACCAGACTACCGCTGCCGCAGGTGCCGACCATCCGCCCTTCGTGCTGTATTTGTACGAGACCTGATCTGATGAAAATGAGATGCGAAGCTACGGCACCCTGTTCCAGCAGTCGCGTCCCAGTTTCTGCACGGCGCCATTCTCCGATCCGCAGGAGATTTCTCACCTGATGAGGCTCCAGCGACGGAACCACCAAATTATAGAATACGCGCTCATCCGGGTTAAACGTCATGACGGCGTTCCGATAACTGGCGAGCATGATCTGCACGACGTTGACTGCGACGAATATGAGCTCCCATGTCGTGCTGATGGGATCGCCGAGCCAAAACCACGTGTAAATGGCGCCCACGGCGCCTGCTCCGATTGCAAAGATTCGGAGCCAGAACATTCGAGTCATCAGCATGGAGACTATGAGAAGCACGTAAGTCAGATTTCCAACGATGAACTGAGAGACAAAACTCGCGTCAATCTTCATAGGCAGCTCCGTTGGACCGCCGTGCGCCGCAGTGGCCCGGTCGCCAGTGTGTCCGCTGTTAACGCCCGGTCGAATGAGCGCTGGTCAACGATAACACAATCGGACCAGCCGGGCAGAGCAGGCGGGCCGACCCGGCGGGCGAGCTGAGCGGCAATTAAATCAGTCGTCGCGTAAACATCGCCTGTCGCGGGAATTGCGAAAACGGAGGTGTTTTCGCGATCAAATCGACCTGCCAAACCGCCCCGCAATCCGTACAAATTGTGATCGCCGTCACAGCGCCTGATCTTCGATCGGCATAAATCAGATGCATCTTATGCAGCTGTAGCTCAGTTGGTTAGAGCGCCGGTCTGTGGAACCGGAGGTCGGTGGTTCGAACCCACCCAGCTGTACCATTCCCGTCCGGACGTCGGCGAAGCGGGCGCGCAGCAATCGGCCGAGCGCTGCAACGCAGGGCTCACAAAAAAAAGCCCCTGCTTGAGAACAGGGGCTCGCTGAGTTGACCATTTTGAGCCTGTCACGTTGGTGACAAGCGTGCCGATCAGATCACGGGCGGTTGGCCGCGGCCATGCGACAAAAGAACCTCGTTTCGCCGCCACCGGGCGCGGGGGCTAGTGGTCCGATTTTAACATCGCGAATGTCAAATCCACTCCGCTAGTGGCTGAGCTCCCCAGCAGTCTCCAATGTATGATCCGGATTGCCCTCCTGGATCGTCTCCTGCTGCTGTTCAACCACCGCTGTCTCTTGCTGCTCTGGTTGCGGCAGCGTTCCTTCTACTGCTGCCGCCCGTCGGGCAGCCTCCGTCAGTAGATTGGCGAGATCGGGTTTCCCTTCCTCGCGTGCTTCTTCTGCCATTGCAAAAAAGCGAGCGGCCTGCTCGCGGAGAGAGTCTGCTGAGGTACGCATTACATCGATCCTCGCTTTACATGTACTAAGCCGCAAGATCGTCAGACAGATGGTTGACCAAATTGGGGCGGGCCCTGCCGGTGGCGAGGCGGTCTCCTGCGACGACCGCGCGCGGCGGTGTTCGAGCGCATCCGAGTACCGCCGCAAGAACGACAACGCGAATGCGGTTTGGGTTTTTCTCGGCAATTCAGGTCCTGGGGCTGTCCACACATCCGAACAATTCTGTGCATGTGGCGCGCTCGACAGATTGCCCCGCCATTCGGGCCCTTCGCATCGGCGCGACGCGCCACATGCGCTTCGCTACTCACAGCATGTCAACAGTCAGCGACGCGCTCAGCTTGACGCGCCTTCATTCTACGGCACAGTCACGTCGTCCCGTTCGCTTCAGGGTGTCGTCGCGAGGCATTGCGAAGGCAGGACGGGATGCGGCGTCCCGCGCATTGCCTTGCACGCAATTCCCGGGAGGCTTCGGAACCCGGCCCTCCGCCACGACGAGCGGACGCGAGGAGCTCGCAGACGGTGAAGTCTTCTTGCTTCATCCCGCGCCGGACCGGAGCCATAAAACCCGCGGTGGAGCGCCGAGAGGCGAACGTCCCGCGTCATGGGACGTGAGGCGCCGCGCTATGGCGCCTGCGGACCTGCGTTATTGGTCCGCGAAGGGTGCCGCTGCACCCGAGCGCCTGTCGGCGCTCCGCTCCCTCATTTTGTGCGAGGGGGAAACCGCAAACCTCGGAGGAGCATTGCCTCGCGAGATGGATGATGCGTGCCTACCTGTCTTCCAGCGGCGACGTATAGGCCTCGCGGAATTCCGCGAACGTGCCAGTGAACTCGATCGCCGGCCAGCCGGGTTGCTCCTGCTTGCTGGTCCAGGTCAAGTGAACCACCGACCACAGGTCGGCTTCGCCGGTATGGCGGAACAGCACGTCGTCGTTCGAGCTTCTACGGGCGGCGGCTTGCACCGGAACGCCGTACAAGCGATGAACGGGCCCGAGTTCGAGCTGGAGCTCCCGCTCGAACCCGCCTTCGGCGCCGACGGCTTCCCAGTCAGGAGGCAGAGCGGCCTGCGAGATCGCCATATGAATGCGTCCGTATTGCTGACGAATATTCGCCGTGCTCCGACGCTGCCGCAAGAGGCGCGACGATGACCCCGGCCGCGCGGCTGTCAGCCGCCATCGAAGTACTGGCCGACATCGACACGCGGCGGCGGCCGGCGGCGGACGCGCTGAAGGATTGGGGCCTCGCGCATCGTTTCGCCGGGTCCGGCGACCGCGCCGCGATCGCTGGCCTGCTCTACGATGGGTTGCGGCGAAAGGCGTCGGCGGCATTCATCATGGGCGAGGACACGCCGCGCGCCGTTCTGCTCGGGATGTTGCTGCGGGAGCGCAAGCTCGATTCTTCGGCTATCGCGCAAGCTTGCCGACGGCAGCCGCTTTGCACCGCCGCCGCTCACCGATGCCGAACGCGCGAAACTCGACGCCGCTAGTCTCGACGGCGCGCCGCCCTGGGTCGCCGGCGACTATCCGGAATGGCTCGATCCGCAATTCGCCCAGACCTTCGGCGACGAGCGCGCCGAGGAGGGCGCGGCGCTGGCGTCGCGTGCGCCGCTCGATCTTCGCGTCAATACGCTGAAAGGCACGCGCGAGGAGGCGGCGGAGGCGCTTGTTGATCTCTCGCCCGTGCCGACGCGCTGGTCGCCGCACGGCCTGCGCATCGTGCTGTCGGCCGATGCACGCAGCCCCGCCATCCATGCCGAGCCGGCCTTCATCAAGGGCCTGATCGAAATCCAGGACGAAGGCTCGCAGCTTGCCGCGCTGTTTGCCGATGCGAAGCCCGGCCAGCAGGTGATCGATCTATGCGCCGGCGCCGGCGGCAAGACGCTGGCGCTCGCGGCCGCGATGGACAACAAGGGCCAGCTCTACGCCACCGACGACGACAAGCGGCGTCTTGCGCCCATTCACCAGCGGCTTGAGCGCGCCGACGTGCGCAATGTGCAGGTCCGCACGCCGCGCGGCGCGACCGATGTGCTTGCCGATCTCGCCGGCCACGCCGATCTGGTGCTGATCGACGCGCCGTGCACCGGCACGGGCTCATGGCGGCGCAATCCCGACGCCAAATGGCGCGTACGCCCCGGCGCGCTGGAACAGCGGATCAAGGATCAGGCCGGATTGCTCGACCGTGCCGCGGCGCTGGTGAAGCCCGGCGGCCGCATCGCCTATGTCACCTGCTCGGTGCTGGCCGCCGAGAACGGCGATCAGGTGCGCGCATTCCTTGCGCGGCATCCGGCGTTCTCGGCAGTGCCGGTCTCCGAGACGACCGCCGCGCTTGGCGAGCGTGCGTTCCTGTTCCGCCGCGCGGTGCTCACGATGGACGAGGGGCTCTTGATGACTCCGCGCCGCACCGACACGGATGGATTCTTCGTGTCGGTGTTGCGCCGGTAGCATGGTGATGATCGAGGGACTCCGACAGGGCTCGATCATGTCGTCACATCTGTTTGCACTCAGGGTTTCTCCGTAGCCAACTTTCAGGGTAACGCCCGATGTGCGCGTTGCGCTGACATCGAGGCGCAGCGCGTTGAGGCTCGCGCTGGCGATTGGCCGAGCCGAGTGCGGCGCCCGGATCTCGGAAATCGTCGAGCAACTGCGAAACGGAGGAATGTCGAACCTGAAGGGGGCAAGTGCGGATTGGGGGAACACGTTGAAGTCCAAACCAACAGAGGAGGATTCTCATGGCCACCAATCTCGTGTCTCTCATCACGCAGTTTCTAACGCCCGACGTGATCTCGCGCATCGCCTCAACGCTGGGTCTCGATCGCAACGGTGCGCAGTCCGCGATCGGCGCCGCGGTCCCGGCGCTGCTTGCCAGCTTCACCGGCGCGGCCGCGAGGCCTGGCGGTGCGCAGAACCTCGTCGACGGCATTAAGCAGCAGTCCGGTGTGCTCGACAGCTTCGCCAGCATGATCAGTGGCAGCGGCCAATCATCGCTTCTCGATCAGGGATCGACGCTGCTCAAGTCGGTGCTTGGCGGGCAGGATCAAGCTGCGCTCGCCGGCGCCGTGTCCAAGTTTGCGGGCATAGGCCAAGGCACGGGCAATTCGCTCCTCGCCATGTTGACGCCTGTCGCCATGGGCATGATCGGCAAGCAGCTCGGCGGCCGGAATTTGGATGTCGGCAGTCTGACCGGTCTGCTTGCGTCGCAGAAGGACCAGATCGCTCAAGCCTTGCCGGGAGGCTTCGACAGGTTGCTCGCAGGCACCGGCCTGCTCGACGGCGTAACCAGTTCCGCTGCCGCGATGACCGGCCAAGCGGCGCGAGCGGCAGGGGCCGCATCCGGACATGTCTCTCAATTCGCGTCCAACGCCGCCTATTCGGCTAGCAGTGCAGGCCAGCGCGCTGTCGGCGCCGCGTCGTCCGGCATCCCAACCTGGGCCTACTGGGCGCTGCCGCTGCTCCTGGCAGCGGGGCTCATCTGGTACATGATGGATCGCGGCACTGAGCAGGTGACGCAGGCGACTCCGCCGGCTGCTCCGGCGGTCCAGAGCGTGATGGTCGGCGGCGTCGACATCGGCAAGCAGCTTGGCGACAGCCTCGGCTCCTTGCGGACGTCGTTGCAGGGCATCACCGACGCTGCATCGGCTCGCGCGGCGCTTCCCAGCGTGCAGGCCGCCGACGACCCAGGTCGAAAAGGTCAACAGCATGCTCGGGCAGCTCACTGCGGACCAGCGCAAGACCATCGTCGCGATGACCGCTCCGGCCACCGCCACGCTGAACCAGCTCTTCGACCGAGTCCTGGCGATCCCGGGTGTCGGCGAGGTGCTGAAGCCGGCGGCCGATACCCTGAAGACCAGGCTTGCGGATCTTTCCACGCAATCCGCGACGATCGGTTCCGGACGCCAATAATTGCGCACGGCTGCGCGACGAAAATGAGCGGGCCGAACAATTCGACCCGCTCTGATCAGACCGGTTGATGAGATACGCACCCTAGAGCATCGCGCGATGCGGTAACAGCCCGCGCAGAAGGAGGCGGATTGGCGGAAACCTCGGGCGGCGAGGGCGCCCGCGCGTTCGCAAAATCTGTGAATTGTATCGGTGGACCGAAGCCGCCTCGAATACCAAAGGCACAAGAACAGCGGAAAACCGGGATCATACCGGCAGCGGCGCAACAATGGCCGTCAGTAGTTCCACGGCCCGGAGGCTTGACCGGGCGCGGTCCGGCCGTCACATAACGTCCCCGTATGGCCCTGGCGACGATTCCGTCGCCACGGCCCGCCGGGCTTGAGCGGCAGGCGAATGTCCGAGACGTCCCACGACAAAATTCTCATTGTCGATTTCGGCTCCCAGGTGACCCAGCTCATCGCGCGCCGTGTGCGCGAGGAGGGGGTCTATTCCGAGATCGTGCCGTTCCAGAACGCGGCCGCCGCCTTCGCGGCGATGAAGCCGCGCGGCGTGATCCTGTCCGGCGGCCCGGCCTCGGTGCTCGACAAGGACGCGCCGCTTGCCCCCCAGGCGATCTACGAGGCCGGCGTGCCGGTGCTCGGCATCTGCTACGGCGAGCAGGCGATGGCGCAGCAGCTCGGCGGCAAGGTCGAGGGCGGCCACCATCGCGAGTTCGGCCGCGCCGAGGTCGAGGTCACACGAGGACACAAAGCTCTTCGACGGCGTCTGGAAGAAGGGCGAGAAGTATCCGGTCTGGATGAGCCACGGCGACCGGGTGACCGGGCTGCCGCCCGGCTTCCATGCGGTCGCGACGTCGCCGAACGCGCCGATCGCGGTCATCGCCGACGAGGCGCGCAAATTCTACGCCGCGCAATTCCATCTCGAGGTCGTGCACACGCCGCACGGCGCGGCGCTGCTGCGCAATTTCGTCCGCAAGATCGTCGGCTGCCGCGGCGACTGGACCATGCGCGCGTTCCGCGACGAGTTGATCGAGAAGATCCGCAAGCAGGTCGGCAAGGGCAGGGTGATCTGCGGCCTGTCCGGCGGCGTCGACTCGGCGGTGGCGGCGGTGCTGATCCACGAGGCGATCGGCGAGCAGCTCACTTGCGTGTTCGTCGACCACGGCCTGTTGCGGCTCGGCGAGGCGGAAACAGGTCGTGACGCTGTTCCGCGACAGCTACAACATCCCGCTGGTTCACGTTGAGGCGGAAGCGCTTTTCCTCGGCGCGCTCGCGGGCGTCACCGATCCCGAGCAGAAGCGCAAGACCATCGGCAAGCTCTTCATCGACGTGTTCGAGGCGGAAGCGAAAAAGGTCTAGGCGGCGCCGAATTCCTGGCGCAGGGCACGCTCTATCCCGACGTGATCGAAAGCGTGTCGTTCACCGGCGGGCCGTCGGTGACCATCAAGTCGCATCACAATGTCGGCGGGCTGCCCGAGCGCATGAACATGAAGCTCGTCGAGCCGCTGCGCGAACTGTTCAAGGACGAAGTGCGCGTGCTTGGCCGCGAACTTGGGCTGCCTGAGGCCTTCGTCGGGCGTCATCCGTTCCCGGGGCCGGGACTTGCGATCCGCTGCCCGGGCGAGATCACGCGCGAGAAGCTCGACATCCTTCGTCTTGCCGACGACATCTATATCGAGGAGATCCGCCGCGCCGGGCTTTACGACGACATCTGGCAGGCGTTCGCGGTGCTGCTGCCGGTGCGCACCGTCGGCGTGATGGGCGACTACCGGACCTACGATTTTGTGCTGGGCCTGCGCGCCGTGACGTCGACCGACGGCATGACCGCGGACTTCTATCCCTTCGACATGGAATTTCATCGGCCGCGTCGCGACGCGCATCGTCAACGAGGTGAAGGGCGTCAACCGTGTGGTGTATGACGTGACGTCAGCAAGCCGCCGGGGACGATCGAGTGGGAGTGAGGGCGCCGCGCGACGCCGAAATTGCAAAGACTGCCGAACATGCAAATCGACGCTTTCACCATTCTGCTCTTCGGGCTCTTCATCAAGCTGATGCTCGGGGTCCTGTTTCTCATTTTCTGGCTCAATGACAGGCGAGGCGCGCCCTGGTTTGCGTGGTGGAGCGCCACGTATTCTTTGCGGCAGCCTCGCCGCGTTGCTGTTCCTGTTGCGTGGCTTCAGCGGAGATTTTCTTGGCGATTGGCATCGGTGTGGCATCCCTGATTGCGGCATTCGGCTGCTGTTGGCAGGGCGCGCGCGCCTTCGACAAACGCCCTCCGCTCTGGCTTCCGGTGCTGCTGGTGCCGGGCATCTGGCTCGTGGCCTGCCTGGTGCCGGGTTTTATCGAAAACGTGCAGCTATCGCGTCGTGCGTGTCATCGCTGCTGCATTGCGCCGCTGATGGCGATGAGTGCGGTCGAGTTCTGGCGCGGGCGGGAGGAGCGGCTGCAGTCGCGCTGGCCGGTGATCGTCCTGTTCGCGACGCTCGCACTATTCTTCGCCTGCCGGATTCCGCTGGTCAATTTGCTGCCGTTTCCGTTCGGCGCATTGCCGTTGCAGCCAGGCTGGATGGCCGCATTCAACCTGATCGTGTTCTTCCACGCACTCATGCTGACCGTGTTGATCGTTGCGATGTCCAAGGAGCGTCTCGAGTTCGAACAGCGCACCAAGGCGCAGACCGATCCGTTGACCGGGGCGCTTAATCGGCGTGCGTTCATGAGCCGTGGCGGCCGGTTGGCGCAGCGACACCGACATCAGAGCGCACCGCTCTGCCTGCTATTTCTGGACATCGACCATTTCAAGTCGCTCAACGACCGGTTCGGCCACTCCGGCGGCGACGATGTGCTGATGACGTTTGTCACGGTCGTCCACGGCAATATCCGCCCGACGGATTTCCTGTTTCGCATCGGCGGTGAGGAGTTCTGCTGTTTGCTGCCCCATACGCGTCCGGACCAGGCGTGCATCGTTGCCGAACGCATCCGCCAGCAGTTCGAGATGGCCACGGTCGATGTGGCGGGCACGCCGGTGCAGGCAACGGTGAGCCTCGGCATCGCGTCGACCGACGTGTTTGGCTACGACCTCGATACGCTCATGCGCAGGGCTGACATGGCTGTCTACGCTGCCAAGCGGCAAGGGCGGAACCGGGTCGTGGTCGCGGCGGTGGATGACTTGGGAACAGGCGCGCACGCCACGATCGTAGACGGCCGGGCGCTGCCGGCGGCTTGACGCTGGAAACCACCGGCCATCCGATGTCTGGCCGCACTCAATTGCGCGCGTCGCGTGCTGCCTGGGCGTTGCGAGTAGCCTGCGACACGCTGCCGATCTTGGCTGGCGGGACCTTGGTCCGGCGACGTTGGCTTGGAAGGGAACGCATACCTTCATGCGCCGTGTACCCGGCCGCTGGCCGGGCCGGAAACTGCGCCGCGCGTCGCATGGCCAGCGCACGATGGGCGGCCTCGACATGAGCGGTCCGGGCGTTGAGCTTCTCTCGGCGCGCGATTTCTTTGCTCACGCGCTTGAGCGCCGCGGTAAATACCTGCTTTCGTTGAAAGGGACGTTCGGAGGTGCCGGGAAAGCTCGCGCCGCGGGGCGCTCCTTTGCCGCGCGTCTCCCGTCGTTTCTCGCGCGCCAGCGTCCGCTCTTTGCTGCGCGTGTCCCGGAGACGTTGGCGCAGGGTTTTCAAGTCGTCGAGGGTTGCGTCGTAAATTGCGGGATGGTGGCTGGTCAGGATCAGCTCTTGTTCGTCATGTTTGAGAAGACTTTTCTCGAATTTGCACGGTATCGACATGGCCTTGCTCCAACCGTTGCGTTTCTCGCTCCCGATCGATCGTGTCTGGCCTCAATGCTATTGACGACGCGGCCGGCTGGAACATACTGGCGCGCCGCAAGCTTATTGTAAGTCAACGCGCTATGCTTGGAAACGGGACCGGAAGATGAGAGTTCGTTGAGATGCCCATCACCATCTACGGCATCAAGAACTGCGACACCATGAAGAAGGCGCGCGCCTGGTTGGACAAGCACGGCGTTGCCTATGACTTCCACGACTACAAGGCCGCCGGGATCGAGCGCGGGCGGTTGGAGGGATGGTGCAAGGCGGTCGGCTGGGAGAGCCTGCTCAATCGTGCCGGCACGACCTTCCGCAAGCTGCCCGACAAGGACAAGCAGGTGAGTGACGCGAAGAAAGCGATCGCGCTGATGCTCGCGCAGCCGTCGATGATCAAGCGGCCGGTGCTTGAGTCCGGTGCAAAGCTTGTCGTAGGCTTTAAAGCGGAGCAGTACGAAAAAGAGCTTGGTAAGCGTTGACGGCGGTCAGTCCCCGTCGTTCTGGGTCTTCTTTTTCTTCTTCGGACGGGTGGGCTCGGTATTTGATCGCGTTGCTGCGGACTTTGTCCAATTGTCAGCCGGCACGTTGAAGAACATTTCGCGGCGGCGTGTCTTGAACCCGCCCGGCTTAAAATAGCTTTGGGTCCAGACATCGGTCTCGTCGAGGAAGACCTTCTCTGGCTTGTCCTTTTTCTTGCGCTTTATCGCGACTTCATTGGCGACGTCGCGAAAATAGAAGTGGCGGAAGAGGCGGTCGAATTCGGTCAGATAGATGTCCGCGACGCGCGTCGAGCCGCGGATCACGATCATGTTCTCGTCGTTCGACGTCAGCGAGTTCTCCGAGAAATTGGCGGATCCCGTGCAAATCAGCGGATCGTCGCTCAACGGATCGATCAGCAGATATTTCGTGTGCACGAAGAAGATATTGCCTTTGTCGCGCGTGAGTTCCTCCTTGAGGAACCAGCGATCGAGCGGGAACGTCTTGGCCTTGCGCTTGGCGACGATCTTGCCGTCCCTGACCGAAAACTCGGCGCCGAGCACGGCGCCATAGGAGATCACGAGATCCCGATCGCCATTGAGCGCGTCGCGCTCGGTTGGCGTCGGCGGCTTCTCCTTGAGGATGAAGCGGAGGAAATCGCGGTCGCGGCCGAGCGGCTCGATGAAATCATCGGCAACATTGAATGCTGCGGTGAACATGATCGACGACGTCGCGTCGCTCATCCGGTCCGCATACCAATTGAGCATGGTGGCGGTTTTTCGCGGCGAGAACACGCAGGTCTTTGAGTCCTCCTTCACCAATGCCGGCGGATAGGGCGACAGCTCCGCGACGGCTTCCTTCGCGACGCCTGCGGTCGGGTTGTCGCTGAGGACCGTCCAGTATTCGAGGTAGTCGTTCGGCGACGCCGCTGTCATTGACGAGATGGCCTACATTCGACTGGCCGAGAAAGCCCGAGGGCGTGATGTTGGTCGAGCCGGTCCAGACCTGTCGCGGTTTGTCGCCCGCAAGTTTGATGATGAATTTGTTGTGCGGGATCGGCGGCCGCGTCCGCCAAATGACGACGCGCTTGCCTTTGTGGGTCAGCGCGAGGCCGGCCTTCTTGAGTGCCTTGCGATTGGCTCCCTTCTTGTCATCGTGGACGATCAGCTCGACGTCGACGCCGGCGGCAATCTTCTGCTTGAACGCCTTGATGATCGGGGCGTAGGTGAATTCGTAGATGCAGGCGCGCAGCCCTTCGCTTTTCTTGGTGGAGGAGATGAAGTCGAGGCAAGCTTCAAGCAGGCCCCGCGACAGCCACTTGGTATGCTTGTCCTTCGGATTGTCCATCTCCTTGTCGGTCGGCTTGTGATTGCCGTACTCGCGCGCATAGGCTTGGCTCGCGATGGCGCCGCGGTTGAACCAGATTCCATGCTGACCGTCATTTTCCGGCTCGGTCGTGATCTTGAGCGTAAGCTTTTCGCCAAGCTCGAGCGCGCCTGGTTTACCGAACGCCGGAAACACCTCGAATTGATAGGTCGTTTCGGGCTGCGCGGTGAAGTCGCTCCACAGGAAGCTCTGAATCGGAAATTCGTTGGTGTAGTAAGTCCCTTTCTCCGGGTCTGGCTTCGGAACGACCGATTCAAACACCTTCAGCGATCGCAACCATTTCGGTTTCGCGTCGGCGCCGACACGTTGACGCCGAAACGCGAAACCCAGAAGGCCCTCTCGCGCGTCATCGTCGCAATCGAGCGCGATCATCACCGCCCGCGTGCCTGCAATCGCCTGACCTCTGAACTTGCCAGCGGATGTCCCGGTTCGCATCACGTACCTCCATCCGTCGAATGTCACCGATTTCGATGACAGATGATGCTTGCCCAGCCTCGTGTGTTAGTCAATCTACGCGAGAGCGATAAGCCGGCTGCATCCGCAGATCGTGGTGCCTGCACTGACGGGCGTGCGGCGATAAATCTGGAGTGCGCGAAATCTCCATGCGTCACAGTCGGCGTTTGAGCAGCTCGTAGTCGATCGGGTTATCCGCGCATGCACCGAACCCGCACTCGAGCAGCGTCGAAATGACATTCGCTGCGGTCAGGGCGATCACGAGCCAAATCGCTGCGTGCGCAAATGCGCCGGCTTTCGCTGGCAGCGCCGTATCGTCAGGCTTGAACTGACTGTCGCACAGGAGGATCGCCGCTATGGCAACGATCGCGACGCTAAAGCCAATCAGCGGCCCACGTATAATAGTGAAAGCCCAGCAGCGCCGAGCCGTAGCCGGGATCGCCAGGCATGATGTGCAGCAGGACTTCGCGCGTTGCGAACGCCGCCCCGGCAATCGCTGCGAACAGCGACACGGCATAGTGGCTCGGCCGTGGTCCATGGCGGATGTTGAGAATGGGGCCAATAGCCAGCATCGCAAACTGGATGCGCTGAAGCAGGCACAGCGGGCAGGGGAGCTCATGCAACAGCAGCTGTGCAGCGAAGGCGGCCGCAAGCACTGCCGCAATGGCGTAGAGTCCGAGGGCATTAAGCGCAATGATGAACGGCCGCGTCATGCGCGCCTCAGAAAGAAAGTTTGAGCACGTCGGTGGCGTGATGCAGATAGGTTGCAACGCAAGCTACGAACGTTGCTCCGAACAGCACGAGGGCCAGCGTTCGTGGGCCTAGCCATGCAGCCAGCAGCACGACCGTTGCGGCCAGGAACAGTGCGGTGAATTCCATCGGCGCCCCGGTAGCGAGGAATCAAATGCATTCTAGTGCCGCCGATCTGAAGTTCCTACAGCAGGTGCGGCAGATTCAGTAGGAACTTCAAATCGAAAAGCTGCACTAGTCACGTGAATCTAAAGTTCGGCACATAATGTCTGCTGCGCTTTGTGACAAAAGCGTTTCACTGATGCCAGGATTTGGTCGGCAGATTTCGTCCATTTGAAGGGCCGAGGATTTTGGTTGTGCCGATCGATGAAAGCGCGGATGTCGGCCTCGAGTGTCCTGACGGAGGTGTGAACACCTCTCTGGATTTGCTTTCTGGTGAGCTCCGCGAACCAGCGCTCGACTTGATTGATCCATGACGCCGAAGTCGGCGTGAAGTGGACATGATAGTGCGGCCGGCGGGCGAGCCACGCCTTGATCTTAGGAGTCTTGTGGGTGGCGTAGTTATCCATGACGATGTGGATATCGAGCCCTGCAGGGACTTGAGCATCGACCTCTTTGAGGAAGTTCAAGAACTCTGCCGCCCGGTGACGCTTGTAGCATTTGCCGATGACGAACCCCGAGGCGACATCGAGTGCGGCAAACAGCGAGGTCGTACCATGCCGCACATAGCTGTGCGTGCGACGTTCGGGTACGCCAGGCATCATTGGCAAGACCGGCTGCTCGCGATCGAGTGCCTGGATCTGGCTCTTCTCATCAATGCTGAGGACGAGGGCTCGGTTCGGCGGGGAAAGGTAAAGACCGACGATATCGCGTACCTTGTCGACGAACAGTGGATCGTTCGACAGCTTGAACGTCTGGCTACGGTGCGGTTGCAAGCCGAACGCCACCCACATCCGGCGGATCGTGGTGTGGGAAAAGCCAGTTTCTGCCGCCATGGAGCGGATCGACCAGTGCGTCGCATCGACTGGCGTTGTGCGCAATGTCCGCTCGATCACGGCAGCAACCTGATCGTCGTCGATCGTTCGCGGGCGGCCGGGGCGAGCGTCATCAAGCAGACCATCGCAGCGATCCTTGCAAAAATCGGCGCCGCCACTTGCCAACTGTGTGTTCGTGCAGGCCGAGCTCGGCAGCCACATCCTTGCTCGCCACGCCATCCGCACATCGCAGAATGACGCGGCATCGCTCAGATAGCGACCGGGCAACACGGCGACGACGAACTTGCCTCTCCAAATACGCCCGTTCCTGCGCACTCAGGACCAACGGCTTGATCGGCCGGCCTCTCACACCTGCGTTCGCCATAAGCGCTCTCCTTCGATCCGAGCGCTCTCTTATAATGCGACGAACTTGCGTTCCAGATGACTAGTTTAGATTGACGCCTTTATCATCAGGCGGCATGGCTATCGCTCACATAAACTCCCAAGGATGAAATAAATGGACATTTCCCTTTCCTCTCGCGCTGCCATCGTCACTGGCGGCAGCAAGGGTCTCGGCTACGCCATCGCGATGCGCTTTGCGCAATCCGGCGCTGATGTCGCCATCGCCGCGCGCGGGCGCGAGGCGCTCGACAAGGCGGTGAAGGACGTCCAGGCCGTCGCGAAGGGCCGTGTCATCGGGGTCACGGGCGACGTCGGTGTGCCCGCCGACATCAAGCGCATCTATGACGAGGCCGCGCAGGCGTTCGGCAAGATCGACATCGTCGTCAACAATGCCGGCACGTCGCGCAACGGCAAGTTCGAGGAGATTACCGACGAGGTCTGGCGCGAAGACATCGACCAGAAGGTGTTCGCCGCCATCCGCCTGACGCGGCTGGCGTGGCCGGGCATGAAGGAACGGAAATGGGGCCGCGTCATCAACGTGCTCAATATCGGCTCCAAGGCGCCGCGCGCGGGCTCGGCGCCCACGACGATCTCGCGGGCTGCGGGCGTGGCGCTGACCAAGGTGCTCTCCCACGAGGGCGCGCCGCACGGCATCCTGGTCAACGCCATGCTGGTCGGCTTCATCGAATCCGACCAGCACGTGCAGCGCGCGGCCAAGGAGGGCATTGCGCTCACCGAATATGTGAACCGCCGCATCAAGGACATTCCGCTGCGCCGCATCGGAAAGGCCGAGGAGTTCGCGAACCTCGCCTGCTTCCTGGCATCGGACGCCGCGTCCTACATCACCGGCACCGCCATCAATGTCGACGGCGGCCACTCGCCGGTGATGTAGTTCAGCGTCCGGCGATCAGTACCGCGAGCCCGGCGCCGCCGGGTTCACATCCATCTGCCGCAGGAACTTGCGCTGGTTGCCCCAGGCGCCAGCCGCTGCCGCCGGCGGTGTGGCGGCGATGCCGTCGTATTGCCGCTTGAGATATTGCAGGCGGTCCGACAGCGGTGCATGAGCGGCCTGGGCTTCGATCTCCTGGACGTTCTGCGAGAACAGCGCCTGCGCTTCGCCGTGCCGGCCCTGGTCGCGCAGCTCGATGGCTGCGGCCGTTCGCGCGCGTACGCTCTGCTCGACAACCGCCTCGATCACCGCGTTGTCGCGGCTGGCCGCCACTTCGGTTTTGGATTCGCTGAAGCGCGCACGGACCGGAGCCTCAAGGGTCTGGCGCGAGCCGTCCTGTGGCGCGGTGTAGGTCACGCGCACGCGGCCCAAGTCCACATCGCTACCCTCTTCGCCGCCGGCCGCGCTCTGATCGACTTCGACCTCCATCAGCACGTAGTGCTCGGTCGCCGCATAGACCTGGTTGAGCTGAAATTGCGCGGTCTGTCCTTCGATCTTGCCCTCGCGGCTGAGCGCGCGCACCACGCGCACGCCGGGCCTGAGCTCAACGTCGATCGAGACCGTCTGCGCGCAGGACGCCAGCACGTCGTCGAATTCCTTGTTGAACACCTGGATCAAGTCGGTCGTTTCGCCGACGAAGCTGTGATTGCCGTCGCTCGCACGCGCGAGCTGGAGCATCAGGTCTTCGTTGTAGCCCATGCCGAGGCCGATGGTGCTGACCGAGATACCTTGCTGCAACAGTTCGCGGCCGAGCTTCGCAAAGTCCTCCGGGCGCCGCGGGCCGACATTGGCCTGGCCGTCCGACAACAGCACGATGCGGTTGAGCCGGCGCGGGTCGAGATTGTGAAGCACCTGTTGTGCGCCTTCGAGGACGCCGCCGTGGATGGCGGTCGAGCCGCGCGCGCTGACCTGCCGGATGCGGTCGATGAAGGCGGCATGGTCGTCGACGTTCTGCGCCTGCACCAGGACGTCGATCTTGTCGTCGAAGATGACGACGGAAGCGATGTCGTTTCGGTCCAGCCGCCGGACCGCGGCGGCTGCCGCCTCGCGCGCCTGTGCGATCCGTGCGCCTTGCATCGAGCCGGACCGGTCGATCACGAATGCCACGTTCACGGGCGTGCGCTCGGTCGGCTGGCGCTCGCAGCCGTTGAGGCCGATGCGGAGATAGTTGCGCTGCGTCTGACCGCCCGTCATCACCGCTTGGGCGAAACGCGCTTCGAGATTGATGGCTTTGTCGGCGCGGGCCGGAGCGTTTGTCAGAACGGCAATGGCAACGCACGCACAGGACAATGTCGCGCGGATCATCGGAAATCCCTCCCTCGAATCCGCCCCTGCCTTAGGCTTCCGCGGCCCGCGGGCGAAAATACGGTGGAAGGGTGTCGCGGCTGCGCCGCCGTCCGGGAAAGTTTCGGGCGACCCTGGCCTTCGCAGCGCGGCACGTTCGGGCTCCGGCGACGGATCGGCTGGTTAACCATCGCAGTGCCCGTCGCGCGAACGAGGGGGGAGCGCTCCCTCCCGCGACGGGCGCGTAGGTGCTAAGGAAGCCCCATGGGTCTTGCGATCATGATCTTCGGGCTCGCCGTGTTTTTCGGCGCCCACACATTCACGACCATGCGGACACAGCGCGCGGCGCTGATCGCGCGCACCGGCGAGGTTGCGTACAAGGTGGCCTATTCCGCTGGTGTCGCTCGTCGCGATTGTGCTGATCGCCTATGGCTTCTCCGCGCTATCGCGCCGCCGGCATGATCGACATCTGGAATCCGCCGCGGTGGCTGCGCCACGTCAACAATCTGCTGCTGTGGCCGGCATTCGTGTGCATCGCCGCCGCCTATATCCCCGGCGACATCAAGCGCGTGCTGAAACATCCGATGCTGGTCGGCATCAAGCTGTGGGCGTTCGGCCATCTGCTCGCCAACGGCGATCTCGGCTCGATCATCCTGTTCGGCTCGTTCCTGATGTGGGCGGTCTATGACCGCATCACGCTCAAGCGCCGCAGCGATCCCGGTGCGCCGGACTTCGGTCTCGGCGGACGCGATTGCGACACGCTTGCGGTCGTCGTCGGAACGCTGCTGTACTTGGCGGCCGGTTTCTGGTTCCACCCTTATGTCGTCGGCGTGCCGGCGTTCGTCAGGTAGGCAAAGAGGTACGCCCGTGTCCGCACAAGAGGAAATCAAACGGCTGACGGCACCCGACATCCGCGCTCGCAAGCGCGGCGAACCGATCGTTTGCTTGACGTCCTATCACGCGCATACAGCGCGGCTGGTCGACAAGTATTGCGACGTAATCCTTGTGGGTGACTTGCTCGGCATGGTCATGCACGGGTTCGAAACCACGGTGCCGGTCACGCTGGATATGATGGTCCTGCAAGGTCATGCCGTCATGCGTGGCTCAAAGCATGCGCTGGTCGTGATCGACATGCCGTTCGGGTCCTACGAGCAATCGAAGGAGCAGGCTTTCGCATCCTGCGCGCGGGTGCTGAAGGAAACCGGTTGCGGCGCGATCAAGCTCGAAGGCGGCCGGCGCATGGCGGAAACCATCGCGTTCCTTGTCGAGCGCGGCGTGCCGGTGATGGGTCACGTCGGCCTCACGCCGCAGTCGATCAACACCATCGGCTCGTTCCGCGCGCAAGGCCGCGATGAGGCAGACTGGGCTCCGATCGAGGCCGACGCCAAGGCCGTTGCGGACGCCGGCGCCTTCGCGATCGTGATCGAAGCCGTGGCCGAGCCACTGGGCCGGAAGATCACCGAACAGGTGCCGATCCCGACCATCGGTATCGGCGCGAGCCCGGCCTGCGACGGCCAGATCCTGGTATTGGAGGATATGCTTGGCCTGTCCCCGAAGGTTCCCAAATTCGTGCGCCGCTATGGGGACCTAGGGCCGGGCATCGAGGCGGCGATTTCGGGCTATGCCAGGGACGTACGGTCGCGCGCCTTCCCGGGCCCGGAACATGTTTACCCGATGCGGAAGAAAGACCGTTAGAACCTGATTTTTGAAGGGGTTAGCGGTGATTTGGGGTTGCTTTTTGCCTTGCCCATGCCACATCGCTAGGTTATCGCGCCGCTGTGGGGACCCGATGGGTCGTGGGTGAGCGGGGGTTGAGGGTCAAACGTGTCCGACGTCTTTCGCGAAGTCGATGAAGAAGTCCGCCGCGAACAGCTCAAGAAGCTGTGGGAGCGGTATCAGTACCTCATCATCGGGGTCGTCTTCCTCATTGTGGTGGGCGTCGGCGGCTGGCGCCTCTATGAGTGGCACCTGACGCGGCAGGCGGGCCAGATCGGCACGCAGTTCGAGAACGCTATCGCACTTGCCGAGGCCGGCAAGAACGAAGAAGCCGAGAAGATGTTCGCGCAGATCGCGGCCGACGGGACGCCCGCCTATCGTGCGCTTGCACGCATCCGGCAGGCGGCCCAGCAGGCGCAGGTCGACTCGGCCGCCGCGACCGAGACCTACAAGCAGATCGCCGCCGATACGAGTGTCGAGGAGGTGCTCCGCGACATCGCATCATTGCGCGCCGCCGGGCTCTTGATCGACGCCGGCTCGTATGCCGATGCGCGCAAGCTCCTTGAGCCGTTGGCGCAGGCGGGCCGCGAATTCCGTCACACCGCGCGCGAGTTGCTCGCGCTCAACGCCTGGAAGGCCAGCGACCGGCAAGGCGCCATGAAGTGGTACGCGGCGATCCTGACCGATCCTGAAACGCCGGCATCCGCGCGCACCCGCGTCGAGATGCTGATCGCGCTCACCGCGGCCGACGGCAAGAGTTGAGGGCAGACGGATGACGTCCTTCGCACGCGCCATTGTCATCGCTGCCGCACTCGCGCTGCCGCTTGGCGGCTGCGTGAATTTCGATCCCGGCGAGTGGATCGACGGCGACTGGTTCGGCAACAAGAAGCCGCTGCCGGGCGAACGCAAAGAGCTGTTTCCGGGCGGCGTGCCGGGCGTATCGAAGGGCGTCCCGCCTGACCTGATGAAGGGCAACCAGGCCGCGGCCTTGCAGGATCAGCAGGCGGAAGAATCGCAAGCGCCACGGGTTCGCGAAGAGCCGAAAGCCCAAGCCGAAGGCCAAGGCCAAACCGAAGCCCAAGCCAGCAGGTGGCGGAGACCGAGGAGCCAGAGCGGCGCCCGACTCCGGTGACCGTTCGCCCGCAGGCGCAACCGCAAGCCCAGCCGCAGCGGGCGCAACAGACCCAGTGGCCCGACCCGCCGTCGCAGCGCCCGCAGCAGCAGCAAGGGGTGTGGCCCGATCCGCCCGCGCCGCGCTGATTTGCGGTTGCGGCTTGTGGCGTTCGCAGCTTGTTGCCTTTGCGGTTTGGGCGGGGCATAGAGCGCCCTCCTCACAACGCGCCGGTTAGCCCATGCCTTTCTCGGTCGCCATCGTCGGACGGCCGAACGTCGGCAAATCCACGCTGTTCAACCGCCTGGTCGGCAGGCGCCTGGCGCTGGTCGACGACCTTCCCGGTGTCACCCGCGACCGGCGCGAAGGTCGCGCGCGGCTCGGCGATCTCGCCTTCACAGCGATCGACACCGCGGGCCTTGAGGAGACCGCGCCGGGGAGCCTCACCGGCCGCATGCAGGTGCAAACCGAGGCGGCGATCGCCGCCGCCGATGCGGTACTGTTCGTGATCGATGCGCGCAGCGGCGCGATCCCGGTCGATCACGCCTTTGCCGATCTCGTCCGCCGCTCCGGCAAGCCCGCGATCCTGGTTGCGAACAAGAGCGAAGGACGGGCCGGCAAGGCGAGCCTTGGCGAAGCCTACGCGCTCGGCCTCGGCGATCCGATACCGATCTCCGCCGAGCACGGCGAAGGGCTTTCCGATCTCTACGATGCGCTCCGCGCCGCGCTGCCCTTGGAAACCGAGCATCCTACCGAGCCCACAGGGCGAAGGAAAAAAGAGGATCAGGCCGAGCCTGACGAACTGCCGACCATCCGCGTCGCCCTTATCGGACGGCCGAACACCGGCAAATCGACGCTGGTCAATCGCCTGCTCGGCGAGGAGCGCCTGCTCACGGGGCCGGAAGCGGGCATCACCCGCGATTCCATCGCCGTCGACGTCGAGTGGCGCGGCCGGACATTCCTTTTCCACGACACCGCCGGCCTGCGGCGGCGGTCCCGCATCGAGGAGAAGCTCGAAAAGCTCTCGGTCGCGGATGCGCTCAATGCGGTGCGCTTCGCCGAGGTCGTGATCGTGCTGATGGACTCGCAGGCGCCGTTCGAGGAGCAGGACCTGCGCCTCGCCGATCTGATCGAGCGCGAAGGCCGCGCGGTCGTGATCGGCATGAACAAGTGGGACCTGGTCGAAGCGCAGTCCTGGCGCGATGAAGAAGCTGCGCGAGGAAACCGATCACTGGCTGCCGCAGCTCAAGGGCGTTCCGGCGGTCGCGGTGTCCGGACTGACCGGCGCGGGGCTCGACCGGCTGATGCAGGCGGTGATCGACGCGCATGCGGTCTGGAACCGGCGCGCATCGACCAGCGCGCTCAACCGCTGGCTTGAAGGCGTGACGTCGGCGCATCCGCCGCCTGCGGTGTCGGGCCGCCGCATCCGCCTCGACTACGTCACCCAGCCGAAAAGCCGGCCGCCGACCTTCGTGCTGTTCGCAAGCCGCGCCGACAAGGTGCCGGACCAGTACAAGCGCTATCTCGTCAACAGCCTGCGCGAGACATTCGATCTGCCAGGAACGCCGATCCGCTTGACGTTGCGAGAGAAGGCGAACCCTTATGCCAATCGCAAGAAGAAGCAGCGGTAACGCGAAACGAATTGAATGACCGCCACCCCCGTACCGCTGCGCCGCGCCGCCTTCACCTTCATCTTCATCACCGTCCTGCTCGACATGCTGGCGCTCGGCATCGTCGTCCCGGTGCTGCCGAAGCTCATCCTCGATTTCGTCGGCGGCGACGCGGTGCGCGGCGCGGACTATCTCGGCCTGTTCGGCACCGCCTGGGCGGTGATGCAGTTCGTGTTCTCGCCGATCCACGGCGCGCTGTCGGATCGCTTCGGGCGGCGGCCGATCATCCTGATGTCGAATTTCGGGCTCGGCCTCGACTACATCCTGATGGCGCTGGCGCCGTCGCTGGCGTGGCTGTTCGTGGGCCGGATCATCTCCGGCATCACGGCGGCGAGCATCTCGACCGCCTATGCCTATGTCGCCGACGTCACCGAGCCGGACCGGCGCGCCGCGCTGTTCGGCATGCTCGGCGTCGCCTTCGGCGTCGGCTTCGTGCTCGGGCCCGCGCTCGGCGGCATCGCCGGCAGCTTCGATCCGCGCCTGCCGTTCTGGATCGCGGCGGGCTTGAGCCTGCTCAACGGCGTGTATGGGCTGCTGATCCTTCCGGAATCGCTGCCGACCGAGAAGCGCGCGCCGTTCAACTGGCGGCGGGCCAATCCGGTCGGCTCGCTGATCCTGCTGCGCTCGCATCCGCAACTGACCGGGCTGGCGGTGGTCAGCTTCCTCGGCCATCTCGCGCATGCGAGCCTGCCGAACATCGGCGTGCTCTACATGATGTACCGCTACGAGCTGGAGCGAGCGCGACCGTCGGCTTCGTGATGGCGGGCGTCGGGCTCTGCGCCATGATCGTGCAGGGCGGGCTGATCGGGCCGGCGGTCAAGCATCTCGGCGAGAGCAGGGCGATGCTGTTCGGGCTCGTGTTCGGCGTCGCGGGCTTTGCGGCGTTCGGGCTGGCGACGACCGGATTCTGGTTCCTGGCCGGCATTCCGCTGCTGGCGCTGTGGGGCATTGCCAGCGCCGCGACGCTCGGCGCTGATGAGCCGCCACGTCGGCGCGAGCGAGCAGGGCCAGTTGCAGGGCGCCAATGCGAGCCTGATGGGGATCGCCAGCCTGATCGGCCCCGCGATCTTCACGCAGTCGTTCGCGCTGTTCGATCGGCGCCGGCGCGGTCGTGCATCTGCCGGGCGCGCCGTTCCTGCTCGCCGCGCGTCATGCTCGCGGCGTCGCATCGCGGTCGCCGGCTACACGATGCGCGAGACCAAGGGAGACAAGAGCGCATGATCGTCGACTCCCAGATCCATGTCTGGACCGAAGAGACGCCGGAGCGGCCGTGGATTCCCGGCGGCAAGCAGCGCGCGCATCTGCCGGAGGCGCTGACCTGGCAGAAGGCGCTGCCGCTGATGGACGAGGCCGGCATCGACCGCGCGATCATCGTGCCGCCGACCTGGCCGGGCGACTTCAACGACCATGCGCTGGAGGCGGCCGCGGCGCATCCCGACCGCTTCGCGGTGATGGGGCGCTTCGCGTTCGAGGACCCGGAGTCGAAGGCGCTGCTGCCGACCTGGAAGCAGCAGAAGGGGATGCTCGGCATCCGCGTCGCGTTCAACCACGAGAAGACGCAATGGATCGTGGACGGCACCGCCGACTGGCTGTGGCCGGCGGCGGAGGATGCCGACGTTCCGATCATGATCTTCGCGCCCGATGCGCCCGAGCAGATCGGCCGCATCGCGCACGCGCATCCGCGGCTGCGGCTGATCATCGACCACTTCGGGCAGGCGACGCGCGGGCCGGAATACAAGCGCGTCGGGCCGCGCCTCGACATCATCGCGCCGTTTGCGAAATATCCGAACGTGGCGGTGAAGCTGTCGGCGGTGCCGGGATTTTCCAGCGAGCCCTATCCGTTCAAGGATATGACGCCGCATCTCAGCGGCTGATCGAGGCCTTCGGCCCGCAGCGCTGCTTCTGGGGCACCGACCTCACGCACCAGCGCGGCAAGTATCCCTACCGGAAATATGTGGAGCACTTCGAAGAGGAGCTCGACTTCCTGTCGGACGCCGACCGGAAGCTCATCATGGGCGAGGCGATCCTGAAATTCCTGGACTGGAAAGAGCGTAGCGATAGCGAGGTGCAGCGCTCAAGCGCCGCGGATGTCGCTGCGCTCATCCGGGCTACAGGCGAGCTGCTACGCCGGCGGCTGCATGCAGCAGCGGCCCTTCGCAGTCGTAGAGCTTGCCGGTCTCCTGGAAGTCCGGCAGGCACATCGCCACGATCTGCTCCGCCACCGTCTCGGCGGTCTTCAGCGTCATCGGGTCCTCGCCCGGCATCGCGGCGGCGCGCATGCGGGTGCGGGTCGGGCCCGGGATTGAGCAGGTTGACGCGCACATTGGTGGTGACGGTCTCGGCGGCATAGGTGCGCGCCAGCGCGTTGAGCGCCGCCTTGGAGACCGAGTAGGGGCCCCGATAGGCGCGGGTGCTGGTGGCGGCGCCGGAGGTGACGAACACCGCGCGGCCGGCCTCGGACGCGCGCAGCAGCGGGTCCATGCGTGCGGATCAGGTGGAAGTTGGCGGTGACGTTGACCGCGATCACCTCGTCCCAGGCCTTCGGCTCGACATGGCCGAGCGGCGACATCGGCCCGAGCACGCCGGCATTGCCGACCAGCACGTCGAGGCGCTGGTAGCGCTCGTTGCAGCGCCGCGCGCGAGCCGCGCGATGCCGTCGGTGTCGCGAGGTCGAGCGGCACCAGCGTCGCGGTGCCGCCGGCGGCGCGGATCGCGTCGTCGAGCTCTTCGAGCCCGCCGACGGTGCGCGCGACCGCGACCACATGCGCGCCCGCCTTCGCCAGCGCGATGCGCGGTGGCGTAGCCGATGCCGCGCGAGGCGCCGGTGACGAGGGCGATCTTGCCGGAGAGGGGACGTGGTTGGTGAGCGTCTTCCGCTCGTCGCGCAGCGGAACGTAGCAGACTGGATTCGCTCGCGGATGAGCATCGGCCTCCGCCAGCAGCGATCAGCTCGCCTCGGCCAGCAGCGAGAGCTGCGCGTGTGCTCGGTCGCCGACTGGTCGGTCAGCGGCGTCGGATAGTCGCCGGTGAAGCAATGGTCGGTGAACTGCGGCCGCGCCGGATCGCGCTTCTCGTAGCCCATGGCGCGGTAGATGCCGTCGACCGACAGGAAGGCGAGCGAGTCCGCGCCGATGAACTGGCGCATGCCTTCGAGGTCGTGGGTGGCGGCGAGCAGCTTGTCGCGCTCCGGCGTGTCGATGCCGTAATAGTCCGGATGCGTGATCGGCGGCGAGGCGATGCGGAAATGCACTTCCTTGGCGCCGGCGTCGCGCATCATCTGCACGATCTTGGTCGAGGTGGTGCCGCGCACGATCGAGTCGTCGACCAGCACGATGCGCTTGCCGTTGACCACCGCGCGGTTGGCGCTGTGCTTGAGGCGCACGCCGAGCTGGCGGATCTGCTGGGTCGGCTCGATGAAGGTGCGGCCGACATAGTGGTTGCGGATGATGCCGAGCTCGTAGGGGATGCCGGACTCCTGCGCGTAGCCGATGGCGGCGGGCACGCCGGAATCGGGCACCGGGATCGACGACGTCGGCCGCGGCCGGCGCCTCGCGCGCGAGCTCGCGCGCCCATGGTCTTGCGCACCGTCGTAGACCGAGCGGCCGCCGACGATCGAATCCGGGCGCGCGAAATAGATGTACTCGAAGATGCAGGGCCGCGGCGCCATCGGCGGGAACGGCTTGTGCGAATGCATGCCGTCGTCGTCGAACACGACGACTTCGCCGTTCTCGACGTCGCGCACATATTTGGCGCCGATGATGTCGAGCGCGCAGGTCTCCGAGGCGAGGATCGGCGCGCCGTCGAGCTTGCCGATCACCAGCGGGCGGATGCCGAGCGGGTCGCGGGCGCCGATCAGCTTCTTGTTGGTCAGCGCCACGAACGAATAGGCGCCTTCGAGCTGGCGCAGGCCCTCGATGAAGCGGTCGATGAAGCGGTTCTTCCGCGCGCGCGCCACCAGATGCAGGATCACCTCGGTGTCGGAGGTCGACTGCATGATGGCGCCGTCGTGCACGAGCTGGCGCCGCAGCGTGAGGCCGTTGGTCAGGTTGCCGTTGTGGCCGACCGCGAAGCCGCCGCCGTCGAGCTCGGCGAACAGCGGCTGCACGTTGCGCAGGATGGTCTCGCCGGTGGTCGAATAGCGCACATGGCCCATGGCCGACATGCCGGGCAGGCGGTCGATCACCTCGCGGCGGGAGAAGTTGTCGCCGACGAGGCCCATGCGGCGCTCGGAATGGAACCGCTTGCCGTCGAAGGAGACGATGCCGGCGGCCTCCTGGCCGCGGTGCTGGAGGGCGTGCAGGCCGAGCGCGGTGATCGCCGCGGCGTCGGGATGGCCGAAGATGCCGAAGACGCCGCATTCCTCGCGCAGCCGGTCGCCGTCGAGATCGATCGGCGGGGCGGCGGCTCGGCGGCTTCGGTTGATCGTGGCTCATCGCGTTGCTCGTCCGGCCTGTTCCTGCGATCAGCGTCTGCAGCCGGCGACCGTTGCTCCGGCGGGCGCATCCGGCGGCTCGCCTTCGTCCTGCTTGGGCCGCTTCAACCGCTTCAAGATGGTGCTCTCGGGGTCGTCCGGCAACATCGAGATCAGCCAGTCCCCAGTCGATTGCAGCACCACCCGCGACTTGGCGTTGGCGACCCAGGACGGCTGCGTCCGCGGCGGCACCAGCCAGGCGAAGAACAGGAAGGCGACCACCACGATGATCAGCCCGCGCGCCAGCCCGAACAGGAAGCCGAGCGTGCGGTCGAGCGCGCCGACCCGGCTGTCGAGCACCATGTCGGAGAACCGCACCGTGATGATCGACACGATCAGCAGCGTGCCGAGGAAGGTGCCGCCGATCACGGCGCCGGCCGCGATGATGTCGTTGTTGAAGTAGGTCTTCGCGTAGGGGAGGAGGCGCGAATAGGCGTAGAGCGTCGCGACCGCGGCGATCACCCAGGCGGCGATCGACAGGATTTCGCGCATGAAGCCGCGGATCATGGCCAGCAGCGCCGACACCAGCATGACGCCGATCAGGATGAAGTCGAGGAGCGTGATCGGCATGTCGAACTTTCGATCCTCCTTCCCTGCGGGTGCGGCTTCCGCAGGACGAATCGGCGCTCCAGAGACCCCTAACTGACCCGCGCCGCGCGAGGGCGGCAAGGGCCCGGCC
Organism: uncultured Alphaproteobacteria bacterium; assembly: GCA_963850705.1. Lineage (GTDB taxonomy): Bacteria > Pseudomonadota > Alphaproteobacteria > Rhizobiales > Xanthobacteraceae > VAZQ01. Next base: position 1,624 of record CAWKMR010000051.1, on the reverse strand, counting down.
GAGGGTCGTCCCAACCAATTAATTTTCCTGCCCAATTCGACGCATGGCGCAGGCTGCCGGACGGCCGCTCCGGACGGCTGCTGTATAGCCGGCGGCGGTTCCGCCGTCACCCGTCTTGTTGCGGTGATTCCGGGACGTTGACCGTTGCGATGCGTTACCGCGCGCAGCACGGTGTCGCGGCGCCCGGCTCAATCATGATTTCGATGCAATTCCTGCGGCAAATCGCGGCCGACGGGGCGCCTGAGGAGAGTACCCATGCCGATCGCAAGACGCCGCGCCGGCCCGATTGTGCGGCAGCCGCGGCGCTACTGGCTGCGGCGTCGCCGCCAGGCGCGGCGGCGCAGGAGCGCCGGCCGGGCCGACGTGCCGGCGCTCACGCGCGCCTACAACGCGCTCCGGCCAGGCGCTGTTCCGGGACTTCGCCGCCGGCCCCGGCAATATCGTGTTCTCGCCCTATTCGATCGGCACCGCCATGGCGATGGCGCTGGCCGGCGCGCGCGGCGAGACCGAGCGCGAGATGGCCGCCGTGCTCCAGCACAGCCTCGCGCGCGGCGCAGATCAACGACGCCAATGCGTCGGCGATCGCGATCCTCAACGGCTACGACAAGAGCGACATGCCGCCGACCTGCCCGCCGAGCATGCGGCTCGCCGGCGAGCGCTGCGAGGCGCAGCCCACGGCGGAGCGGCGACTGCCCGTTCCCGGCGAGCCGGGACGGCGACATCTGCGTGGCGACGCCCGCGCTTTCCGCCGTCGGCCAAGCTCCTGGTCGCCAATGCGCTGATGATCGCCGGCGGTGCATGTCGCCAAGGACTATGCGGCGCTGCTCAAGGACCGCTACGCCGCGGAAGTGTTCCAGCGGCGCGAGCCTCGACACCGTCAACGGCTGGGTCAGCAAGCGCACCGAAGGCAAGATCGAGAAGATCCTCGAGAAGCTGTCCGACGTGATCCTGGTCAACGCGGTCTATTTCAAGTCGCGCTGGGCGCTCGCCTTCGACAAGAAGCTCACCAGGCAGGAGTTCTTCAGCCTGACGCGCAGCCGCCAGGAAATGGTCCCGACCATGCTGCAGCGGACGCAACCATGCGGTGGTGTCGCGCGAGGGCTATCGCGCGATCCGGCTGCCTTATGCGGTGCGCTCGCTGGCGATGGTGATCGCGCTGCCGAACGAGGTGGACGGGCTTGGCGACGTCGCGCGCCGGCTCGACCACGACGAGCTCGCGCAGATGCTGGCCGCGCTCCGCAAGGAGCCGCCGCGGCCGGTCATTCTCATGCTGCCGCGCTTCAAGGCGGAATATGCGGCCGATCTCAAGGACGTGTTCCAGAAGCTTGGCATGACGCTTCCGTTCGATGCGAGCCGCTCCGACTTCTCAGGTCTGACCGGCCTGCCGCCGCAAGCAGGCGCCGACCTACATCGACCAGATCGTCCACCGCGCGGTGATCGAGGTGTCCGAGGAAGTCGACCGAAGCCGCCGCCGCGACCGCCATCGGCATCCGCGTCACCAGCGCCGCGCCGAAGCCGGTCGAGCCGCTGCAGTTCCGGGTCGACCGCCCGTTCCTCTACTACCTGGTCGACGATACGACCGGCGCGGTGCTGTTCCAGGGCCGCGTCGTCGATCCGCGGTAGC